>CAXTDB010000007.1:0-4511 GCA_964242045.1 uncultured Leptolyngbya sp. | reverse complement strand
GATCTTTGAGGGCGCGCCTTCGTTCTACTTCTGACCGTCCAAAAAAGAGAGCCTGCCAATCGAGCGATCCGGTTTCGAGTTGTCGCAGCGTTTCGATCGCTTCATTCGTCGAGTAGCGATTGTGCTTTTCGATCCAGCGACTAAAGCCTTTTCCAGAGGTGTAATGCGGGTAAGTTTCTTTCAAAAATCCAGTCGAGCCTTCAACTACCTCGCGCTCAGTGTGACCGTAATCGGTAAACCAAACTTTCTCGCGCAGAAAGAGTCGCAGTTGATAGCGGGGGTATTGGGTACTGCGGCGAATCCATTTCCCCATAAACATGACGCGCTCAGCGACATAATATCCGACGTGATCGGCAGACCGAATCGTATCGAGACATTCTTGGAATAGCTCCGGAGTCATACGCTCATCGGCTTCGAGAATGTATACCCATTCGTGTTTGACCGGAACCGATCGCAGCATCCAAGTTCGCTGTTGACCGTGGCTCTCGAACTCGTGTTGTACGACTCTAACTGGGTAAGATTGCGCGATCGACACGGTGCGATCGTCGCTGTAAGAATCTACCACTACGACATCATCCGACAACAACGCCGACTCAATACAAGCGGCAATTTCGACTTCTTCGTTGTGGGTCAGGATGAAAATAGAGAACATAAACCAAAAAGATGAAGAGGGCAAAAAGGAGAAAGACTCGGCGAAATACCTAAGCTTTTCTATTTCTCCCTTTTTCTACACTTCATCTTTCATCCTTTTGCTTGATTTAGCGCATTACGGGTTTGCGCTTGCCGCCTAGAACCCCCATTTCTTTCAAACCTAACCAGCCGATGATGAAGTAACCGAGTGAGAGCAGTAAGCTGCTGATACCTGTTTGAACTCCAGATTTCCAGAATCTGCTTCGAGCTTGACTTTCAGCCGCAGCACGGTCTTCACGAATTTTAGTAAGTTGAGTGTTACGGTACTCTTTTGCTCGATCGGCGACGGAATTCGGATTGGCTTTCAGCGCTTGTATTTCTTTCTGGATGCGTTGTGCATTCGCGAGTTGTTCGCCTTGCAACTGACCACTGGAGATCGCCGTTTCTACTTGTTTTAAGCGATCGTCTAACTGCTTCGACTGATTTGGGTCGCGTAGCAGTGCCGTAAATTGCTCTTGTTGCTGTTGCACTTGAGCATTCAGTTGACTTTCTAGATCTTTAGCTTGTTGATCGATTCGCGCTAACTCTTTATCAGAAACTTGGCGCGTATTATTCAAGTGCAGTGGGAAAGCGACCAGGAACAACAGTCCAAGCAGCATCGATAACAGCAGCGCCCAAAAGCGGAAAGTCGTAAACGGTTTACTGCGATCTCTAAGGGCGAGAGAGCCGTTTTCGAGAAACGAGCCTGCGAGCAAAAAGCCTAATCCGACCAACGGAACGATGCCGCGATCGACAATCTGCGACACGACATTCGCGAACCAAGTTTCGTCCGAAAAATTGGGCGGAATCAGAATCGAAATGTAGTTCACCAGCGATGACAAAATCAGAATAATGCCAATCGATCGGAGAACAAAGGGGACTGTGGGAGAAGAATTCGTTGCGTTCATCGGGCTTTTACAGTTCTAACGGTTGTCTACGGCATCGCAAATCGCTCAAATTCGATCGGGCAATTGGAGTGCGCTATTTTCCTGGTGTTCAGCGTAAAGTAGCTTTAGAAACTCAGCTATTCTACATGGGTTCTCTCACGATTCAAGCGCAGGAATACCGAATAAAGTTCGTGTTAATTCAGGAATGAAGATCGAATCTGAAACCTTGCACCGCAAGTAGAGGGTAACATTGCTACGCTTAGAAATCACAAGCTTTTCTGACTTGAAACAATTGAGCGTTTAGGTCTATGTTGTCGATCGATGGATTTAGTTCCCACCGCCAAGATGATTGAAATTGCAGTAATCGCTCAAAAGCTCAATATCTATACGCTGCAAAGTGTGGCGGTCAGCAAAGGCAATGTAATTGTGCCGACGCTTGATGGACAACTGCTTAAAATTACGCCAGATGGAAAGAGCGCATCGATCGTGAATTTAGTCCAGTCTGAACTGGGTGTTCCGTTCGGAGTTATCGACCAAGATCAAGATTTAATCGTGACGGTTTCGGGCTATTTGCCGCAACATTATTTATTGCGGATTAAACCCGATGGCAAAGTTGAAACGATCGCAGATTTGACGCAGCGCAGTGGCTTTTATGGTGCGCCGTTTGGTGTCACCGTTGATCGAGGCGATTATTTAGTGACAATTTCAACTGATGTGATTGAGTCGTCCAGCGAGTTAATTCGAGTCAGCCCGGATGGAAAGATTAGCCCGATCGCAAATTTGACTCCATTCGGCAATCCGTTCGGGCTGGTCGTACAGAATCAATCGATCGTTGTAGCGCAGTCGTATGGGCAGTTGGTGCGAATCGAAAAAGGGAAAGCGAAAGCGATCGTCGATCTTAAAGCGTTAGGGTTTGGCATTCCATTTGATGTCACGATTTGGCGCAATCAATTAACCGCAACAACGAACTCTGGCTTAGTGGTGCAGGTAGACGCAACCGGAAAAGTAAGTACGATCGTGGATTTGGCGAAAAAGTATCAAATTCCATCAGGAATTACGACACTTGGAAACGATTTGGTTGTGACCACGAACGGTGGATTCGTATTGAGAATTTCAGGATAGGTCAAGAAGGTCGGCGAATCATTGCACCGATCGCAGAAGGCTCTGTTACAGATCCAGGCAAAGTGGCAAGACTAGGAATACTGAATCCCTCTGTCTCCCACCTTGCGAAGGAGTGACGATCGTATGGAATATTCCATTCCAGAACTAGAACCTATCAGCCGACAATTTATGACGCTCGATCGACCCAAGAAAACGAAAATGCTCGTCGTCGATGACGAACCCGATAATCTCGATCTGCTGTATCGGACGTTTCGCCGCGATTTTCAGGTTCTCAAAGCAGAAAGCGGCGTTCACGCGCTGCAATTACTGGCGGAAGAAGGCGAAGTCGCAGTGATTATTTCTGACCAGCGAATGCCTGAGATGAAAGGAACAGAGTTTCTCAGCCGCACCGTTCCGAAATTTCCCGACACGATGCGAATTATTTTGACGGGCTTTACCGATGTCGAAGATTTAGTCGAGGCAATCAACTCTGGACAAGTTTACAAATACATTACCAAGCCTTGGGACCCGAACGAACTCAAAGCCGTCGTGCAGCGCGCTGCCGAAACTTACGAATTGCTAAAACAGCGAACCGAGGAACTCCGTCGATCGCAAGCTCAAACCGCTTTGCTCTCCACGATCGTCGCAGTCGCTCAAGATGCAACGGGCATCGAAAGCACTTTAGATCCGATCGCGATCGCTTTTGGTCAAAACTTTTTTGCCGATCGCTGTGTGATTCAGCTAATCGAAAATGATGCCTTTACGATGACTGGAACTTACGGAGTTAGCGGCAGTTCAGAGTTAGCGCAAGCTCAAATCGTCAAGGACGCGATCGCAGCTCAGAAAATGCAGGTTGTTACGGAAACAGGCGATCCAGAATTTGGCGCGCAGCTTATTGTCCCAGTAACGTTACGGAATGAAATTCTCGCGGTTCTATCTTTGCAATGGAAACACCCGCAAAGTCTGCGAGAAGATGAACTGCTGTTACTTCATCTTTCAGCGCAGCAAGTAGCACTAGCGTTGACCTGTAGCCGATCGATTCGGAGTGCAATTGCAGCCTAACGCCTATCAATTAGCGCTTTCTCTAAAATTGCCCGTCTCAAGTGAACCTCTCGAAACTTAGAATTTTAGAGGAAACAGTTTTAGAGAAGCGCTCATCATAAATGAATTCTGATCATATTCAAGCTTTGTTCGATCGCATTGCTCCGGTCTACGATGAACTCAACAACGGTCTGAGTTTTGGACAGCACCGCATTTGGAAGCAAATGACCGTGAAGTGGAGCGGCGCAAAACCCGGAGATACTTCCCTCGATTTATGTTGTGGCAGCGGCGATATTGCCCAAATGCTGGCGGAAAAAGTCGGCAGAACCGGGCAAGTTTACGGCGTTGATTTTTCTGCCGCTCAACTCGAAGTGGCGCGCGATCGAAGTGAGCGTCGCTGCCTCAAACCGCCGATTCACTGGATCAAGTCCGATGTTCTAAACCTACCGTTTCCCGACAATCAATTTGATTGCGCCACGATGGGGTATGGCTTACGAAATGTAGTCGATATTCTTGGCAGTCTGAAGGAGATTCACCGGGTTCTCAAGCCTGGCGCAAAAGCCGCAATTTTAGATATGCACCGCCCAGAGAGCGAATTCGTTCGCACGTTTCAGCAATGGTATCTCGATGAAGTTGTCGTCCCGACCGCTCAACGATTCGGCTTTACCGAAGAATACGCTTACATCGCGCCCAGTCTGGATAAATTCCCCACAGGCAAAGAGCAAATTCGGTTCGCTGATCAAGCAGGTTTTGTCGCTGCCACCCATTACCCGATCGCGGGCGGTACGATGGGAGTATTGGTCATTACAAAAT
>CAXTDB010000006.1:0-41281 GCA_964242045.1 uncultured Leptolyngbya sp. | reverse complement strand
AAGGGGAACTAGATTTCTTGCTCCCTCTCCTGCGGGAGAGGGTTGGGGTGAGGGCGGCTCCAGCAATGTTTAATTAAGCCTGTCATTAGATTCTGTGAGTCAGCCAAGATGCCTCAGCTTCTATGATTGACCTATTTACTGATTCAATTACCTTTAGAACGATCGGCAGTAACTTGAGCAACTCGCTGTGAAATCTCTGGATTATAGAGTCTGAGATAGTTCCAATAGTTACCTAAAACAGACTTTACATAGCCTCTCGTTTCAGAATAAGGAATTGTTTCAACAAACTCATCTGGATCTTGCGTTTTTGCTTTGCTCAACCAGCCTGCCACCGCACCTGGTCCAGCGTTATAGCTTGCAACCGCCAACATCGAATTATTGTTGTATTCCAAGTGCGTATGATCCAGATACCAAGTCCCGAACTTAATATTCGTTTCAGGATCAGCTAGTTTGAACTGTTTAACTTTGATATTGTTGGCGATATATTCACCTGTTTCTGGCATCACCTGCATCAATCCCACCGCGCCCACGCTTGATTTAATATCTGGCTCAAAGCGCGATTCTTGTCGAATCAAAGCCGTAACCAACATCGGATTAAGCTGCCGCTGCTGTGACCAATTCTCGATCGTATCCACAAAAGGAAATGGATAAAGTGCTTGCCAATAGCCAATCTGCTGTCTCAACTGCTGATATTGCGCTTTGTCTTCGGGCGTTTCTCGATCGCGTAAACTCCCGACCATATAAAGTCCATCCAGGTTCTCGCCAACCCCTAACCGCATCACCCCATCGGTAAATTGTTCTGCGATCGACGGTTTAACGCGATTTTGAAATTCGATCTGCCAGTGTGACCAAGCCTCGCGATCTTGACCGAGTTGATACAGTTCTTTCAGTGCAGGCGACCCCGCTGTTAATTCTGGACGAAACAGCGGTTTTTGCACTTGTGGATTCATTGATCGCACAGTGTTAAAGTCGCCCACATTCCAACCGAGAATCGCTGCCGATCGCCAAGCATAATACGACTCTGGATGCTCACTCAGAACTTTCTGAAAGAGTTTCGCGGCTTGATCATTGTTGCCGCTCGTTTGTGCCCATTTGCCCGCCCAAAATCCAGCTTCAGGCGCAACTTCACTGGTGGGATTGTTGTCTAAAACGGGTTCTGCCCATTGTCTTGCCAGCTTAAGGTTTCCAGCTTTCGCGCTTTCTTTGGCATAGTCCCAGCGCATCTCTGCGGCGGCATCCGAACTCGCGTACTGTGTAAGAACAAGTTGCCGCATTTGCGCTGCTGTTTTAGCGCTGTTCATTTTGTCGAGCATTTTCGACTTTTCAACCAAAGCAGCAGGGGCACGATCGGGGAAATTCTGAATCACTTGATCGAGATACGCGATCGCGGTTTGTGGCGTGTCGGCTAATTCTGCTAATCGCGTCAACGCCAAACCCGCTTCTGGAGATTGGGGAAACTGCTGCACCATTTGACGGTAGCTATCCCGGCTTGCCGCTTAGATGCAGTCCGCGCGCTGATCGATAAGCTGTTAATGGAGTTTGCGGCGCGCGAGAATAGGCGATCGCTCCCTTATCGTAAACTTGGTTTTCCCAGTAGCCAAAGGCGATCGCTTCCCAGTCTTGCGGTTGCAATTGATTGCCAAATTGCGAAACGAGCTTATCAATTAACTCGGTATAGCCTTCGGTACTGGTTCCATATTTAGCAACTAGCAGCAGTAAAGGAAGTTGTTTTGGATTTTGTTTTAATCGAGTTTTAGCAATCTCGATCGATCTCGGATGCGAGGGAAACTGCGCTAAGGCTTGATCCCAAAATTGCGGATTCTTCCGCCCCAAAGTAAATAACGCTTCAGCCGTTGCAGGTTCTTTTGGAAACTGTTTCACTACGGCTTGCAAAGTTTCTGTGGCTTCTTTTTGTTTACCTGCCACCTCATAAGCCTGGGCGCGTTTTACCGCAATCTGCGCCGCTAAAACCGAGTAATCTTTCTCTAAATCTTTCAGTTGTTCTAACGCTTTATCGCCTTGCCCTTGCGAAATCAAATCCGTTGCCAGCAAATACCGGGCGCGATCGCGCTCTAGAGTTGAACTGTTCTGCGTTGCTTGTTTGAGGGCATCTGCTCTCTCGTTTGGAGATTTTGTGACTAACGGACTAATCACCTGACTCGGTGCGCCAATGCGATTTGCGGTCGTATTCAATGACTGAAACGAATTCACCATACCCGACGGCGTTTGTGAGACTTCTCTCAGTTTCTCGATCGGGATCAACGCACCTGCGATTAAGCCGATCGCTCCGGCTCCGGTCGCCAGCATCAACCAAAATTTCCGTTCCTTGAACAGTGGCTTCCGCATTGAAAAATTCCAGAAGGGGGCAATTAAACGCAGACTCTAAGCAGTTATAGCAAAGTTTGAATTATTCTGAAGCAGAAATAGAAACTGAGTTTCCGATCGAACACGATGCCACGGTTTCTTGCTTTTGATCGATACTGGAAGGCAGACGTTAGAACCCACTAGGGAACATATTGGAATGAATTTAACAGTCACGGGAACTTCACTACTCGAATGGTCAGGAGATGGGTTAGCGATCGCGTTATTTGAAGGCGCAGAATTGTCCGGCGATGTTGCTGCTTTGGATCAAAAGCTATCCGGTGCGATCGCAGAATTAATCGCCGATGTCGAATTTAAAGGCAAACCGAACAGCACCGCATCGACCCGAATTGCAGGCAGTCCCATTCGGAAACTCTTATTGGTAGGACTTGGTAAGCCTGATGCGTTTAATTTAGAAGCTTTACGTCGATCGAGTGCTGCGGCTGCAAAATTAGCCAAACGCGAACGCTGTAAAACGCTCGGTGTTAGCTTCCCGATTTGGAACACTGATCCAAATGCCACCACTCAAGCGATCGTCGAAGGCATCGAACTCTCTTTATATAAAGATCTTCGTTTCAAGTCAGAACCTGATGACAGCCCAAAAATCGAATCGATCGAACTCCTCGGTTTAGCAGGTCAAGAATCAGCGATCGAGAAAGCGCGTCAAATCTGCTCCGGAGTCTTCCTCGCGCGCGAACTGGTTGCGGCTCCTGCAAATTACGTGACTCCGATCACAATGGCAGAAACCGCGTTAGCGATCGCCAATGAATACGGCTTAGACATCCAAATTCTCGAAAAAGAAGATTGCGAAAAGCTCGGTATGGGAGCCTTTCTCGGTGTCGCTCAGGCTTCTGATCTCCCGCCAAAATTCATTCACATCACCTACAAACCGCAAGGAACTCCGCGTAAAAAACTGGCGATCATCGGCAAAGGTCTCACCTTCGATTCGGGTGGCTTAAACATCAAAGGTGCGGGAAGCGGCATCGAAATGATGAAAACCGATATGGGCGGCGCGGGTGCAACTTTCGGAGCGGTAAAAGCGATCGCGCAATTGAAGCCCGATGTCGAAGTGCATTTCATCTCAGCAGTGACCGAAAACATGATCAGCGGTCGGGCAATCCACCCCGGCGACATTCTCACCGCCTCGAATGGAAAAACGATCGAGATCAACAACACCGATGCCGAAGGACGATTAACGCTCGCGGATGCGTTGGTGTACACCGAAAAATTGGGAGTTGATGCGATCGTCGATTTGGCAACGCTCACCGGAGCGTGTGTGATTGCATTAGGCGATAACATTGCAGGCTTATGGAGTCCGAGCGATGAACTTGCCGATCAATTGCTGAAAGCCAGTGAGCAAGCAGGCGAAAAGCTGTGGCGAATGCCAATGGAAGAGAAATACTTTGAAAGTATGAAGTCCGGCATTGCCGATATGAAAAACACGGGCGCTCGTGCGGGTGGCGCAATTTCTGCCTCGCTGTTTCTCAAACAGTTTGTCAAAGATACCCCTTGGGCGCATTTAGATGTGGCGGGTCCGGTATGGACAGATAAAGAGAATGGCTACAACGGAGCAGGCGCAACGGGTTACGGCGTTAGGCTGCTCGTCGATTGGGTGTTGAGTTAAGTTCTTTATCGAACCTAACCTCTACGAAAGGTGTTGCAGTTGCTTTTAATCGAGGGGAGCATCCCCATTGTGCAAAAGTCTAAGATTGCCCTCACCCTAACCCTCTCCCTGGGGAGAGGGAACCAGAGTTCTTGCTCCCTTCTCCCTGGGGAGAAGGGTTGGGGATGAGGGCGGAGAGACGCTAATGCACAATGGGGATGCTCCCTAATCGAGCGGACTGCCAACACCTTTTCCACCTTGAGCGAGGACGTGCGTATAGATCATGATTGTCCTCATATCTTTGTATCCGAGAGACGCAGGGTATGAACCCTTGTCTCCTTTAAACACCCACAACATCGATCGCACCTAACGCTTTCAATGTTGTTTTCTGTGCATTCGTAATTCCGCTCACATTCGCAATATTCATTCCATCGTAAGGCTGTGGCTTCTGTAAAACTTTCACGCATTCTCCAGTTTCCACATTCCATAACCGCACAGTTTGATCTTCGCTGCCGCTGGCAATCATCGATCCATTTCGATTAAATTTCACCGACCAAATACGATCGCAATGTCCGCGCAAAATTTCACAGTCTCCAGTCTTGAGATTCCAGACTTTCACCGTTTGATCAACTCCACCGCTGGCAATTCGATCGCCATTTGGAGAAAATGCTACCGATGCGATGCGGTCAGCTTTGCTGTGCCCTTGGGCAGGGCGATCTTGAAACACGCTTTCACACTGCCCCGATTTCAAATCCCAAATTCTCACGGTTCCATCTTCGCTCCCGCTAACTAGCTGTTTTCCGTCTGCGCGAAATGCGATCGACATCACACGATTCGTATGTCCATATAAGGTCTGTAAACATTGTCCGGTATGCGGATTCCACAGATGAATCAGGTGATTTTCTTCGCCGCTCGCAAGGAACTCACCATCGGGACTATACGCGATCGACCAAATTCGACTTTGAGCCGCGAGAATATGCAAACATTCACCTGTGTTCGGATTCCACAATCGAATCGTTTGGTCAAAACTACCACTGGCAACCGTGCTGCCGTTTGGACTAAATGCAACTGACCAAACCCAATTTGTATGTCCGCGCAGCACTTTTAAGCATTGATTGGTCGATCGATTCCAGACCCGAATTGTATGATCAAAGCCACCGCTCGCAAGCAGTTGATCGTCTGGGCTAAATGCAACTGTCCAAACCCAATTCTCATGTCCATAAAAGCTATTGACACAAGTTCCAGAAGCACTATCCCAAAGATTGACGGTTTGATCGGTGCTAGTGCTGGCTAGAAATTGATCATCAAAGCTAAATTCAACTGATAAAACGAGATTGGTATAACCTTGCAGGGTTTTACAGCATTCTCCGGTTTGAGTGTGCCAGAGCCGAACCGATTGGTCAGCGCTACCGCTGGCGATCGTATGACCGCTGGGACTAAAGACGGTCGATCGAACAACTCCACGATGTTGATGCAGCGTTTTTAAGCATTTACCCGTCGATCGATCCCAAAGCTTAATCGTTTCATCGAAGCTACCACTTAAGAGCGTTTGACCATCAGGGCTAAAGTTCACACACCGAACTTGATCTAAATGCCCGGTTAATGTTCTGACACAAGTTGCAGTCTCAATGTCCCAGAGCTTGATGGTTGCATCTTCGCTTCCGGTTGCTAGCAGGGTTCCATCTGGGCTAAAAGCCACACCTCTAACTGTGTTTGTGTGTCCTTCGATCGTTTTCAAACACTCCCCGGTTTCTACATTCCAGAGTTTGATTGTGCGATCGTCACTGCCACTTGCTAACATACGACCATCGGGACTAAAAGCAGTCTTGCAAATCCAATGCTGATGTCCTTCTAGCACTCGTAACGGTTTTCCGGTATTGAGATCCCAGAGTCGAATCGTGCGATCGGCGCTACTGCTGGCAAGAATCGGAGCGGTGGGAGAAATAGCGATCGAAATCACCCAATCCTCATGCTCGGTCAGCGTTCGCAAACATTCGCCCGTTTTGGCATTCCAAATCTTGATAGTATTATCGCCACTTGCCGAAACAATCAGCCTTCCGTCTGAACTAAAGGCAACCTCACACACCCAATGCTGATGTCCATCTAAGGTTAAGATTTTTTGACCATCTAAAACATTCCAAAGATGAATCGTTCCAGCGGTATCCCCTGCGGCTAGGATTGCACCGTCGGGACTAAATGCCACTGACCAAACGTTTCCCAAAGTTTCCGAAAAGACTGATTTTCTCAAATCTGCATTGCTGAAATTAACGTGATGCAAGCTCACACCTTGTAGCTGTGCTTGCCAAACTGCCAAATCCGAAAAATCATATCCGGTGAGATCGATTTTAAGACAGCACAGTAAATTAAGAACATTTCCGGCTGCATATCCAGGCGCACAATCATACTGTTGTCGAAGTTTGGCGAGAACACTTCTTAGCTTCTCTTCTAAATCAGTTTGGCAGTGTGTGGGAGCAGTGAGACGATCGAGTAGTGGCTGCATAATCATGCGAATTTGGCGATCGCGAATATGATCTTCGACGTTCGCTTTGATCAACGCATGAGACATGAGGAGTTGAAATGACTCAGAACAAAGCTCTTGATAGATACGATCAATCAATTGATCGATTACATATTCCATCACCACGGGTTGCTGCGTGAATTTGGCTCCGCGTTTTTCGACGATCGGTCTTCGTGCCAAAGATGCTAATGCTTCAATTAACTGTCGTTTTGGAATCGCAGGAACAATATCGTCAGCGAGTTCAGACAAAGATGCACCATCGCGATTGATTGCAATCCAGTACATGATTTGTTGTTCGAGATCAGATAAGCGATCGAACTGTTCATCTAACAAATCCGAAATGCCGCCAAATACCGCTGTTCCTTGCGTGAGAAATTCTTTCACATCATGATCAAATAAGTCCTGAATCGTTGAAGCGGCAATTTTCAGCGCTAACGGATTGCCACCGTAGAGATCGATAAATCGTGCGAATGTGATCGAACTTGCTTCTAACTGTTTGGGTTTGAGAAATTCCTTGGCTTCGGTTGAATCTAAACCATCCAACCGGAACGATCGCACAAATTGCCCTTCGAGTGCTGCGACTTCTTTCGGCTTTTCGCGGCTCGTTAGCACTAAACAACTTTGATGCACCGTTTCGCCGATTCTGCGGAATAACTCGCTGTAAGATTCATACCCGATCGGGTAATGTCCAGATCGATCGCCCATCTCTAAAATAGATTCAACATTGTCGAGGATCAGCAAACAGCGCGACGATCGCAAATAGTGCATCAATCGCGCCAGTTTGCCATCGACGGTATCTGGAAGCTCTGTTTCTTGTTGGCGAGACAGAAACGGAATCCAATCCGACAAAATCACATCGAGCGGCGGTGCATCTTGCAGCGATCGCCAAATCACCGCTTCAAACTTCGCTTGTACCTGCTGCGCCAACTTCACCGACAACGCAGTTTTTCCGATGCCTCCCATGCCCAAAATCGACACAAATCGACACTGTTCCTCGATCAGCGCGCGATCGAGTTCTTTTAATTCCTGGGTGCGACCACAAAAGCCCGACACATCGACCGCTTCTCCCCAATCAACCAAAGCATGAGAAATCTCAGGTGACTCTAATCGAGTGCATTGGCGCAACACAACCCGGAAATTGCTTTTTGTCACTCGTTGACCCAAACGATCGGATAAAAGCTGCCATAATTGCGCTCCAACGAGCTTTATATAATCCGGATCGTAATCTTCAGCCGTTGCAATTTGTTCATAGGTCAGTCCTTCCCAAGCGCATCGGAACACGACTTCTTGAAGATGAGTCAAGCGATCCTGCTTCAACACCCGATCCAATACACCAAGTGCATCTTCGATCGTCATCACGGTAGTTCACCCTTTCTGATTATTCTCGCGTCGTTGCGATATTTAGCGCTTCAATCGCACTCCGGGGAATTACGGATACCTTAATTTTCTCCTAAGTTGCCGTTCCCCAAAATAACGTTTTATAACCCTAAAGTCCTTACTTTTTCTTACTGTCGATCGTGCATAAGTCGCGTACCTTCAGAGATACCAAGGGTGAATCGGGTGCATAAAACTAGGTGCATACAACCAACGGTTCAACCGTATTTAGCCTTGTGGGGACTCGGTTCCTAACTTCCATTTCCTATAGTTCATTCGCCCCTGAAGATGATGAACATGGCTCTTAATACCCCTAATGATTTCCTGTTGTCTGTGCTAGAAGGTTTAGTCGATGGCATTTTGATTGTGAGTCCGCACGGCGAGCTTATCTTCGCCAATACACCCGCAACCGAACTGTGTCATCAACTCAACCCGAAACAGCAATATCCGTCTGAGGTCTGGCGTTCCTGTGAAGCGTTAATTGAAAGTCGTCAATGGTATGGCGATCGTCCACTCGTGATCGAGTCTGAACTGCAAACTGACACCAATCAAACCTATCGAATTCGGGTGCAATGGCTGCAATTAGATCAGCCTTGTTTGCTCGTTCGATTGGAAGACCAACAGCGATCGCTGCAAAGTCTTGCGGTGACAGAAGCAAAAAAGTTCGGTCTGACTCCGCGTGAAGCTGAAGTGTGGTTTCTCAAGCGCTGTAATTTATCTCGAAAAGAAATCGCGGCGCAGTTGTTCATTACGATCGATACAGTGAAAAAACACTTAGGAAATATTCAATTAAAGCGGCAGGCACATCAAGAAAGTTGGTGCTGACGTAGATTTGCTAAATTTTTCCGCACCAATGCAAAGCCCCCGATCCTTGTAAGAATCGGGGGCTTTCCTTCAAAAGATTCATTCTACTGAAGCGGTTGGTTTTGCTAATCTTCAGCAAAGATGTACTTATAAAGCTCACTCGGATCAGGCTCAGGGCTTTCCAATCCAAATTTCACTGCTTCCTCAACTAGCGCCTGCACCTTTTTCTCAATGTTCTTGATCTCACTCTGTTTCACTAAATTCTGCTCGATCAAATATGCCGATAATTTCTTCAGCGGATCACGAGCTAACCAAGCTTCTTTTTCTTCTTTCGATCGCAGTTCATCCGGATCAGCCAGCGAGTGCCCTCGGAAACGATACGTCAAACACTCGATCAGCGTCGGACCTTCACCTGCGCGCGCCCGTCTCACCGCTTCTTGTGCGACTCCACGCACCGCTAACACATCCATGCCATCGACTTCATAACCGGGCATTCCAAACACGCTGGCTTTCTTGTAAATCTCAGTTTGCGAACTCGCTCGATCGTGCGCCATCCCGATCGCCCACTTATTATTCTCAACCACGAAAATAATTGGCAACTTCCACAGCGCTGCCATGTTCAAACATTCAAAGAACTGACCATTATTCGTCGTGCCATCGCCAAAGAATGCAGCCGTCACTTGATCCGCATTTTCATCGCCCATCACTTCCCGACGATACTTCGACTGAAACGCTGCTCCAGTCGCCACCGGAATTCCTTCCCCGATAAACGCAAACCCACCGAGTAAGCGATGCTCTGCTGAAAATAAGTGCATCGACCCGCCGCGACCTTTACTACATCCAGTCGCCTTACCGAACAGTTCCGCCATCACTTCACGAGCAGGAACCCCACAGCTTAGCGCGTGAACATGATCGCGATAGGTACTACAAACGTAATCCTCGCCGGGACGCATCGATCGAATAACACCCGTCGAAACTGCTTCTTGACCGTTATACAAGTGAACAAACCCGAACATTTTGCCGCGATAGTACATCTCGGCACACTTATCTTCAAAGAAGCGCCCCAACACCATATCCTCATACAGCATCAGCCCTTCCTCGCGGGTCACTTGCGCGGGGACGGTTTGAAATGCCGGAAATGCTCTTTCTTGAACCATGAGAATCAATAACCTCGCTGCAATAACCCCAGTCAGAAAATAAATGCGAAACTCGCGCCATTCTGGATAATCTAATCTAAAATACCTTCCTGATGTATCAAAGATCAAATGTAGCAACCGGAAACCGTAACAGACCCCTCGCGACAGATTGATAAACTTCAAGATTTATTTAACTTGTAGTGGTTCTATCGGTTTACAGATACCTTTATTGTTAGGATTACTGTTTCCGAGTTACGCCCACGGACGCTGCTGACTTTGCATCTACAGGGTATGATGTCTGTCAATTCGATCGTCATTCTCTTTTCTCTTACCTCGATACACTGCTGGGGACGTGAACCGTGCGTATACCGCTCGACTACTACCGAATTTTAGGTCTGCCAATGCAAGCGACGGCAGATCAGTTGAAGCAAGCTCATCGCGATCGCACTTTACAACTGCCCCGCCGTGAGTATTCTGAAGCTGCGATCGCCACGCGCCGGGATTTGCTCGATAAAGCGTTTGCGGCGTTGTCTGATCCTGCTGAACGCAAAGCCGTCGATGAAAAGCTCCTCGGTCTTCAATACGAAGAAGATTCGGATGCCGCCACGATCGAGCTTGACGATCCGCATTTGATCGGGGCGCTCTTGGTGCTACAAGAGTTGGGCGAGTATGAATTGGTGCTAAAACTCGGCAGACCTTATCTCAGCAGTGGAACTTCTTCGATTCGAGATGGTCGGTTTGGCGATCCCCGGATTGTGCTGCCGGATATTGTATTGACGATCGCGCTTGCCTGTTTAGAACTTGGTCGCGAACAGTGGCAGCAAGGACAGTATGAAAATGCCGCAGAAGCTTTAGAAACCGGGCAGGAATTATTGTTGCGTGAAGGATTGTTTGCGGGCGTGCGCGGTGAGATTCAGTCGGATCTCTACAAATTGCGTCCTTACCGAATTTTGGAACTGTTGGCGCTGCCCGATGAAAATGAGCGCGATCGACAACAGGGACTACGATTGCTGAAAGACATGCTGCGCGAGCGAGGTGGCATTGATGGCACAGGCAATGATCAATCTGGATTAAGCACAGATGACTTTTTGCGGTTTATTCAGCAACTTCGGGGATATTTGACCGCAGAAGAACAGCAGGCATTGTTTGAAGAAGAGTCGCGTCGTCCGTCAGCGGTTGCGACTTATCTCACGGTGTATGCACTGTTGGCGCGGGGATTTGCAGATCATCAACCCGCTTTGATTCGTCGCGCAAAATCGATGCTGTTGCGTCTTGGCAGTCGGCAAGATGTTCATTTAGAACAATCCGTTTGTGCGTTATTACTCGGTCAGACTGAAGAAGCGAGTCGAGTTTTAGAACTTTCGCAAGAATACGAACCGCTTGCGTTTATCCGCGAAAATTCTCAAGGCTCACCGGATTTACTGCCAGGATTGTGCCTTTATTCGGAGCGCTGGCTGCAAGATGAAGTCTTTCCACACTTCCGCGATTTGGCAAAACGAGAAGCATTGCTGAAAGATTATTTTGCCGACGAACAGGTTCAAGCTTATTTAGAAGAACTACCTGCGGAGGGTGAATTGCTTTCCGATTGGTCATTCGCCGAGCGGGGATTACTACATCACGAATTGAACTACGAAACCCCGATCGCTTCTCGCAACGGTCGAACGCGAAACGCAATGCAAGCAACGACTCCGGTTGAAGAAAATATCGGCGGTTATCGATCGACAACCGCGACTTTAGCCGCAGCCGATATTGCAACGGTGCCTGCCTCAGAACGATCGCCAAAATTTGCCAGCAACGGCGGATCATCCACCGCTCGATCTCCCCGCAACGGTCGCGCTCGTTCTACTCAGGTTCGTCATCAAGCCCCCGATCAGGATGCACCGAGAAAAGCACCGAAAGAAAATCGTCGATCGCGCTGGCTCGTTTTATTGCTGGGAATCGCTCTCGCAATGGGCTTGGGTTTCCTGATGATTCGGGCACTCAGAGCAATCATGAATCCGAACGCTCAAACGGCAACGGATGCGATTCCAGTGCAGCTTGATCAGCCTGTAGTGCATTTGCAGCCCGCAGCGCAGTCTGTCGCACTCACGGGCGATATGAATCAAGCACTAGCCCAAAAAGCGATCGAGACTTGGCTCGATGCGAAAAAATTAGCAATGGGAAAAACGTATGACGGCTCCAAGCTGTCTCAAATCCTCGTCGATCCCAAGCTTTCGGAATGGCAGCGTAATGTAGAGCAAGCCAAGCGCGACAATCTTCATGTTGAATACGATCATTCGGTCAAAGTCGAAGGGGTTGAAGTCAGTCCCACTGATCCCAATCAGGCAACGGCAAAAGCGACTGTAACCGAGATCCGGAAGTATTTTCAGGCGGGACAACCTGGAGGCGTGCAGAGCGATCGAGATCTGTCGGTGCGTTATACCTTGGTGCGAAAAGATAATGAGTGGCGCATCAAAGGTTGGCAATAATTTTGTAGCGAAAATGTCCGTCTTTTAACTGCGTTATTTGCGGATACAATCCGTTACGATAATGCAGTGAGTAGCGCCCAGTGGTGGAAAGGGCATGATCGGAAGTTTGGTTCACGCTTATACTCCCTTGATCTTTTGGACAGGGGTGGGTGCATTGTTGTTTCGTTTTTTGCCTCAGTCGTTTCCACGACTTTTAGGGCGAAGTTTGTACTGGGTGGGTGTACCGTGGCAGATTTTTGCTTTGGTGCGAGAAACTGATTTTTCGGCAAACGTGGGTTTAGCGCCTGTGATTACGATCGCAACTCTCGGCACAGGGTTAACGATCGCTTGGATCACGCTGAAAATTCTGATTCGGCTAGAAACTGAATCGAAACCAACGGGGTTTAGTTCGATCGAAGGTTGGTTGCCACCGCTCGATCGCGCTTCCCAAGGAACGTTTGTGATCGCATCGACGATCGGAAACACAGGCTTTGTCGGTTTGGGACTGCTCCCCGCTTTGATCGGCAATGGCGACATGAGTTGGGCAGTGTTTTTCAGCGTTACTCAGAATCTCATTGGAACGTATGGGATCGGGGTATTAGTCGCAAGTCACTATGGACGATCAGAAGCTCAAAGTACGCCTCTAACTTTACTGCGCGATATCTTTACGGTTCCGACTTTGTGGGCGTTTGCCGCAAGTTATGCGACTCAATCGATCGCATTTCCAGAGTGGGGTGAAACGATCGTACATTCGTCGTTATTATTTGTAATTCCAGCATCGTTTCTATTGATGGGAATGCGTTTGATTCAGCTTAAAGGCATTGAAAGCCTGAAATCCGCTGCGATTCCGGTCGTGCTTAAAGCTGTGATTTTGCCGAGCTTAGTTGCGATCGCCATTACATTTTTAGGACTGAATCACGATGCTCGCCTGTCTTTGACGATCATGGCAGGAGTACCGACTGCGTTTGCAAGCTTGATTCTGGCTGAGGAATACAATTTAGATCACGATTTAGCAGCAAGTAGTATTGCTTTAAGTACGATCGTGATTCTGGCAACGATTCCGATTTGGCTATTAATTAGCCATTGAAACTTGAAAAACTGTATAAACGCATACTTAGATCTGAATCAATGGTAGAATTTTGCCGACAAGCTGAGACGCACTTTTATGCTGCCAACGCTCCTGACCGAAGCTGCAACTGCCACACCGAAATCAACCGTTGGGCGAATTTTGGTGGTTGATGACGAAACTTTGATTCGAGATACGATCGCGCTCACTTTGTCTGACGAAGGTTATGAAATCATGACCGCCACCGATGGTCGTCAAGCGCTCGAAATTCTTCAAGAAGCTTTCAGCCAAACCGCTAGCAAGTCAGCAATGCCCGATCTGATCATTTTGGATCTGATGCTGCCGTATGTGAACGGATTGGATATTTGCCGCTGGATGCGACGCGAAGGAAGCAGCGTTCCGATTTTGATGCTGAGCGCGAAAGGCAGTGAAACCGATCGCGTCGTTGGGCTTGAAGTCGGAGCCGATGATTATCTCACCAAGCCGTTTGGAATGCGAGAACTAATCGCCCGCTGCCGCGCTTTGTTACGTCGCCATCAACAGTTCCAACCGACTCAAGCGCCTCCAACGCTGCAATTTCAAGAAGTTATAATCTACCCGCAAGAATGTCGCGTCACGGTTCGCGGTGAAGTCGTGAATTTCTCACCAAAAGAATTTAAGTTACTAGAGCTTTTTCTGCGTCACCCGAAACGAGTTTGGTCACGGGATCAGCTTTTAGAGAAAATTTGGGGACACGATTTCATCGGAGAAAGTAAAACCGTGGATGTTCACATTCGCTGGCTGAGAGAAAAGCTAGAACTTGACCCAAGCAATCCTCAGTATTTAGTTACCGTGCGGGGGTTCGGCTATCGATTCGGTTAAGCTAGAGGGAGTGAAAAACCGTCTCACTCACCCTTTAGCCCCTTGTTGCCTGTGTCTGTTCTCTGGTTTCTAGCTGGACTCGCGATCGGACTTCTGCCTTTCCTGCTGTATCGGGGTCAACTCAGTTCCCGCATTAATCGTTTAGCAAAAGATTTGCCCCCTGACGAAGCCGCGATCGATCTGTCGGTCACATCCCGCTTATCGATGGTGTTAAATCACCATCAGTCCCAAATCGAACAGTTAGAACATACCGTCGAAGCCTGGAAACAGATTCTCAATCTTTGCCCGATCGGGTATCTCCAGGTCGATGAAGAAAACCAACTGATTTGGTGCAATCCGGCAGCAGTAGAACTGTTAGGCATTCATCAGAGTGACGATTATGAACCGCGATTATTGCTGGAGTTGGTGCGATCGTATGAACTCGATTCGCTGATCGAAAAGGCGCGCAATCGTAATCAACCGCATCAGCGCGACTGGCTTTTTTACCCGATTTCTGCCGATGCCGAAGATCTCTCACAAGCGCGATCGACACAGATTCGCGGGTTTGCCTTTCCGCTCACAGAAGGCGAAGTCGGCGTTTATCTCGAAAATCGGCAAGAAACGGTGAATTTGGCACAACAGCGCGATCGCTGGACATCTGATGTGGCTCACGAACTGAGAACACCGCTCACTTCGATCCGACTGGTCGCGGAAACCCTGCAATCTCGTTTAGAAGCTCCGAATCGCCAATGGATCGATCGCTTACTGAATGAAACGATTCGCCTGAGCCGATTGGTGCAGGATTTACTTGATCTGAGTCAGTTAGATTTGAATCCCTCGCAGCGATTACGATTGACCTCGATCGATCTTGTTAAGTTGATTTATTCCGCCTGGCAAAGCTTAGAACCGCTTGCCTGCGAGAAAAGGGTGCAGTTTCACTACAATGGCTTAGAGTCTGTGATGATTCGAGCGGACGAAGCTCGAATGCACCGCGTCTTTCTCAATTTGCTCGATAACAGTCTCAAATACAGCCCGCCTCACAGCATTATTCGGATTGAAACTGCCCGACAAGAGCATTCAAAACCCCGAATCCAGATTGACTTGATCGATGCAGGCGAAGGATTTCCCGAAGATGCGATCGCGCATATCTTCGATCGCTTTTATCGGGCAGACCCGTCGCGATCGCGTCACGTTCAGGGGCAGGAAGCCACCCAGTTGACCAGCGGCAGTGGGTTAGGACTTGCGATCGTGCGTCAAATCGTTGAGGCACACCAAGGCACGGTTCGCGCCCAAAATCACCCGAATGGCGGGGCTTGGCTGCAACTCGTTTTACCGTGTGAGCGGACTTCATGAATACTTATCGCTCATTGGCAACAAATTACGAATTCTGAATAACGTGATTCTTCCGCCATTTTGCCGAATACAGGCTGATGTAATATTTGTACATACTGGTATTTATACAGAGTTTTAGCAATCGTTCATCTTGGATTGAGTCCGTTATGCCCGAAAGAGTACAGAAAATTCTTTCACAGTGGGGAATCGCCTCTCGTCGGCAGGCGGAACAGATGATCGTGGAAGGGCGCGTTAAGCTAAATGGCACGATCGCTGAGTTGGGTCAAAAAGCTGATCTAACCTGCGATCGCGTAGAAGTAGACGGAAATTTGATTCAACCGATCGATCGCCCGCAGTTGACTTATTTACTTTTAAACAAGCCCGCAGGCATTATCTCAACCTGTGACGATCCGCACGATCGTCGAACTGTGCTTGAGCTTCTACCCGAATCGCTGCGTCAAGGACAAGGGCTTCACCCGATCGGGCGGTTAGATGTAGAATCAACCGGAGCGATTTTGTTGACGAATGATGGTGAGTTGACTCATTATTTGACTCATCCGCGCCATCATGTTTCCAAAACTTACGAGGTTTGGGTGGATGGAGAAGTGTCACGCTCCGGCTTGCAACAATGGCGCGAAGGCGTTATGTTAGACAACCGAAAAACTCTACCTGCGTCTGTGAATGTTCTGCGCCGTACATCATCCAGTACCCTGTTGCGCGTGATTCTTCGCGAAGGTAGAAACCGTCAGATTCGGCGCGTGGCTGAACAGTTGGGACATCCCGTAATTCAGCTACATCGTAGTGCGATCGGAAAAATTCAACTCCAGCGATCGGGCAAACCCGCTTTATCTGCAGGACAGTATCGCCCACTCGAAGATTTTGAAGTTCGTGAATTAAAACAGGGAATGAACCCGTCCCTAGACAAATTGCCAGCACAGACGAAGGAGCAGCGCAGATGAAGAAGCAAATCCTCCAAACCAATCGAGAGCAAGCAGAGCGGTTGGCAGAGTTGGGCAATCGGCTCCGCGATCGTCGCCAAGAAAAAGAAATTTCGCTCGAAAGCATTGCCGGAACGACTTGTATTCAACCCCGATTGTTAAGAGCGATCGAGCAAGGAAAAATCGAGGAATTGCCAGAACCCGTTTACATCCATAGCTTTATTCGACAGTACGCGGACGCGATCGGGCTAAACGGAGTGGAATTCGCCAGTGAGTTTCCAACCACAGGCATGGCATTACCGCCGATGCGAACCTCGTGGAGAGCATTGCCAGGGGCACAGTTGCGCCCGATGCACTTGTACTTGTTGTATATGGTGCTAATTGTGGGCGCAGTAAATGGGCTATCGTATTTTCTCAATCGATCGACTCAGGCATCGATCGCGACTGTTGAAATGCAAAAACCTGCTGCACCCGTCGCTCCGATGGGACCGACCTTACCCGCTCAGCAACCGACTAACACCAAGAAAGCTGCTCCCGCTTCGAGTTCTAACAAGCCTGTTCGCGTGGCGATGACACTCACCGAGGAATCCTGGGTGCGCGTTATGACCGACAACAAAGTGGAGTATGAAGGCGAATTGCCTAAAGGAACACAGCGCACTTGGACAGCCGATCGACAAGTGGTGGTTCGGGCTGGAAATGCAGGCGGTGTGATTGTGACCTTTAACGACAGCCAAGCGAAACCACTTGGTCAACCCGGAGAAATCGAAGAAATGGCTTTTCCGCCTGACCCAACAATGGCAAAGCTGCCGACCGATGAACTAAGGTAATAGCCTGTGGGGCGCAAACCGCCCCTTTATTTTTGGAACTGCACAATGTCGTTGCCTTCAACTCCTTACGGCTGGCTGGGATCGATCGCTGATTTTCTCGCTTGTTCTGCGATCGACTGGTTAGAAACGCTAAAAGCAAATTACCAAACGCTGTATCAAATGCGATCGACCGGAACGCAGCAGCAAGCTTGGGAGGATTGCGGTGAGATTTTGCGATCGCAGTTCGCGACGCTGATCAAAAAGCGCCCCGATAGCGAATTTTGGACATTAATCTTTGAGTATGAATTGCCCGGTGAAGGCGGGCGACGACCTGATTTAGTGCTGTTAGGCGCAGGACAAATTCTCGTTTTCGAGTTCAAACAAAAGGCGACCCTCTCAGATGCCGATCTTGATCAAGTAGCAGCTTACGCGCGAGATTTGACGGAATATCATCAAGCATCGGCGCACAATCCCGTAACTGCCATTCTGATTCCAACTCGCTACACAAAAGAAAATACGATTCGGAATACAGTACACATTCTCAATTCAACACAAATCGCAACTATTTTAGAAACGCTGATCGAAACACAGCCAGAAATCGAGGTCGATCGCTGGGTGAATTCTGTGTATGAACCCTTACCGACTGTGATTGATGCTGCCCGTCGCATTTTTCAGCAGGAACCGTTACCCAGTATCAAACGCGCTCAGAGTGCTAAAATTCCTGAAATTTTAGAGTATTTGGATCAAATTGTCGATCGTGCTTCTCAACAAAAAGAGCGGCACTTAATTCTAATTACGGGCGTTCCAGGAGCCGGAAAAACGCTGGTCGGATTGCAATTTGTTTATCAAACAAAAAGCGATCGACCTGCAATTTTCCTTTCTGGCAATCGCCCGCTGATTACTGTTCTTCAGTACGCGCTTCAAAGCAAAGCCTTCGTGCGAGAAATTCGGAATTTCTATCTTCAACACGAAGCCCGTCGTCAATCCGCACCGAGAGAACATATTGTCGTATTCGATGAAGCTCAACGGGCTTGGGATGCCGATCGTATGACGGAAAAATACGGCATTACCAGCGCGGCTCCGGGTGCGGTTTTGCGAATCTGTGAGCGCGTTCCAGACTGGTGTGTATTGCTTGGTTTAATCGGAGAAGGGCAAACGATTCACGTTGGCGAAGAAGGCGGGATCGAGCAATGGAATCAAGGCTTGGAAAGTGCGATCGAACCTTGGCAAGTTCATTGTTCAAGCGAGCAAACAAAGCATTTCGACACAGCCGTTTACACGAATGATTTATTGAATCTCACGACATCATTGCGATCGCATCTCGCGCAGCATGTTCAAACTTGGGTCGCTCATCTTCTTACAGGAGAAATTGATCAAGCGCGATCCGTGATGCCTCTTTTAATTGCAGAGGGATTTAATTGCTATCTCACGCGCGATTTTGAGACAGCGAAAAACTATTGTCGATCGCGGTATCAAGAGCAATCCGACAAACGCTATGGGCTAGTGGCATCGTCCCGATCGCGCAACCTAGTCAAGTACGGCATCAGAAACGACTATATTTCGACACAAAAGTTAAGCGTTGGGGCTTGGTACATTGATCCGCCCGATTCTGAAGCTTCTTGCTGTAGTTTCGATCGCGTCGTCACAGAATTTAGCTGTCAAGGTTTAGAGCTAGATTTCCCGATCGTCGGTTGGGGCGATGATTTGATCTGGAATAACGGCGCTTGGGTCACAACCACCCGACAGAAAAATGTCCGAGATCCGCTGCAACTGCGTGTTAATAGTTACCGAGTTCTGCTGACTCGTGGACGCGATGGATTTATCGTCTTTGTGCCACCAGAGTCCAAGATGGACAGCACGTTTGAAATTCTGCAATTCTCCGGACTAACGCTCCTCGCTGCTGAAAGGTAATGTCATGAAGCGCAGACTTTTACAGATACTGCCATCGAGTGATCTCAGTCAAAACACGGGCTGATCTTGGTCACAGCGCAAAGCCTCTGACATCACTATACTGACTCCAACCCGCCTTCGCACAAAACTTTACCCGTGCAAATTCCGAATCGTAGGCTCGATCGCTTGTAGTAGTCAGTAGAAACTTCAGCGATCATCTACTGCGATTCTCGAATGCCCTAGTTTCGGTAGTTTCAACGTTTTCTGGAACTCTCAACTCTGTTCTTGAGTCCCAGACCACGGGAACACTAGCGAAGCAACCGACCGAACGATTCCACATAGCGCACAGAAAACATGATGCCAGCAACTTCCTTCTACGCTGATGCAGAGTTTGACCCCTCCACCCTAGAGCATTCCTCGGTCTCGCCAGACCCAGAGTTCGATCCCAACGAAGATCTCTCAGAACTCGAAGCGGAACTGGTAGGACAAGCTGCAATGCGTGCCACTGGACGGAAAACCACCGATCTCGTAAGGCTCTACCTACAAGAGATTGGGCGGTATCGTCTACTCGGACGCGATGAAGAAGTCTCCGAAGCGCAAAAAGTCCAGCGCTATATGAAACTTTTAGAACAGCGCAACGAAGCCGCCGCAAAAGGTAACGCCTCGATTCAGAAGTATGTAGAACTCATCGACGCGCGCGATCGCTTAGTTTCCACCCTGACGCATCGCCCTTCGCTCGAACGCTGGGCAGCCGAAGCCAACATCGATGTCGCCAACCTGAAGCCGATGTTAGCCGAAGGAAAACAACACTGGGCAAAAGCGGTAAACTTAACCGTTCCCGAACTCGATCAAGTCCAGAGTCAGGGACTTACAGCCAAGACGCGCATGATCAATGCAAACTTGCGCTTAGTGGTTTCCGTCGCGAAGAAATACCAAAATCGCGGTTTAGAACTGCTCGACTTGATTCAAGAAGGCACATTAGGACTAGAGCGCGCGGTTGAGAAATTCGACCCGACCAAAGGCTACCGATTCAGCACCTATGCGTATTGGTGGATTCGTCAGGGCATTACAAGAGCGATCGCCACTCAAAGCCGCACGATTCGGCTTCCGGTACACATCACCGAAAAGCTGAACAAAATCAAAAAAGCCCAGCGCAAAATTTCTCAAGAAAAAGGTCGCACTGCCACGATCGAAGATATTGCCGTGGAACTGGAAATGACTGCGCCACAAGTGCGAGAAGTTCTGTTGCGAGTTCCGCGATCAGTGTCGCTCGAAACCAAAGTTGGCAAAGAGCGCGATACAGAATTAGGCGATTTGCTTGAAACTGAGGAAACTACACCCGAAGAAACCTTGATGCGCGAATCGCTCAGACGCGATCTGATTCAATTGCTGGCAGATTTAACCGATCGTGAACGCGATGTGATCGAAATGCGATTTGGCTTAGGAAGCGATGGGCATCCCTACTCGCTGGCTGAAATCGGACGCGCTCTAGAATTATCAAGAGAGCGAGTTCGCCAGATTGAAGCGAAAGCATTGCAAAAACTCCGTCAGCCAAAACGCCGCAATCGAGTCCGCGACTATCTTGAGTCGCTGAGTTAGATCAATCACTTCAAAAGACAATTGCAGAATCTTCTCAGTTAGGCGAACTTGTTGCAAGTCGCCTAATTTTTTTGTATGCTATGATTCTCAAGAAAGGAGACTTTGTTGACAATGCTAAACGCTCCTACTTACACCAGTGCTTCGCTCAAGGCTGAACTGAACGAAAAAGGTTGGCGCTTGACTCCACAGCGCGAGATTATTCTACAAGTGTTTCAACAGCTTCCTGAAGGTCAACACCTCAGCGCTGAGGATCTTTATCACGAGCTTCAATCGAAAGACGAAGGAATTAGTTTATCGACGATTTATCGCACCCTTAAGCTAATGTCCCGCATGGGAATCTTACGCGAACTTGAACTCGCAGAAGGACATAAACACTACGAGATCAATCAACCCTATCCGCATCACCATCATCATCTCATTTGTGTTCGCTGCAATAAAACGATCGAGTTCAAAAGCGATACGATTCTGAAAACGGGCACAAAGGCAGCCCAGAAAGAGGGGTACCACATTCTCGACTGCCAATTGACGATTCATGCGGTCTGTCCGACCTGTCAGCGATCGCTGCTACCGCTCTAGATTATTCAAACACCACACGCGCATCGGTTAAGCCGCGCGATCGTAAAATTCCGGCTCTGCGATCTGCTGCTTCGGGTGTCGTGTAGCTACCTGCCCGGACGAAATTTCCCAAACGCGACTGTCTTGGAACCGCATCCGGAATCACCGCCTGGATTCGATCGAAGCCAGCCCGATCGCTAAACGGAATAATCACCGCATAACGACGGGTATTTAGAGGTGTGGTTGTATCTCCCGGAAGCGGTGTAATCGGGGTTGAGCCACTGAGCGCTGCATAAACACTACCGTCTACAATCCCGGTCTGAGGGCGACCTATATCTCGTTGCAGTTGAATCACAGCGCTCTGAGTACCTGAGCCAAAAACGCCATCGATCGCGCCGTAATAATATCCGCGCGTTTGCAGTTGAGTTTGTAGCTGTTGCACTCCAGGGCCTCGATCGCCAAGCTGCAATTGATCGCCATACTGCGCCGACCCTGTTCCCGGTGCGGGATTGCCCAATCCGAGCGCGCGATAAGTTTCTGCTCCAACGACTCCATCTGGCGTAATGCCGCGCTCCTGCTGACAGCGAATCACGGCATCGCGAGTTTGTGAACCAAAAAATCCGGTGGGCGAACCATCAAAGCAGCCTAGCGCTCTTAGGCGTTCTTGTAAGCTGCTGACGGCAGTACCTTCATCTCCTTGCTGTAGAACAATTTGGGCGGTTGCAGCCGAGGTAAACCCAAGAATGGCACATCCAACCATTGCACTCAAAACTTGAATGCTTCGTCTCTCGATGCGCGATTTTTTCGCTTGATCGAGTGACTTGTTCTTGCAGGCTAGATGCAGTGACGCGATCGTTTCCATAATTTTTTGAGAGACGGTTTTGAGGAAGGGTACGACAGAGAATCTTTCTCCTAAGAGTATATTACCCAGCAAGCGTTTTTCAAGGATAAGCAAAGGTGCATCGCGCGATTGAACGCCATTTACGCCTTTGGATTTACCTCTCAAGTCAGATCGCACCCGTCGCCGAAGCAAACTAAAATCCCTTGAAAGAATCGAAGGCTTCGTGCGACTGGTTATGATCTTTAGCTAGGTATTACTATGGGTCTCCCGAACTCTTCAGATTACTCAGAACCGATCGCTGCAAGTTCGACTGCTGAGCAATCTGCAAGCCCAAAGACTGCTTTAACGTTAATCGATGCGATCGCGTTGATTGTTGGCATTGTGATCGGAGCCGGAATCTTTGAAACTCCTGCCTTGGTTGCTTCGACAACCGGAACAAATTCTACAGTTTTGCTAGCTTGGATAATCGGAGCAGTCGTTTCTCTGATCGGAGCATTGTGTTTTGCGGAGTTGGCAACAACTTATCCGCATGTGGGAGGGAACTATTACTATTTGCAGCGCGCTTACGGAAATTTGATCGCGTTTTTGTTTGCTTGGGCGCGCATGACAGTTGTACAAACGGGATCGATCGCGCTTCTCGCTTATGTATTTGGTGATTATGCGTCTGAAATTCTACCGCTGGGAACTTTCTCAGGTGCAATTTATGCAGCAGGCGCGATCGTACTATTTACAGTGATCAACATTCTCGGATTGCGACAAGGAAAAGGTGTTCAAAATTGGTTAACGGCTGCAAAAGTGTTGGGATTGATCCTAGTGGTTGTGGCGGGTTTGACCACTTCAGGCGTTCCACCGCAAACTGCAACAGACTCGAAGATCACAACTGATTGGGGCATGGCAATGATCTTTGTATTGCTGTCTTATGGTGGTTGGAACGAAGCCGCTTACCTTTCAGCCGAGATTCGCAATCCGAATCGCAATATTGCTCGATCGCTCTTTTGGGGAATTGGCATCATTGCGGCAATTTATGTTGCAATTAACTTTGCTTGTCTGCATGGCTTAGGAGTCAGCGGAATGGCGAATTCTTCAGCGGTTGCGGCAGATTTGATGCGTCGTGCTTTTGGGCAGTCGGGAGTTGTTTTTATTAGCTTTCTGATCGCAGTTTCAGCTTTGGGTGCATTAAACGCCACAGTGTTTACTGGCGCGCGCACTAACTTCGCACTCGGACAAGATTCAGATGCGTTTCGATTTTTGGGACGTTGGCAATCGCAGCAAAATACACCGATTCCAGCATTGTTGCTGCAAGGTGCGATCGCGCTTTTGCTGGTTGGGTTAGGAATTTTGACTCGAAAAGGCTTTGAAACAATGGTGGAGTATACGGCTCCGGTGTTTTGGTTCTTTTTCTTGCTGGTGGGCTTTTCTTTGATTATTTTGCGCTTCAAAGAACCGAATCGATCGAGTGCGTTTCGAGTGCCGTTTTATCCGATCACACCGATTCTGTTTTGTGGAATCTGCGCTTATTTGCTGTACTCCAGCTTGGAGTATGTGAAAATCGGTGCGATCGTAGATGTGACTGTGGTGGCGCTTGGGATTCCGGTTTTGTATTTACAGCGTCGATAGAAACGAGGAGGAGCAGCATGATTGTTCGTCCTTTAGTTGTAAGTGTTGGAATTCTCAGTTTGATGTTTACGGGCTGTTCACAGTCTTCTAGTCCAACTGCGAACGCGGATACCCAGCCTGCGACTTCTCAAACTGCGGCTCCCACTGCTCAGAGTCCAACGCCACAATTAGATGTGCCGTATGTTCCGACTCCGACCGCTGTAGTCGATGCCATGCTGAAAGTAGCGAAGGTTGGCAAGAACGATGTGCTTTACGATCTTGGTAGCGGAGATGGACGGATTCCGATTACCGCAGCAAAGCGATTTGGCACACGCGGGTTTGGGGTCGATATTGACCCGCAGCGGATTCAAGAAGCAAATGCGAACGCGAAGAAAGCGGGAGTCAGCGATCGGGTTAACTTTGCTCAGCAGGATTTATTCAAAACAGATTTGAGCAAGGCGACGGTGATTACGCTTTATCTATTGCCAAGAATCAATCTTCAACTGCGTCCAACTTTGTTGAAGCTGAAACCAGGGACGCGAATCGTATCTCATGCGTTTGACATGGGGGATTGGAAGCCCGATCAAGTGGTGAATGTGAATGGAACGAATGTGTATTTCTGGACAGTTCCTAAGCAAGTTCCAGCAAATTTGAAATAGGGTAAAAAAATACTGTGTCTAATCTAGGCACAGTATCAAACCAAACTGCTACGGAATTAGCACTATCCTCTCAATTTCTGTGTACTCTCAACTAAGCTTTGAGCAAACGCATCGAATCGCTTCGACAGCTTTTCATCGAGCAGCTTTCCATCTTCGCTAAATGCCTTCCAAGCTTGTCCAACTGCAATCTGTTCGGGAATTGTCCAAGCGTGAATCCAACGCAGGATGATTCGCAAATCATTCAGCGAATTGTTATTCGACTGACCTCCCAAGACACTAATCACGCCCGTTACTTTCCCGGTGAACTCCTCGAATCCCATTAAATCCAGCGCGTTCTTCAAAACACCGCTCACACTGCCATGATACTCAGGAGTCGATAAAATCACCGCATCGGCTTCACTAACCGCCTGTTTGAGCGTGGCAACCCCTGGATAATCCGGATAATCATCGCTACCATCACAGAAGGGTAGATTCAGCGATCGTAAATCCAAGATTTCCACCTCTGCTCCTAGTGCCGCAACGCGATCGATGGCAACTTTGAGCGCTTGCTGACTGTATGAACCCGGTCTTAAACTTCCAGCAATGCCGACTACTTTGACCATTAAGCTGATTCCTTGGAAACGATATGCTATTATCATAGTCAAAACAAACTCGTAATGACTACGCCTTAAGCGGTAATCCGTTCTTTAGAGGTTCGGTTAGAAATATCAGGAGTACTTTCAATGACGCAAGCAGTTGAACTCACTCAATTAGACAGTCCGCAAGAATGGGACTTGTCTGACCTTTATCATGGCTTTAGTGATCCGAAGTTGACCGAGGATCTAGAGGCGTTGCAGACTCAAGCGAGTGAATTTCGCGATTCGTTTCGCGGCAAAGTAAAGGATTTAAGCCCTGAACAGTTAGTAAATTGCTTTAAGACACTAGAAGCGATCGCTGAAAAATCCGGTTATCTCTACGCATTTCCGTCTCTGATTTTCTCAGCCGACACCCGCAACACCGAAGCGAAGCAATTCCTTGATAAAGTCATGGAAGCGCTGACAGGTGTTGAGAATCAACTCTTGTTCTTCGATCTAGAGCTTCAAAGCTTAGATGCAACGAAGTTCGAGACATTGCAAAAAGCTTCGGTACTTTCGGCTTATCAGCATTATTTGAACCGGATTGCAAAATATCGCCCTCACACGCTTTCCGAGGAAGTCGAACAGACACGCAACCAAGATAGTTTGACCGGACGACAAGCATTTATTCAACTACGATCGGTACATCTGGGCGAACAAGAATACGAACCTGTTACCACTCCAGACGGTCGCACGGTTAGCACCGAATCTGAACTAAGTTCCCTGCTTTATCATCCCGATCCAGAAATTCGCACTGCCGCTTATCGATCGGTTCGCAAAGTGATGAAGCAGCATAATTCGCTGTATGCGTACATCATGAATACGGTGGCACAGGATCATAAGATTGAGAACCAGATGCGCGGCTATGATTCCACGTTGCGTAAGCAACTGTTAGCCGACGAAGTTTCTGAACCTGTGTTTCGAGCAATCATGACGGGAACAGGCGATCGCTTTGATTTGTTTCAGCGCTACTACACCCTGAAAGGTCAAGCTTTGGGTCAAAAAATTCGTACTGCTGATCTCTATGCACCCTGGACGATTGAGAGTACTCCGCCTGTTACCTACAAAGCGGGCGTTGAAACTCTACTTTCTGCGTTGGATCAATTCGACACGAACTATGCTCGACGTGCAGAAGAGTTCTTCCTGAAAAATTGGGTCGATGCCAAAGTCCGTCCGGGTAAGCGCGGGGGTGCATTCTGTTCTTACACTTACGGCAAACATAGCTATCTATTGATGTCGTACACCGATGATTACAATTCGCTGTTTACGTTAGCGCACGAAATGGGTCACGGGTTGCACTTTGCTTGGATTGACGATCGACAAACCTATTTCAACAGCAATCCGCCAATGGTGCTAGCAGAAATTGCTTCGACCTTCAATGAATTGCTGCTGCTCGATTATCTATTGAAGCAAGCAAAAGATGATAAATCGCTAACGAAATCATTGATCACTCGTCAGCTTGAGGATCAGTTGAATCTACTGTTCCGGCAGAGTACGATCAGTCGATTGGAATTGGCGATTCACGATCGAGCCGCTCAAGGCAGTTTCGATCACACCTTTGTCAACGAAGAATGGATGAAGCTGTATCAAACTTTGTGCGGTGATGCGGTTGAAGTGCTACCTGAACATCAGTACGATTGGGCGCGAATTGGACATATTTACTTCAAGCCGTTCTACTGCTATCAGTACACTGCATCGAACATTGTGAGCCTTGCTTGCTATCAGAAATATCTTGAGGTTGGTAAAGACTTTATTCCAGGTTATCTGGAACTTCTTGCATCGGGTGGCAGCTTAGATCAAGTTGCGGCGCTTCGTCAGTATGTTGGTGTTGACATCGAAGATCCAGCAACGATTCGAGGCGCGCTGACTTATGTTGAGAAGCTCTTAGATCAATTGCAAGCGAGTTTGTAGAAGCTTTCTAGCGGTAGTTGATTGTTCATGGCTCAAGTCCGCCCCGGATTGAAAATCGGGGCTAACAGAACGAAGTCCACTGAAGGGACTAAGACGCTTTATTTAGCTGTTAGTCCCTTTTTTGTTTACGGGCAGATGAGCAGCGAAGCAAAGAACTCAGAGTACTCTATTTATGCCGAATACGATCGTACAGTGCAACATATTCTTTAGCTGGATTTTTCCAAGAATAGTCGTATTTCATGCCCTGAATTGCTAACTGGTTGAAGATTTTACGATTCTGCCCCCAAAGGTCAAACGCTCGTCCCATTCCTGATTCCAGCGCAACATTGTCTGATTCAAAGAACACAAAACCATTGCGTTCTTCCGGTGGATGCGCCTGATCATAGTCATGATCAAACACGGTATTCACTAATCCACCGACACCGCGCACGATCGGCACTGTTCCATACTTCAAACTAATCACCTGTGTGAGTCCACAAGGCTCAAAGTTACTAGGAACTACGATCATATCTGAGCCTGCATAGATTAAATGGGCTAACTCTTCGTTAAATCCAAGCTCGATATGACAATCCGGATTGTCGTTTAAGAACTGTTTTTCATGCTTGAACCACTTGTCGATCGCAGATTCCGTCGCGGCTCCCAATAGAACAAACTGTGCGTCTCGTTCTAGCGAGTAATACATTGCATGATGAACCAGATGAACCCCTTTTTGGTCATCTAATCGCCCAATAAAACAAACGATCGGCTTTTCTTCTTCTCTTAGTAACAAACGCTCTCGAAGTGCTTTCGTGTTGTAGTGTTTCTGCTCGAAGCTGTCAGCAGAATAATGGTAGGGAAGATATCGATCGTTCTCCGGATTCCAAAAGCCATAGTCTAAACCATTGAGAATGCCAAAAAACTTATCTCGATAGATTTCTAGAGTGTGTCCCAAACCATAGCTAATGTCAGTATGTTGTGCTTCCCAAGCATGATGTGGTGAAACAGTGTTGACGGCATTCGAGTAGACAATCCCGCCTTTCATAAAGTTGACCGAGAACGGATTGAAATTGTCTCTCAGCTTGTCATAGCTAAAATAGTATTCTGGTCTTCTTAACTGTGTTGCTTCTAAGACATCTGTACCGCCAAAGCCTTGATGTTTGAAGTTGTGAATGGTGTAGCAAACTCGTTGATTTGCCATGCCGTGATACTTGTAAATCTCAAACAGCATCACTGGAACTAATCCCGTCTGCCAATCGTGACAGTGAATCACATCCGGTCGCTTATTGCTTTGCAGCAAAAATTCTAATGCTGCCTTGCTAAAGAATGCGAACCGCATATTGTCATCGTTGCAGCCGTAAAAGCATCCTCGATCGAAGTAAAAATCCTCTGAGTGCGGCTCGATAAAGAAGCACACCTGCCCATGCACCCAACCGCAGAACACCGAACAATGGATTTGACTAGCAAACCAGGGGACGTACAAATCGCGATACGCATCGTGCAGCCCCCAAATGTGGTCATACCGCATACAGTCATACTTTGGCAGAATCAGTTCAACGGTGTGCCCTTGATTCTCCAATTCTCGACTCAGCCCGTAGACCACATCCCCTAGCCCTCCAGCCTTAATCACTGGCGCGCACTCGGAGGCAATTTGCACAATGTACATTTGTATCCCCTTGCTTAACAAAAATTCATTTTTATGTCTTTATTCAATACGCAAGCCTGCATTTTTGCAAGAGAAATCCGCCTTCTGTCTCAAAACTTAAACCCACTTTCAGAACGTCTGCTCTATGATTTGAGCCAAAGACTCAGGCAATCCCAATGACTGCAACTCTGACCAAACTGCCTCCGATTTCCGGTGCTGCACTTCCTAAATCTTCTACTCCTGTCTTTCTTCCGACAACAAATTTGCGATTCGACGCGATCGAGTCCACGTTCGCTTGCGCCCTCCACATGCACCAACCGACCATTCCCGCAGGCATGAATGGAGCATTAATTAGCAATCTACAGCGGATGTTCGAGCATCCGAACGAGGGCGACAACCACAATGCAGGCGTTTTCGCTTGGTGCTACGGTCGCATGGGCGAATTCATTCCAGATCTGATTGCTCAAGGCTGCAATCCGCGAATCATGCTGGATTATTCGGGCAATCTGTTGTGGGGACTTCAGCAGATGGGGCGCGATGATATTCTGAACAATCTGAAGCGGATAACGTGCGATCGACAATTTCAGCCTTATGTCGAATGGCTCGGCACGATGTGGAGTCATGCCGTTGTTCCATCAACTCCGATTCCCGACCTCAAACTGCATATTCAAGCGTGGCAGCATCATTTTGCTTCGATCTTCGGTATGGATGCCCTTCAGCGCGTTCGAGGCTTCTCGCCACCAGAAATGCACCTTCCAAATCATCCTGATACTTTGTTTGAGTACATTAAAGCGCTGAAAGAGTGCGGTTATCGCTGGCTTTTAGTTCAGGAACATTCTGTAGAACAGCTAGACGGATCAAGTTTGACCCATGATCAGAAGTACATTCCGAATCAATTGGTAGCGCGTAACTCCAATGGAGAGACGATTTCAATCACGGCTCTGATTAAAACTCAAGGCTCAGATACGAAGTTAGTGGCGCAAATGCAGCCTTATTTTGAAGCAAAAACGCGCGCGAAACAACGCATTAACACTACAGCAATTCCCCCGATCGTTTCACAAATCGCGGACGGGGAAAATGGCGGAGTAATGATGAATGAGTATCCGCGCGATATCTTCAGGGTCTATCACGAAATTCGAGACGGAGGAAACAATACTTCGGGCGTTGTGGCGATCAATGGAACAGAGTATCTAGAACTGATCGAATCGACTGGAATTGGTGCGAATGACTATCCAGAGATTCAAGCCGTGCAACAACACAAAATCTGGCAGAAAGTTGATCATGCGACACCTGAAGCGGTGCAACAAGCGATCGCAGAACTGAAACAAAATGACGATCGCTTTCACATCGATGGTGCGTCTTGGACAAATAATCTCAGTTGGGTCAAAGGCTACGAAAATGTTCTAGAACCGATGACAGAACTGAGTGCATTGTTTCATCAACGGTTTGATACAGAAAATCCAAACGTGACGCAACAAGATAACTATCAAGAAGCACTGTTGTACAACTTGCTATTGCAGACCAGTTGTTTCAGGTATTGGGGACAAGGCACTTGGACGGAGTATGCTCGTGAGATTTATCAACGAGGTAAGGCAATATTGAGTTAACGATCGCAGCCAAACAAAGTCCACTGAGAGAAACTGAAATCACTCTCAGTCCCCTTCAGTGGACTTCGCCCTGTTAGCCCCGAATTCCATTCCGGGGCGGATGAATGCAATGAACGATACTTTTCAAACACCCGCTTAGCCCGAAATTTCCCACAAGCGAGACGAAATCAAAACTTCGCCGTAATCCGCTTCATTGCCTCGATCACATTCTCACGACTATTAAAGGCAGAAATGCGGAAATATCCTTCACCTGCTGCCCCAAAGCCCGATCCTGGAGTACCGACAACATTGCAAACATTCAGCAGCTTATCAAAGAAATCCCAACTCGATAGTCCGTTTGGCGTTTTCACCCACACATAGGGAGCATTCACGCCGCCATACACAGAAATTCCCGCTGCCGTCAGTTGTTCACGAATGATCTTGGCATTCTCTAAATAGAAGCTGACTAACTCTTTAATCTGAGCCTGTCCCGCTTCTGAATAAACCGCTTCCGCTCCTCGTTGAACAATATAAGAAACGCCGTTAAATTTCGTGGATTGGCGACGGTTCCACAATTTCCACAACTCTACATCTGAGCCATCCGAAGCTTTTGCGGTGAGCGTTTTCGGAACAACTGTCAGCGCACATCGTGTTCCCGTGAATCCAGCATTTTTAGAAAACGATCGAAATTCGATCGCACAATCGCGCGCCCCTTCAATTTCGTAGATCGATCGCGGCAAATTCGGATCAGTCACATACGCTTCATAAGCAGCATCAAAGAAAATAATCGTGCCGTTCGCTTTCGCATAATCAACCCAAGCCTTCAAATATTCTTTTGTCGCCACTGCGCCCGTCGGATTATTCGGAAAACAAAGATAAACCAAATCTACTTTTTGCGCGGGAATCTCAGCGGTAAAGTTATTTTCGGCTGAAATTGGCAAATACACTAATCCGCCGTATTCCCCTTTTTCGTTGGCTTCTCCGGTATTTCCTGCCATCACATTCGTATCGACATAAACCGGATAAACCGGATCAGTCACCGCGATCGTGTTGTCATGCCCAAAGATTTCCAAAATATTGCCGCTATCGCACTTTGAGCCATCAGACACAAAAATCTCAGAGGCATCAATCTCACAGCCACGCGCCTGAAAATCGAACTTCGCAATTTTCTCTCTAAGCCAGTCGTAGCCTTGTTCCGGTCCGTAACCCTTGAACAAACTGCGATCGCCCATGTCTTCCACGGCTTTAATCATCGCAGTGCGACACGCTTCCGGTAAAGGTTCAGTCACATCGCCGATCCCTAAGCGAATAATCGGAGCATCAGGATTCAATTGTGCAAAAGCATTCACCCGCCGAGCAATTTCGGGAAACAGATAGCCTGCTTTCAGCTTCAAATAGTTGTCGTTAACGGTTGCCATGTCGATTCGGTGTAATTCAGATCTGACTCACCATTATTCCTCGATTTCACGCAGGCTTCAATTAATTCCGGAGCATCTTTAATTGCACTCGAAACTAGAGAATAACGATCGCGCTTGATTACCAAAGTTTCTGCTAAAGTAAGTCCGATGCGATTGACCTTTTCACTCTAAAGCAACGTATGGCGAATTCGTCTTTCTCTTCTACCAATTCTTGGGTTAGTAAAGCGCGATCGCAGCGCTCGTTCCGGGCAGTAATTTTATTTCTGTTTGCGAGTAGCTTAATGAGCGTTTGCGGATTCCGTCTCGCTTATCTGCAACTCGTAGAAGGCACTCACAACCGCCAGCTTGCCGACCAAAACCGCATTCGATCGACTCCAATCATGGCAGATCGGGGGAACCTCATCGATCGCAAAGGCAACCCGATCGTGGTCAATCAACTTTCTCGGTCGGTCTATCTTTACCCACGCGAGCAAACCAAAGAACAGTGGCAAGCCTCGGCGCAGCGCATCAGCGAATTATTAGAGATTCCGAAAGAGGAAATCATTAAAAAACTGGAAGCGGTGCAATATCGATCGGTAGCTCCAGTGCGAATTTTACGCGGACTCGATGAGAAAAAATATATTGCCCTTTACGAAGCTGGACAAATTCGCGGCTTAGAAGTCCAAGCTGAATCCACCAGGCAATATCCCTATGGCACTTTAGCAGCGCACCTTTTAGGCTACATCGGCGAAGCAACCCCAGAAGATTTAAAAGCTCATCCCGAATTTCCGAATGGAATGCTGGTCGGACAAATGGGCATCGAGCGCATTCAAGATGCGACCCTGCGCGGGACTTGGGGCAGTCGCTTGATCGAAGTCGATTCTGGCGGCAAAGAGTTGAAAATGCTCGGCGTTCAGCCCCCGGTTGCCGGATTGCCGATGCAGTTAACGCTCGATGTCAAACTGCAACAAGCGGCTGAAAAAGCGTTAGCAGGTCGCCGAGGAGCCGTAGTCGCTCTGGATGTGAAAACGGGCGGCGTTTTGGTGATGGCAAGCGGACCAACCTTCGATCCGAATATGTTCACCCGCAAAATCAGCCAGAAAGCCTGGGATGCAGTTCAAAGCCAGGATCACCCTTTTCTCAATCGCGCTCTGCAAGGCTATCCACCCGGCAGCACGTTCAAAATCGTCACTGCAATGGCAGCGATGAAATCAGGCAAGTTTTCCTCAACCTCAATGCTTCCCACCTACAGCGCAATCAACTTAGGCGGAACGCTTTTTCATGAACACGGAGACGCTAGCTACGGCACGATCGGGTTTCGGGATGCTCTCGCTTTTAGTAGTAATACTTTCTTTTATCAGCTTGGAATGGCGATCGGACCTGAAGCCATCTCCGACTGGGGTCACAGATTTGGCATCGGTTCAACTTCCACAATGGGCTTAGATGGCGCAAGTCAAGGACTGATTCCGACTCCAGCACAAAAAGAGAAACTGTTCAAAGAGCAGTGGTATGTCGGTGATACGGTTAGTACGGCGATCGGACAAGGCATGGTACAAGTCACCCCGCTCGAAATGGCGGTGATGGTTTCAGCGATTGCCAACGGCGGCAAGCGGATTAAACCCCATTTATTTGCCAATCAAACTTATCAACCGAATATGCAGCCCGAATCGCTGGGATTTGAGCCAGATGCCCTAAAAATCGTTCAAGAAGGGCTGAAAGCAGTAGTGCAGGAAGGAACAGCGCAGAGCCTAAACGATGGCTCTATTCCGCTGACCGCAGGCAAAACAGGAACGGCTGAAGTTCAAGGACAAACGGATAATTCGATGTACGTCGGTTATGGTCCGGCTGACAATCCCCAAATCGCGATCGCCGTTGTGGTCGAAAACGGCGGATTCGGTGCAACCGCAGCCGTTCCGGTCGCGCATGAAATCTACAAATCCTTTTTTGGAGCTACCAAACCCGCTCCGAAAGCAGAATAATCCCAAATTCGCGATCGCTTGGTAGGATCAATCAGTCCATTCGCGCGATTGCTCCTGTGACCTACATTCCCCTGCATCACAAATATCGTCCTCAAAGCTTTTCACAGCTTGTTGGTCAAGACGCGATCGCGACCACGCTTTCTAATGCGCTTTTACAAAACCGCATCGCTCCCGCCTATCTCTTCACGGGCGCACGCGGAACCGGAAAAACTTCGAGCGCTCGAATTTTTGCAAAATCCCTCAACTGCATTTCGGTAAATGCGCCAACCGATCAGCCGTGTGGTCACTGTCAGACCTGCCAAGAGATCACAAAAGGGAACGCATTAGATGTTATTGAAATTGACGCTGCAAGTAACACTGGAGTTGATAACATTCGTGAACTTATAGAACGCTCTCAATTCGCTCCAGTACAATGCAGATACAAAGTTTATGTAATTGATGAGTGTTTGACGGGTGACGCGCTAGTTCTAACGAGAAACGGATTAATCAGAATTGATAATCCGAATCTACAGAACGAAGAAGCACTGAGCTACAACGAGAAAACTCAGGTTTGGGAATACAAAAAGATTTCAGGGTGGGTAAATCGCGGCAAAAAGGAAACGCTCAGAATCAAAACCCGAAACAGTGAAATCCGTTGCACTGGCAATCATTTGATCAGGACAGAAGCAGGATGGATACCCGCAAGCGACGTTCGAGAAGGAATGAAAATACTATCCCCTGTGCCTGTGGTTGCGGCAACCTTCCAGAAGGACTGGCTTGGTAGTACATGGACGATGAATCACTTATCCTTAGTCCGCAAGGCTCTCCCCAAATTCACACAGAAGGATTCTCAGAACCAGAAAATCGACTGCTTGCAGAATAGCTTACTCAGCTTGGCTACCCAACTCGTTGCAAATCGTATCGACGAGCAGCAACCGGAACACGATACTACTATCTTTGGTTGGGAGCAGACACAGCCCGAAAATGGGTTGCTGACTTACAATAGTTCTCCTGTTCAACAATGGGCTACAAGTTTGGAGACGGTCGAATTTGTGCGCCCTGATGGGGTTGAATTTGTTTATGACATTGAAGTTGAGGATAACCACAATTTTGTAGCAAACGGCTTGAGCGTTCATAACTGTCACATGCTGACATCCGCCTCCTTCAACGCACTTCTTAAAACATTAGAAGAACCACCGGAACAAGTTGTTTTCGTTTTAGCGACCACTGATCCACAACGAGTATTACCCACGATCATTTCTCGTTGTCAACGGTTCGACTTTCGACGAATTCCGATCGACGATATGACCCAGCACCTCAGCATGATCGCCGACAAAGAACAAATCCCGATCGCAGACGATGCCCTTTATCTGATCGCTCAAATCTCTCAAGGCGGTTTACGCGATGCCGAAAGTTTGCTCGATCAACTGAGTCTTTTATCCGGAGACATCACCGTAGAGCGAGTTTGGGATTTAGTCGGTGCAGTTCCAGAGCGAGATTTAATGGCGCTGATCGAAGCGATCGCACAAAATCACCCCGAAGCTGTTCTCGATACCACGCGCCGCCTAATGGATCGCGGGCGAGAGCCGTTGATCGTGCTGCAAAATCTCGCCAGCTTCTATCGCGATCTACTGATTGCCAAAACGGCTCCGGATCGCGGCAATTTAGTTGCGCTGACTTCGCCGACTTGGACGCAGCTTTGCGAATTTGCCAAAGGACTGTCGATCGCTACAATTCTTACTGGACAGCAACGCCTCAAAGAAAGCGAAATACAGCTAAAAAACTCGACTCAGCCTCGTCTCTGGTTAGAAGTCACATTAATGGGACTCCTGCCTTCTGCAATGCCATCTACTATTGAGCAACTGACTCAACCGATTTCACGTCCTAGATCGATTGAACCAGTCAGCGCACCACAACTTCCAGTAGAAGCAGCACCGAAACCCGCAGAAGAACCTACACCAATTGCAGAAGAAACTGCCATTCAGACTTCAGCAGAAACCGACCTCGATCGCTTATGGCAAACGATCATTAACAATCTGCAACCCTTTGGAACTCAAGCACTGCTAAAACAACACGGCAATCTAGTTTCATTCGATGGCGATCTGGCGCAAATCAGCATTCCTCAGAAGCTTCTACCGATGGCACAAAGTCGATCGAAAAGTATTGCCGCCGCTTTTACCAAAACCTTTAACAAAGAAATCAAATTCAGCTTGGTTGCTGCTTCAACTGCCGCAACACCCTCGATCGCTGCTCCACCCGTCGAACCTTCAGATGAACCTCAGCTTCTTGATCCAGAACCGGAACCCGTCGCTGAAGAACTTTCTCAAGACCCTTACACGCGATCAGATTGGGACGATGATGAAGTCACTCGCGCCGCCAGAACTCTTGCTGAAGCATTTAATGGGTCTGTGGTCGATGCCGATGATGCTGAGATTGACCCGATCGAATCTTCGGATCAACTCTCATCGTCTGACCTTGCGGCATTAGAAGAACCAACTGAAGACGAAGACGACGAAACCGATTTCTAATCATCAAAACGCGATCGCAAAAGCTTCTCGCGTTTTGACTCCTTTTAACCTCAGTTCGGGGGCATCACCACACGACGCGCTAAACCAAGCGTTCTTAAAACTTGAATCGCCCACCACGTCACATCAATCTCCCACCATTGCCGACCTGCTTTCGCCACATTCGGTTGAGCATGGTGATTGTTGTGCCACCCTTCACCGTAGGTAATCAGCGCCGCCCACCAAAGATTGCGCGAATTATCGTCTGATTCGTAAGTTTTATAGCCAAACAGATGCGTTGCAGAATTAATAAACCAGGTACTATGCCACAGCAACACAGCCCGCAGCACCAAACCATAAATGATAAACGACCAACCGCCGAGTAAATAAAGCGCGATCGCTACCGGAATTTGCAGCATCAAGTAGTTCTCGGTGCGATCGAGCCAGCGGTAAAACGGATCGCGATCGAGATCCGGTGCAAACCGTCGGTAAGACTCATAATTAAAAAACTTGTCGCGGGGATACAGCACCCACAGCATATGGCTCCACAAAAAGCCGCGCTCCGCCGAATACGGATCATTATCCACATCTTCGGTATGCAGATGGTGCATCCGATGACCCGCTACCCAGAAAATCACGCCGCCCTGCAATGCCAACGTTCCAATCACCGCCAACACATATTCCACGGGCTTTGGAACCTGCAAACTCCGATGGGTTAACAATCGATGATAGCCCAAACAAATCCCGATACTGCCAAACAACCAATGTAAAACAATCATCACACCGAGCGCTTTCCAGGAGAAAAACCAAGGGGCAGTCAGCGCTAGAGCGTGAAATGCTCCGAAGAAAGCAACGTTCGTCCACTCCAATTTTAGGGCTTGTTCGGAGTCCGCTTGAACAGAATTAGAAGTCATGAAAATCCTTTACTGAATTAACAAACGATCGACTTGGATACCAAACCGATCTCACGCGCATTCCCCAACTCAAGGCGAAATCCGTTACAGTTGAAAAACGCATTTGCAAGTGGTGCTTGCATCTGTAGCCTAACAACGAATGCGCTTTTCTGCAAGTGGCACTTGCATCTTTTATGTCTATCTCCCGCAACACCACTCGCCAACGGCTGATTCAAGCAGCACTGGAGTTATTTACAGCTCACGGTGTCACTGACACGACAACCAAACAGATCGCTGAATTAGCAGACGTAAATGAAGTAACTCTGTTTCGGCATTTTGGCAACAAACATGGACTGCTGCTGGCTGCGATCGAAGAAGCCGCCGTTTTCACCCAACTCGGTCAAACGCTCGTTCAGCAAGCCGACCAAGCCGACTACATCGACCAAGCGCTGAAAGAATACGCCACCACTTGCCTAGAAGCACTCGAACGAGTTCCAGAAATGGTGCGATCGGTCGTTGGAGAAGCCGGACAATACCCTGCCGAAAATCGTAAAGCATTAGGACGCGGACTAACTCAGGCGAACCGCTATGTTGCAGAATATTTTGACCAAATGATTCAGCGCCGCCGAATGCAGCCGAATCTCCCTGCTGAAACCCTCGCAAGCCTGCTTAACGGAATGCTGCTCGGATACGCTGTGATCGAATTCACCAGCGAATTTCACGAACTTTGGCAAAGCCGAGAAGAATTCATCACAAATCTTGTCACCCTATTTCTACAAGGCGCGATTCAACCTTCGCAACGCACACCCTTAGAAGTTCGGGATCTGCCCGTTGACACTGTACACCTGATTCTTCAGCGCGCCAAAAAACGAGGACTGCAAGATTATGCGATCGCTTATGTTCTATTCGGTGCGGGACTTAGTTCGAGTGAAATTGTTCAACTGACGCGATCGAACTATCACTACACTCGACAGCAGCAGCAGTTACACATTACTCAAGGTCTATCTCGCTACGTTCCAATAAATCAGTGGATTCTGGGAAAACGCTACGGTTCGTATCTGAAAAATCCTCTAACTCAGTGGCTCAAAAGCCGTAAAGATGTTCTACCCGCGATGTTCCTGACTTCGAGCGGTCAGCCGATCACGGAAGCGGATTTATCTCAGCGCTGGAGTAGTTTGACCGAGGACATTCTAAACGAACAGCCAATCACGATCGATCAAGCCTATCAAACTTGGTGCGTCGAATTACTCATGCGTGGAATGACGATCGCAGATCTACAAGTTCTGACTCGACGCGACTTGATGCAATTACAGCCCTTTGTCGATCGTGCTAGAGAAAAAGCTGCTCTAGAACAAGCGATTCGGCTCGATCAACCTCCTCGAATTAAATCAAACAATTAAACTCCTTGCTGTAAATCTAATGCGAATCCAGGCAAAATATCACTAGAGGAATCGAATGCTACTCCGAGTCCAGTTTGCTCATTCCAGACTTCTAGTTGAGTCGTAACTTTGATGTTACGCCGTCCTGATTCGCTTCCAGTCGGCGGCATGATGATTTCTCCTGTTGCTGTGCGCTCAAACTGCAAATCCCAATTGTCTTGGCACAGTTAGAAAACCTGCTCATCGGTTAGTGGGAGCGTTAGCTTTAATGGAGTTTCAAGCGTTACGAGGGACATAGCGGTTGCCCAATGCTTTCATGTTGATAGCAACCGATTAATCTGTTCCGCCCCAAGTCCAGCTTGGATTGCCATTCCGCACCGATTTCTGCAAAATTACAGTAGTAAAATCATTAGCATCAGGCTTTCCGGTCATGTCAAGGATGAGGCACACTTTACCCCTGACAAAGCGGAGTCGTAGATAGGAGTGTCCCTGATAAGCTTCACCCCCAACGCGAAAAATGCCAGCCGTTGCTTTGCATTTGCTGTACTTTGGTTTGAGTTTTCCGACCCAGGTGACACTGAAATCGTCAGTTGTCGCAATCGTAAAGTTGTCTGCGATCGCGCTCAAGTTTGCCGAGCCGTCGATCGTATATCCGCCCTCCCGGTAAGGTCGCGAAGTTTCGGTCAAATTTACTTTATCAGGACAGAGAACCCCTGGATCTTGAGCATTGCTTGCTGATAAAACTCGCATTTCAATCGGTGTCGCGCCGACTGAACTAGCTGAGAATATCGCTAAAGCAGCCATTCCTAAACCGAATCGAGCAATGTGCGATTGCATAAAACAACTCAAACCTTTTGCATTGTCCTGGTTTGGTTAAATACACGATCGATAAATCAATTTCCTGAACTTAAAATTAAGTGCATTAGGGATTGAGAGATTTGAAGTTATGCGATCGCAAACTCGGTATATTGCCGCACATCAGGCGGCTGAAAGCCGCACGATGTCTGTTGCCGGACTTCCCGTGCCAGAACCATTGCCGCGATTAAATGCTGTACAAATCTCTGAACCATGTGACGAACGTCTGAGCCGTTGGGTGTTCTGGCGTGAGAATTCGTTCCTGAATTGCTTGATGAAGTTGTCTCCCAGGTGGAGCTTGCCAAGAAAGCCAAGTGTAGAGATTAGCTTTATCTGTATGCGTTTGTTTGAAAGGAGCAGCTTTAGTTTTTGCGATGCGTGTTACTTCTTGAGCATACTGCCAAAGTTCTTGTTGCTCGATCGCGATCAAGTTAGCGAGAAAGGTTTCTAGCATTCCCTCCAGCCGATTGTCGGGCATCATCCAAATTACAAACTGAACGGGATCACCACCAGAGTTCTGTGCCGAATGAATCAATCCGGTTGCTGGAAGGTCGTCAGGAAGACCAGGAATGCTTTGACGAGCAGCATTTCTGATGCTTTGCCATCGAGATTTGGGCTGTTCATCTGCATCGATCAAAATTCCAAGTGCTTGCAATCCAGAAGTATCGAGCTGCGCCGAAATCACATCAGGATCGGTGAGTTGCACATAGTCTCCTAAGGGTTGGACGTAAACAGTCGGGTTCTGTTTGCTTCCCCATTCGATTCCATTCTTTTCGATCAGTTCGGGAATGACTCGCTTATCTTCATTTCCTTCGACTAAAAGCTTCTTTGGAAAAACTGAATTAGCCACGCTCACCGAACCTCAATTTCCTGATCAGCCGCAATCACAATTTTGCGATCGTTAAACATAACTGATCGATCTTTTCCTTTCTCGATTCGGTGAATTGTGATGCCTTGTTCTTCAGCATCTTGTGATCGAGCAATCTCAGCTAAACTTGTCCAGCAATCGCTGTTATGAGTCGTTGCAAAAATCTGCACATCCAATCGCTTTGCAGTCTCCCAAATCATTTTCCACATTCCAACCATTGTGCTGAAATGCAGTCCTGTATCGATATCATCTACCAACAAGATGCCCCCCTTCGCATTTACCAACCCCAAAGCCAGACCTAGCATTCGTGACATTCCTTCGCCCATGTTTCCGAGAGGAACACGCTGGTTAATGTCAGATCTCAAGACGAAGAAATTACTGTAAACACTACGATCCTTTGTTCCCCCCATCCCAATTGCTGCAATTCGTTTGACTGTTGGCTCAATAATTTTGATTGCTTCATTTACCAGTTCCTCATCTGGTGTTAGAACAATCTGATTGAATGCTTCGACCATCTCATAAGAAGCTAACGAAGAAGAACCAATAAAATATACATGGGTAGCGATAGGTTGTGCATATAGCCTTAGTTTATCTTGAGAAATACCGTAATTCGGCAATAATTGAACCTCCACGATATGTCCTAGCCCTGCCCTAACCCAGGTAAAGTGCAAAAACGGAAAGCTTCCCTTGACAACCTCCGAAGTACTCTCAACAGAGGCAACCTGAGAAGTAATCTCTTCATCTTTCCTTTCTACTTTTCCAGTGAAATAAGACGAGTTTGAAATGCTGTCATTAGTTGAGTCTATGATGAAACTCAACTGAAAGCCTTCTTGGTCTTCACCTTGAATTGAAAGTCTGTCTTCTTCACGAATGAGATAGTTATGAAAAAGATTTTGTGCATTTAGATTGTACTCTTCTTGTTGCTCTTCCGGTACTAAGATTTCTCCACGTGCGAGCATCTGTTGTTTTAAGGACGTGAGGTTTGCTCGTGAATACAGGAGATGAATTGCTTCTAGTATTGAAGTTTTTCCACTGTTGTTTGAACCTACTAACAAATTAATTCTTCCAAGCTGTTGAAGCTCCAAGGATTTAAACCCTCGAAAATTCTCAATTTTTAAAGACTTCAACATAATTCAGCAGTGAATCACTATTGCTATCAGAATAAGCGATCGCACAATTTTCCGCTAAAAAAGCGCGATCGCTCCCTTAGAAACGATCGCGCTTAGTTTTTTAGAGACTCAGATTAGTAATCGAAGTCGCCCATACCACCGCCAGTACCAGCGCCAGCCGCAGCACCATCCTTCGGTTCGGGCTTGTCAACCACAATACA
>CAXTDB010000005.1:0-45106 GCA_964242045.1 uncultured Leptolyngbya sp. | reverse complement strand
TCTCTCGAATCTGCATTATCTCAACTGGAGCGATCGTCCCACAGGTCGAATTACCGGAATGACCCGATACGCCTGCTTCTGGGTAGAGAATGGCGAAATTGTTGCGCCGATCGAAAACCTCAGATTCGATGATAGTCTGTATCAGTTCTGGGGCGAGAACCTGATTGCACTCACCGATTTTCAAGAGTTCATTCCCGATGTCGGAACCTATGGGCATCGAAACTTAGGCGGTGTTCGTGCCCCTGGAATGCTGGTCGGAAACTTCACCTATACACTTTAGTCAGCACGTCGCACAGCCCAGAACTTCACAAGGGCTGTGTTTGTTTACTGTTCTCCTTTAGCAAAAGTGAGGATTGTAACTAATTGAAATTTATTGCTGGATCAAAAACGCGAGAGAATACCTTTACTTTCTAAAGTACAAAGCCAAATGCTCATCTCGCAGATACATCGGTTTTTTATCACTGCAACGGATCAAGATGACGATCGCACAAAACGCCGCAGCCCGATCGTCGTCTGGTTTGCTCTCAGTGTTATATTCGCCCTTTATTATGGCGGTCTTGCACTTCAGAAAGCGTTTCGATCTGAATATGTGGTTCAAGACGATGCACGAGAATATGTTTTTTGGATGCAGCAGTTTATTGATCCAACACTTCTACCGAATGATTTAATCGCACAGTACTTTAAATCGATTACACCACCTGGATATGCGGCGCTTTATCATGCGATGGCGATGTTGGGAGTACAGCCGCTTTGGTTCAGCAAAGTGCTTCCACTTGGATTAGGATTGATTGCAACGCTTTACAGTTTTGCAATTTGTTTGCGGTTATTTCCACTACCTGCGACCGCATTTATTGCAACACTGCTGCTTAATCAAAGCTTATGGTTTAGAGATGACACAAGTTCTGCAACTCCTAGAGCCTTCGTTACTCCGTTATTTTTAGCCTTCATATACTATCTAATTCGTTATCAGCGATTAGGTATCCTTGTCGTCTTAGTTCTACAAGCGCTGATTTATCCACCGTTAGTGTTCATTACGATCGCGCTTTTATGCCTAAGACTTTGCTATTGGGAAGCTGGAAAGCTCAAGATTCACTCAAATCAGCTTATCTTTGTCGGAATTTGTATCGGGTTAAGCGCGATCGCACTGTTGCCATATGCTTTATCTTCTGCGGAATTTGCGCCATTGATTACGCGATCGCAAGCCTGGACAATGCCCGAACTTCATCCCGGTGGCAGACATCCCTTTTTTGATCCCAATCCTTGGCAATTCTGGCTGATTGGCGAACACAGTGGCATCATTCCGCCTCTGATGCCTCCGTTGATTTGGCTTGGATTATTGCTGCCGATTTTAATGCGACACCGATCGAGGTTTCCCTTAGTGCAACGAATGAATGATTCGATCGCAGTTCTACCTCAAATCGTTTGGGTATCTTTGGGGCTATTTATAGCAGCTCATTTATTGTTGTTAAAACTATTTTTTCCAACTCGATATACGACTCACAGCTTCCGCATTGTAATGGCGATCGCTGCTGGAATTGTACTAACGATCTTGCTTGATGCCATATTTCGAGCTTGTGAAGCTTTATTTTTGCAACAAAAATGGATTTCACTTAGCGCAAGATTATCGTTATTGTTGGCGATCGCGATCGTTGTTCTCTTCTATCCTCAATTTTCCGCAGACTTTCCGAACACAAATTTTCGCCTTGGGAACAACGCCGCACTCTATCAGTTTTTGCAGACTCAGCCGAAAAATACATTGATCGCAACCCTTTCAGATGAAGCGAACAATATTTCGACCTTTGCTCAACGCTCTGTTTTATTTAGCAAAGAACATTCGCTACCGTTTCATCTTGGATACTATCGTCAAATTCGTCAGCGGATTATCGATGTGATCGACGCGCAATATAGCCCGGATTTGACTTTGGCAGAACAAGCGATCGAGCACTATCAAATCAAATTCTGGCTGATTGAGCGATCGGCATTTACACCTGAATATCTAACCAATGCGGAATGGCTTGAGAGTTTTCAGCCTGCTTTTACGATCGCGCAAACAAACCTACAGCAAGGAAAGATTTCGGCGATCGCAAAACTAACGCGCTGCTCGGTCTTGACTACGACTCAATTCACTTTGTTAGATACAGCCTGCATTGTTGCAGCGCCTCAATCTCCATAGAGATTAGCTGTCATGTTTCTATTACCTGGCGTGCCGACTCATTCACTGGACTGCTAAGATTCGGGCAGAACGTCTACTGATTCGCAATGCTGAAACGTCTCAGGCAGCCCGGTTTGGCTCTGCTTACTCGATTCCTTCAATTTTTCAAATATCTCAGCTTGAAAACGCTGATCACAGTCATTCGACGGGCTGCTTATCACCGTTTACCTGGACTCTCTGCTGAAATTGCCTTTAATGCCATTTTCGCATTATTTCCAGCAGCCTTGGCGATTCTAAGCGCGATCGGACTTTTCGAGATTTCAGAATTCAATTTTCGCAGCTTAATCCACCAAGTTAGTCAAGTGATTCCCGAACAGGCAGTGATCTTGATTCAAGGATCGCTTAGATATCTGAAACCAAGGAGCAATCAGGGGTTATTTTCGCTCAGCTTCGTCGCGGCGATTTGGGTATCTTCGAGCGTGACGGGTGCAGCAATGGCAGCGTTAGATCAAATCTATCGGATTCCGCGCGATCGCGTTCGTCCATTCTGGCAAGCGAAATTAGTGGCAATTGGCTTAGCGCTCGGAACGCTTTTGCTGCTCGTGGTGGCGCTGCTGGTCATTTTTATCAGCGACATCGCAGTTAGAATTGTCGCTGATCGCAGCGGTAGTTTTGCCCACAGTTTATTTCACATTTGGCATCGATTGAGCTTACCGATCGCATTATCGATCGTAGCGCTGGCGCTGAGCTTCATTTATCGATATGGCACAAGTCGCTGGCAGCATGGTAGACCAATTATGCCAGGCGCAATCTTGGCGGCGTTACTTTGGGCAATGCTTTCCGGATTGTTGCGGTTTTACGTCGCGCGCGTTGGCAATTTTAATCAAGTGTATGGCGCGATCGGGGCGGTGATTATTTTGCTGCTCTGGCTTTATCTCAGTGCTTTTTCGATGCTTTTAGGCGGCTTAGTCAATTCTGTCGTGGGAGAAGCCATGCAGAAAAAACTGGAGCAAAAACGAGATTAAGTTTCAGTTGGAAGAAACGCAGTTTTGATTTCTTTAGGAATTTTCGCGGGGCGGTTGCGACCCGCATCAAAGTAACACCATTCTGTGATCGCTCGACAAAGTAACTGTCGATCAATAATTCGAGTAAATTCAGTCCGACGGAAAAAGGTAGAGAGTGTAGCGCGTTCTACCCACGTTGCCAATCGAATTGTTTCGCCCTTGAATGCTGGAGCGAGATAATCTACTTCGTGGCGGCGAACAAACCAAATAATCCTGTTTTTCTCATCGATGTCGCGAGAATATCCTTTTGAACGATAAGCAGCGATCGCGATATCTTGAATCCATTGAACATACACCACGTTGTTTAAGTGATTTTGCAAATCGCAATGCTGCGCCTGTACTTCAATCTCCTCGGTGTAGACGATTCTGGAATCCCAAGATTGAGACATCAAGTAATCTCCTATTCTTTTTTGGGCGCATCTTAGCGCATCGTTTATACTCCTCCAGCTTGATCTTTTAGTGAGCAATCTGAAGGAGCACAACCTTTAATTCAGTTAATCGATCAATCGTTTGCCTTCACCCGCTTGCTTGTGCCTGTCGATTTTTTTGCGGCAGCCGCTTTCGTCGTCGATCGCTTTGCCGCCGTTTTTGTCGCAGTCTTAGTCGTTGTTTTCTTCGCAGTCGTTTTAGTCGTTGAGGTCTTCTTCGATTTAGTCGTCTTCGTTCCTGCTTTTGCGGCTAACGCTTCAACTGCCACATCCATCGTGATGTCTTCGACCGTTTGACCTTCTGGAAGCGAAGCATTCACTTTGCCGTGTTTAAGATAAGCACCATAGGGACCGTTGTAGATATTAACGGGTTCTCCATCGCTTGGATGTGCGCCCATTTCTCGAATCGGGGTCGCTGCTGCTCGTTTGCCGCGAACGGCTTTTGGTTCGGCAAACAGTTCTAATGCTCGATCGAGCGTAATCGTAACGACATCATCACTGGGTTTGAGCGATCGATAATCTTTTTTCGGTTTGCCTTCTTCGTCTTTGCCCAAATCATGCACGATGTAGGGACCAAACCTACCGATCGCCGCTTGAATTTTTCGCCCCGTTTCTGGATGAACGCCTAACGTTCTCGGCAGCGACAGCAATCCCACTGCCATTTCTAGCGTCACCGCTTCAGGCTTGACCTTGGGTGGAATCGAAACGTTTTTGGGCTTCGGATTTTCCTCGGTCTTATCGCCAAGCTGAATATAGTGACCGTAAGGACCGAGTTTGACGTAAATTGGCTCTCCCGTTTCAGGATGAAAACCGAGCTTGTTCGGGCCTTTGAGTAAGATTTCGACTTGTTCGGGATCGAGATCCGCAGGCGGCAAATCTCTCGGTAAATTGATATTGCCGTTCTCGGATTCGATATAAGCTCCGGTGCGACTAATCCGAACTTTCGCATCTAGATCATCGAGGTGAATCGTGCGCGCTTCTTTTGGATCAATGTTGCTATCACGCTCTTTCACCTGCGTTTCCAGCCCTTGATCCCCTGAATAAAACTGCTTCAGATACGGCAGCCAATCGACTTCGCCTGCTGCAATATCATCGAGCGTTTGCTCCATTTTGGAAGTAAATCGCAGATCCACAATGTCGGGAAAATGCTTTTCTAGCAAGTCCACGACCGCAAAGGCTGTAAAAGTTGGCACGAGAGTATTACCAACAAGCTGCGCGTATCCTTTGCGCTCGTCGGTGATCGTGCCAATGATGCTGGCATAAGTTGAAGGTCTGCCAATCCCTTCACTTTCTAAAGTTTTGACTAAAGAAGCTTCAGTAAATCGGGCAGGCGGTTGGGTTTCGTGTCCGATCGCTTCTAAATGGTTGCACTTTGGATGATCCCCGGCGCGCATCGGCGGCAGAATAATTTCTTGGTTCTCGATCGCGGCGTTCGGATCGTCTGATCCCTCAACATACGCCCGGAAGAATCCCGGAAAATCAATCCGCTTACCACTCGCTCTAAAGCCCGCATCTTCGACCTGAATTTGCGCGGTGACTTGAGTTTGACGCGCTTCTGCCATCTGAGTTGCGACGGTTCGCTTCCAAATCAAGTCGTACAGCTTCAACTCTCGATCTTTTAGTCCGGTTTGTCTCGGTGTGCGGAATGTCCCACCCGACGGACGAATCGCTTCGTGTGCTTCTTGTGCGCCTTTGCTCTTAGTCGTATATTGACGCGGCTGCGGGCTAAGATATTCAGTTCCGTACATTTCCTCGACGCAACTGCGAGCAGCGGCGATCGCTTGCTGCGACAAATGCACCGAGTCTGTCCGCATATAAGTGATGTACCCTTGCTCGTACAAACTCTGAGCCGTTCGCATCGTATCCCGCGCGGATAAACCGAGTTTACGGTTCGATTCTTGTTGCAGCGTGGAAGTCGTGAACGGTGGCGAAGGTTTACGAGTCACCGGACGTTCTTCGAGATCCGAAACTGTCCAAGTTTTGCCGTCTAATCGGGCTTGAAGCGTTCTTGCTTCTTCTTCGCTCAACAAAACGACATTTCGACCTGCGGCAATTTGCCCAGTCGCTTCGTCAAAATCTGCCCCGCTTGCAACCTTGCGACCTGCTAACGTCACCAGTTTCGCTTCAAATTCTTGCTTGGGAGCCGCATCCACCGCCAGAACCGCTTTGAGATCCCAGTAAGTCCCTTTACGGAAAGCACGGCGTTGACGTTCCCGATTCACGAGTAGCCGCACCGCAACTGATTGCACCCGACCCGCAGATAAACCGTAGGCGATCTTCTTCCACAGCAGCGGAGACAGCGTATAGCCAACTAAGCGATCGAGAATTCGTCGCGTTTCTTGAGCGCGTACCAATCGTTCATCGATATCGCGGCAGTTTGCGATCGCGCTTTGAATCGCTTCTTCGGTGATTTCGTGAAACACCATGCGCTTGACGGGCACTTTCGGCTTGAGAAGCTGAAGTAAATGCCAGCTAATACTTTCACCCTCGCGGTCTTCGTCAGTTGCCAGCACCAACTCATCCGCCTCTTTTAAGGCATCTTTTAAAGTCTTAACGACTTTCGACTTATCTTTTGGAATCAAATAAATCGGTTCAAAGCCTGCCTCGACATTAACACCGAGTTCTCGCACTCGTTTATCGGTAACTGAATCGGGGACATCGCTCGTTGATTGAGGCAAATCGCGCACGTGACCCATCGATGCCTCGACGCGAAAATCGCGAGGCAAATAGTTTCGGATCGTGCGGGCTTTGGTTGGAGATTCGACAATGACAAGAGTTGGCATGAGTCTGTCTAACTAGAAATCGCTGTTCAACAAGGAAGATCGGACGGAAAGTTCGGCGCGTATTGATACCAATATCACTCAATTTGCTCGATCGTGGGGTGGGGAAAACCAATCTGAGGCGCACGGCACCATTAAGTCACCCGCTTCTAACTTATAACCATTCCCAACGGCTCTGGTTGATTCACAAGGAAATGATCCAAATCCAGAACTTCACTGAGTCACAACCGTCTAAGTTTTAGACTGTAGACGATCGCTGATCGATCGTCTATCTTTTCGCTCAAATTCCTTCTTGTGGCAGTGGTTCGATTAATATAGATCAAACTTGATAGGTGAATCCTGCGATCCCTATCGCAAGTCACATCAGACAACCGAGATTTAACAAGAACGAGACGACATGGCGCGTTAGAATCCCTAAGAGGCGAAGTATTCGCTTGACTCAACTCAAAGTGCGCCTAGCATAAATTTTTGTTAATTCCTGCTCATACGGACTTCGTGCTATGGATTTTGCTTCTCTCGTGTCTCAGTTAAATGCCGGAACGATTCTTCCAGAGGTAATCGTCATTACTACCCTGCTAATCGTTATGGTGGGCGATTTGATCGTCGGACGACAATCCTCGAAATGGACACCTTATTTTGCGATCGGCGGTTTGCTGACGGCAGTAGGGGCACTGTTTACGCTGTGGGATAGCCCCACCCCGATCGGGTTTTTGGGTGAATTTAATAGTGATCCATTAAGCATCGTGCTTCGGGGAATTGTTGCGCTCTCAGCAGCCGTTACGATTCTAATGTCGGTGCGCTACGTCGAGCAGTCAGGAACCGCACTCGCAGAATTTTTGGTAATTTTGCTAACTGCAACCTTGGGCGGGATGTTTCTCTGCGGCTCTGATGAATTCGTCTCGGTGTACGTTTCGCTAGAGACCCTCAGTATTTCGTCTTATTTATTAACGGGCTACACGAAGCGCGATCCGCGATCGAACGAAGCCGCACTGAAATATCTGTTAATTGGGGCTTCGAGTTCAGCAATTTTCCTTTACGGCGCGTCGCTGCTGTATGGATTGTCTGGCGGTGAAACGCAGCTAACGACGATCGCTCAAAAAATCTCAGCGGCTGGATTGGATCAGTCGATCGGGCTAGTGATTGCGCTAGTGTTCGCGATCGCGGGAATTGCGTTCAAAATTGCGGCGGTTCCGTTCCACCAATGGACACCGGATGTGTATGAAGGTTCACCAACTCCGGTCGTAGCTTTCCTTTCGGTGGGATCAAAAGCGGCTGGATTCGGTTTAGCCATTCGCTTGCTTGTCACCGCGTTTCCGCAAGTGACGGATCAGTGGCATTTGGTGATGACTACACTAGCGATTCTCAGTATGGTGCTGGGAAATGTAGTCGCACTGGCGCAAACCAGCATGAAGCGACTTCTGGCGTATTCGTCGATCGGTCAAGCAGGATTTGTGATGATCGGATTGGTGATCGGCTCGGATGCCGGATACGCCAGTATGATCTTCTACTTGATGATCTATCTGTTTATGAACTTGGGTGCGTTTACCTGCATTATTCTGTTCTCGCTTCGGACTGGCACAGATCAGATCAGCGAGTATTCCGGTTTGTATCAGAAAGATCCGCTGTTGACTCTGGCGTTAAGCGTTTGTCTACTTTCACTGGGCGGAATTCCACCGCTGGCTGGCTTCTTTGGAAAGCTGTATCTCTTCTGGGCAGGCTGGCAAGCAGGCGCATATCCGCTGGTGATTTTGGGCTTGGTGACGAGCGTGATTTCGATTTACTACTACATCCGCGTGGTGAAGATGATGGTGGTGAAAGAACCGCAAGAAATGTCGGAAGCCGTAAAGAACTATCCGCCGATCGTCTGGAATCTTCCCGGTTTGCGTCCGCTTCAAGTCGGTTTGGTTTTGACTTTAATCGCAACTTCGATCGCTGGAATTCTCTCGAATCCCTTGTTCACGTTGGCAAATGATTCGGTCGTAAAATCTCCCATGTTGCAGCAAGCCGCGATTAAAACTCAACCGATCGCGGAAAAATCAGTTCAAAAGACCGCTGAACTTCCTCAAGCTGAGATTCACGGTTAGGATTGGTTGAAATTCTTAACAACCGCCTGATGAGATCAGGCGGTTTTTTATTGCGGATACCAAGTTGATTCGATCGTATTCGCCAAATTAAAAGCCGACTCGCGGATATCTGAGTCTAATAAAACAGTCACGTGCCCCAACTTGCGACCCGGACGCGATTCTGATTTGCCGTACCAGTGAACAAAGGTTTTCGGAAGTTGTGCGATCGCTTTTCTTTTCTCCAAATAATCGCTCTCAGCTTGCTCAAATCCAAGCAGATTCACCATCAACGCTCCGCCACAGTTCAAAGCTGCACTGCCCAACGGTAAATCGCTCACCGCTCGAAGCTGCTGTTCAAACTGAGACGTTTCGCAAGCCTCGATCGTGTAATGTCCCGAATTATGAGTTCGAGGCGCAATTTCATTGATCAAAACGCGATCGTCTTTCGTTAAAAAGAATTCAATTCCGTAAATTCCAATCACTTCTAAGCGATCGAGAACTGTGTGAGCGATCGCAGAAATTTCCTTTGCAGCCGATTCCGAAATTTCAGCAGGGACAATGACTCGACGGCAAACTTGATCTTCTTGCTGAGTTTCAACCACAGGATAAACGACAATTTCGCCAGAAGCCGATCGCGCTGCCATGACTGCTAATTCGCGATCGAACGGAACGAATTCTTCAATCACGATCGGTACTGATTGCAGTTTCTCGATCGCGCGATCCCAAGCTACTTGATCCCGAATGATCAAAGTTCCCTGACCGTCATATCCGAATCGGCGAGTTTTGATGACGACTGGAAACGAAACGGGTTGTTCTCCAGGTCGCCAAAAATTCGGAGTCGGCAAATTATTCTTTTTGAGAAAACAGCGCTGATCGTACTTATCTAAGAGCGGTTTGAGAGCGGACAAACTCGGACGAAAGCAAGCGGATTGAAGTTGAGACAGGGCATTGAGGTCAACAAATTCGTTTTCAAAAGTAATGACATCGACGCGATCGCTTAATTTTGCCGTTGCTTCCGCGTCATTCACCGGAGCGAAAAGGATTTCTTTCGCGATCGACACCGCCGGATCATCGGAACTCGGTGTTTGAACCACTAACTCTATGCCTAATTTCTCTGCCGCCTCTGCCATCATCCAGGCTAACTGTCCGCCTCCGATCACTCCAACCCGCTGCATAGTTGCCTCCTAAGACGGACAGCCGAGCGATTCTCGCGTGTCTACTCCGGTTTTAGAATTTGTACCTTGAGCGACTTCGCACAACTCGCGAACTTGAGCGCGATCGAGAATGGCTCCGGTAAAATCTGCCCCCGTGATATTAACATCCAAAAATGCACTCCGCAGCAGCATCGCATCGGTGAGATTGGCATCGCTCAAATCCACGCGCACCATCGGCACTTGATCAACCATTGCTTGCTGCAAGTTCGCGCCGTGCAGATTCGTTTCTGTCATGTTTGATGCACTCATCGCGGCTCCGGATAAATCCGCGTTTGAGAAATTTGCATCGGTTAAATTCGCATTAGTAAACTCTGCAAATCTCAGCGTTTGACCAGAAAAATCTTGCTTTCTAACATCCGCATTGCTGTACGACAAAGGCGGGCGATACTGCTGATCGTACCGTTTACCCGCGATCGGGTCTGCCGATGCCGCCATCGCCCAAACGCTACACATTAAAGTCAGTAAAACGATCGCGAGTCGCTGCATCATAGTGCTTTGCCGCCAAATCAACACCTCTCAGCTTATCGCACTCCGGAATTTGCGCGATCGCGATCGTCACGGTTTTCTCGATTACTTGTTTTGGCACTCGCAGATCCTTTGATCCAGCGGCACAAATCGCCGCCGCTTCCGCTACGCTCGTCGTTCCAATTCGATCAATCGAAGGATTCGGTACAACAATCTTCTGAAGTTCAGCCGCCGAAAACAAAGCCAAAGAAAGCTGGTGGTGTCGGCAATATTCTAGTAATCCTGATTCATTCGACTTGCGATCGACACTCGCAATTCCAGCGATCGCAAATCCGGCTAAATTATGCTGTTTAAGAACCGACGCGATCGCAGATTCGATCGTTTGTTCTGAAGTTCCGCGTCGACATCCTACTCCAATCCAAAGCATCCAAAGATTTCTTGATCAAAAACGAACTCTTTACAGAATCATGATAGAACTTAAGGGTTGCTCAGTAATTTCGCGAACTTTATATTTCACTTAGAACAAGTTAGTGCAATATAGAACAGGTTGGGGTGCGTTAAATACGGAATGAAGACTTGTCATCAACGTACAAAGGCACAAGATATGCAGGTTTCTACGCGCTCAGTTCTTCCAATTCTCCTAACTTTAACGGCTGCGGCTTTAACAACCGGATGCGACGATGCCCGTGATGCCGTTCGCGCTTCTACACCCGAACTCAAAACCGATCTCGCCCTCGGTGATCCTGCTTACTACGTCAACTTAGGGAAAGAACTTCAGCTGAGTCACAAGTACGACGAAGCGATCGCCGTGTATCGAAAAGCGATCGTTCTCGACATGGACAACTCGGATGCCTACAACGGGTTAGGTGAAGTTTTGGCAGAACAACGCCGCACCGAAGAAGCGATCGCGTCCTACCGTCGCTCGATCGAAATCAATCCTCAAAATGCTGCCGCATACAGCGGTCTAGGAAATGCCCTCGCCGATCGCAGACGACTCGAAGAAGCGATCGCGGCATATCGTCGCTCGATCACAGCAAATCCGAAGCAAATGAATGCTTACGCTGGACTCGGTAACGTCTTGGCACAGCAAAAGAAAATTCCTGAAGCGATCGAGTCTTATCAACGCGCTTTAGACGCACCGGAAAAAACCGAAACTGCTCAAGCGATCGCGTTTGTGGGATTAGGTCGAGCGCTGCAAGTTCAAGGACGAGACGACGAAGCGATCGATCTTTACCGCAAAGCCACAGAGGTTGCTCCTGACAACACTTGGGCACATATTTTTCTCGGTCACGCGCTTGTTAATCAGAGCCGATTTGATGAAGCGATCGCCGCTTATCGGCAAGTATTGAGCCAACCGAGTGAGCGCAAAGGAAATCTCGGAAATAATCACGCGATCGCGCTCAATGGTTTAGGTTCAGCGCTGCAACGTCAGGGGAAAACGAAAGAAGCGATCGCGCAGTTTGAGAAAGCAGTAGATACTGACTTGAACTACGAAGCGGCTCAGAATAATTTGAAACGTGCCAAGCAACTCGCTCAGCAGCCCACTCGAAAAGTTAGCTCATAAGTTCGATCAGCTTTCTGCGCTGTTGTTAATCGATTCTGTCCTCACTCAAACTGTGGAATTTAGAGGACAGAATCGATTTGCAGTGAAATAATTCTGTCGAACAGGCGTTAAACTAGCCAGGCTTGGATAAACTAGATCAGACGCACTGGAGGAACGATCGTGACTGCCCTTTCTCCCGTTTCTCAAACCGCAGAAATCTTTTACCCCACTGGCGATGGTGAACCTGTGGCAGAAACTTTTGATCATCTCTATGCCCTACTGATCACGCTAGAAGTGCTGCGGCAATATCTCATCGGTCAGCAAGCCACTGTTTTAGGCAATCAGTTTCTCTACTACGCTCAAGGTTATCCCAAGCTTAGAACTGCCCCAGATGTCATGGTGATTTTTGATGTCGAACCCGGTGGGCGCGACAATTATAAAATTTGGGAAGAAGGACAAGTTCCAGCCGTGATTTTTGAGATGACTTCTCCGGGAACGAGAACCCAAGATGAAGGTTTCAAAAAAACGCTTTACGAACAGTTAGGCGTTCAAGAGTACTGGCAGTTTGATCCTAAAGGCGAATGGATTGCAGAAAAACTGCGCGGCTACAGGCTGCGCGGCGAAACTTATGAACTGATCACCGATGGTCAAAGCCAACCCTTAAAACTCCGACTCACCGTTGAAGGGAATCTGATCGGGCTTTATCGCATCGATACAGGCGACAAACTTTTAATTCCCGACGAATTAGCTGCCGCTCTACAAGCCGCAGAAGTTGAAGCAGCATCGGCACGTCAGCGGGCTGAGGAAGAACGTCAGCGGGCTGAGGAACTTGCGGTTGAACTTGAGCGGTATCGCGCTGCCTTCGGTGAATTGCCAAACTCTTAATTACGATGCACAGGTCGGCTCACCCCAATCGGTGAATCCATCTTTCATGCTGACCACGAAAAACTCGACGGGCAAATGACTAAATGAAATCGAGTGACCGTCTTCGAGCGATCGACGTTCTAATACAGGCAGTTGCTGACCATTCAAAAAGGTTCCGTTACTGCTGCCAACATCCATTAGATAGAACCCTTCCGACGGGCTATGACCAATTACCGCATGACAGCGCGAAACGGATGGATGCGGAAACGCGATCGCGCAGTTACGACTTCTGCCAATCAGCCAAGTAGACGCGATCGCGGTTAGGTGAGATTGAGTCGGATTCGGTAAATTTGTCGTGAGAAACGCAGTGCGTCCCGTAGTCACCGCTTGAATATAGTAAGAGGCAGCACAGCGTTTTGGCGCATCGAGAATCGGTTCAACCAGCGTCGAAAGCTTGTCAATATCGTGTCCGCAATCAAGAAGCAACGATCGAGAAATCGCTGGATAATTCTTCAAAAACTGAAGCGCACGATCGCCACTGTTGTTGGATGGCGGCAGATTTAACATAACTTGTGTCCGAGCAATGACCGTTGACGACGTGATTCTGTGTGACGACCCGACTTTTTCCAAAACTTCAGCCCAGCCCTTGCTCATAACGTCACAAAATTGACCAAGAGCAAGCAGAAAAGCAAGCGTGGGTAAATTCAAAAGCTTGGAAATGATCACTCACCCCTATGAGTGAGATAAACGGAGCTACGTAGAATAAACACTACCCTTTGGCAGAGTGCAATGGTTTGATGTTGCTCTTCTTACAAGCTTTATACGGATTCGGACACGGACGGCGTTGTTTAAACTTTTATGAATCCTTAGCATCATTTTGCATCCAGTGTTGATATCGCTGATTCGGTATTTACGGATAGAACGATACAATCTGGGAACACTATCCTCCTCTACACCGAGCAGCAGAGCAAATCAGGATGCTTTAGCAAGTTGTTGGTTGATCTCTATCGAGCGATGGAGTATGGGTGTTCGTTAAATAACAGACGAAAGGAAAACACGAGCGATCGCAGAAGTTCGCATCGTTCCAGAAAAGCGCGCGGTAGCAGTGAATCTAAGGACAGAAGCAGTCGATTTCCGCATCCAATCGTCAGAGGTGTTGTTCTAAACTGCTCAAGATGTCCCCGTCGTAAGGCAGAATAAAGCAATCGGACAGACAAGGGTGAGGGCATCATCCGCTTCTGATAAAATTTGGAAGGTTTTTCAAACTTAGAGCCAATGGGATCAACGCGGGTACGAATTGCAATCGATGCAATGGGTGGCGATAATGCCCCGGATGAAATCGTGTCCGGAGCAGTGCGGGCACAGGCAGAACTCGATGTCGATGTCGTCTTGGTGGGTGATCCGCAACAAGTGGAAACTGCCCTGAAACATCATACGCAGGCTTCGGAAATCGAAATTGTGCCGTCGGAAGGCACGATCGAGATGGAGGAAGAACCGCTAACGGGACTGCGCCGAAAGCCAAAAGCCTCGATTAATGTAGCAATGGATTTGGTGAAGAAAAAGCAAGCGGATGCAGTCGTTTCGGCGGGTCATTCGGGCGCGGCGATGGCGGCAGCACTCTTGAGATTGGGACGATTGAAAGGCATCGATCGACCTGCGATCGGAGCCGTTTTGCCGACCATGATCGCCGGAAAACCTGTGCTGATTCTCGATGTCGGTGCAAACGTCGATTGTCGCCCCAAGTTTCTAGAGCAATTTGCCTTGATGGGAACGATTTATGCTCAATATGTGCTGGGCAATTCTGAACCAAAAGTCGGCTTGCTCAACATTGGGGAAGAACCAAATAAAGGCAATGAACTCGCGATTCAAACGCATCAATTGTTAACGGACAATCCGCTGATTCCCTTTATCGGCAATGCAGAAGGGCGCGATGTCTTGTCTGGAGATTTTGATGTGATTGTTTGTGATGGATTTGCGGGCAATATTTTGCTGAAATTTGCCGAAGCGGTCGGAGAAGTAGCGCTGCAAATCCTGCGTGAAGAATTACCGCGTGGTTTGCATGGAAAAGCGGGTGTAACTTTACTGCGTCCGAATCTGAAGCGGATCAAGCAGCGGATGGATCATGCGGAACACGGCGGCGGATTGCTGCTCGGTGTCGATGGTGTCTGCATTATCAGTCACGGCAGTTCGCAAGCTCCGACCATTTTTAACGCAGCGCGATTGGCAAAAGACGCGATCGACAACACCGTTTTAGACCGAATTCGCTCAAGCTATGATCCAACGGTGGCTGCTCGATCGGACAGCTAACCCAAAGCACTTGGAGTTAAAGATTTTGGTGGAATACTCAGGGGTCGGAATCGCCATCACGGGCTGCGGATCAGCCGCACCGAAAAAGCTGATCGAGAACGATCGGCTGAGTGAAATCATGGAAACTTCCGACGAATGGATTGCTTCGCGTACAGGCATTCGACAGCGACGATTAAGCGATCCGACTGGATCACTCGTGCAGCTTGCGACCGAAGCCGCGAAAGGTGCGATCGCGATGGCAGGAATTGAGCCAACAGAGTTGGATCTGATTTTGCTCGCGACTTCGACCCCGGATGATATGTTTGGGAGCGCGTGTCAAGTGCAGGCAGCTTTGGGAGCGTCTCAAGCGGTAGCGTTTGATTTGACTGCGGCATGTTCAGGGTTTGTGTTTGGACTGGTGACAGCGGCGCAATATATTCGCACCGGAGCTTACCAGAATGTGCTGCTGATCGGAGCGGATATTCTCTCACGTTGGGTCGACTGGAGCGATCGGCGTACCTGTGTGCTGTTTGGAGACGGTGCGGGTGCGGTTGTGATTCAGGCGAACTCAGTCGATCGCTTACTCGGCTTTGAACTTAGAAGCGATGGTACTCAAAATCATTGTTTGAACTTAGCGTATTCGGGTACGCCCAAAGCTTTGTTGAACGATTGTGATATCGCAGCAGGGCAGTTTCAACCGTTGACGATGAACGGGCAGGAAGTCTATCGATTTGCGGTGAAACGAGTGCCGGAAGTGATCGAAAAAGCTTTGTTTCGATCGAATGTCAGCATTAACGATGTCGATTGGTTGTTGCTGCATCAAGCGAATCAGCGGATTCTAGATGCGGTTGCCGATCGCTTAAAAATTCCGTCTGAGAAAGTGATCAGTAATCTGGCAAAATACGGCAATACCTCAGCGGCATCGATTCCACTGGCGCTCGATGAATCGGTGCGTCAAGGAGCCGTAAAAGCGGGAGATACGATCGCGGCATCCGGGTTTGGAGCGGGCTTGACTTGGGGTGCAGCAGTTTTTCAATGGGGACGGTAATTGGACTCAGTTCACCACACACAACTAGGGCAATGGTAAAAACGGCATGGGTGTTTCCTGGGCAGGGATCTCAGGCGATCGGTATGGGACTCGATTTACTAGAGATTCCGGCAGCAAAGGCAAAATTTGACCAAGCAGAACAGATTCTCGGTTGGTCGGTCGTAGAAATTTGCCAGAACACAGAAAATAAAGTGTCGCAAACGCTTTATACTCAGCCTTGTCTTTATGTGGTGGAAACGATTTTAGCTGATTTGCTGATGGCGAAAGGGCGATATCCCGATTATGTAGCGGGGCATAGTTTGGGAGAATATTCGGCGCTTTACACGGCTGGCGTATTTGATTTTGAAGCGGGACTGCGATTGATGCAGCGGCGCGCGGAGTTGATGGATAGTGCTTCTGATGGCATGATGGCGGCGCTATTGGGAGTCGATCGCGATCAGCTTGAGTCGGTTTTAGCTGAAACTCCCGATGCGGTACTTGCAAACGACAATAATGCGGGACAAGTGGTGATTTCTGGAACACCGGAAGCGGTTGAAGCGGTTTTATCGCAGGTGAAGTCGAAAAAAGCGGTCAAACTTAACGTTAGCGGTGCGTTTCACTCGCCGTTGATGGCAGACGCAGCGGCGCAATTTCAAACCGTTTTGGATTCTGTTCAGTTCAAAGCGGCTCAAATGCCTGTATTGTCGAACGTTGATCCGATTCCGAGCCGGAATTCGGGTGAGCTAAAAAATCGTCTCAGTCGGCAAATGACGGGATCAGTTCGCTGGCGAGAAATTTCGCTGATGTTTCCTCAAGAACACATCGAGCGAGTGATCGAAGTCGGACCTGGAAAAGTTCTCACTGGAATTATTAAGCGCACTTGTCCTGATCTCGTGTTAGAAAATGTCAGCAGTCTTGCTGATCTGCCTGTATGAGAGAAACACCGACCCGCCTTGTTGATGCCGAGATTGCGCGCGATCGCGAACCGTTGATCAGTTTGATTTTGTATCACTTGTTCAAATGGTCGATCGTGTCTCCGGTGCTACATACCTATTTCCGGGGTCGCATTCACGGCGCTGAGAACGTTCCGAAACAAGGACGACTTTTGGTGGTGAGCAATCATGCGAGTGATTTCGACCCGCCGTTGTTGTCTTGTGCGATCGGGCGACCCGTCGCTTATATGGCAAAGGAAGAACTCTTTAAAGTGCCCGTTTTGAAGCAGGCGATTAAAGCATACGGCGCGTATCCGGTGAAGCGGGGAATCGGCGATCGATCAGCGATGAAGGCAGCAATGGCATCGGTCGAATCGGGCTGGGCAACCGGAGTTTTTCTCGATGGCACTCGCACCGCTGACGGGCGAATTGCTGATCCGAAATTAGGAGCGGCTTGGATTGCAGCGAAAACGAAGTCGCCTTTAATCCCGGTGAGCTTATGGGGAACGCACGAGATTTTTAAGCCTGGAAGTTCGATTCCGCGACCTGTGCCGATTACGATTCGGATCGGAGAAGTAATTGACGCGCCAAAGAGTAGCGATCGATCTGAGCTTGAAGCAATCACCCAACAATGCGCGGCTGCGATTCATGCGCTACATGATTTAGGGCGTTAAATTGTCTATACCCATGACTGAGATTTGGGTTTACCGCACAACAGTCGATCTCCTGTAAAACGATCGCGCAAATTATTCGGAATCATCCGGCGAGAAACCGTTTAAAACAGAATAGATTTCCATGTGCCTTCTTGGAGTGATCAAAGCTATGACATTTTCTGACCCGGTTCCCGCGCTCCGCGACGCGCTTCGATTTTCGCCCGATAACGTACCGCTTCGATTGCATTTAGCAGAGACGTTACTGAATCGTGGCGAAGCGGAAGCGGCTGAACCAGAGTACGCCCAAGCGCTAAAGCTTGCCCCAGAAAATACGGCTGCGAAGTTTGGACTTGCTCGATCGCTGCATCAAATCGGACAGCTTTCGGCAGCCTTGACAGTACTAGACGCTTTGGTACAACAGTCGAATCCAGAAGCAGCATGGCTGTCTTTACATGCGCGCGTCTTACTGCAAGCTGGAGAAACAACGCGGGCAGCCCAGCAGTTTCGGCGCGCGATCGAGCAAGATGCTAGCCTACAATCGTCGGATTTAGCAGAGCGGTTGGCAGCAGTGCCTGTGAGCGGGTCTTTTGAGCAACAAACAGCGGATCGGTCAATTGAACGTCCGAAACTGACTTTTGCAGATGTCGGCGGCATGGAAGACCTCAAAGAACAGATTCGGTTGAAAATTATCTATCCGTTGGCGAATGCTGAGCTTTACAAGGCATATGGAAAAGCGATCGGGGGCGGGATTTTGATGTACGGTCCTCCAGGGTGCGGTAAAACTCATATTGCACGAGCAACGGCAGGAGAAATTCAGGCGAACTTTATTGCAGTTGGGCTGAATGATGTTCTCGATATGTGGCTAGGCAACAGTGAGCGCAACTTACACGAACTGTTTGATCAAGCCCGGCGAAATTCGCCTTGTGTTTTATTTTTCGATGAAGCGGATGCGTTAGCTGCGAGTCGATCGGACTTCCGCCACACGAATTCTCGAATGATCATCAATCAGTTTCTCACTGAATTAGATGGAGTTGAATACTCAAACGACGGAGTGCTAATCTTAGCGGCAACGAATACACCGTGGCATCTTGATAGTGCGTTTCGTCGTCCAGGAAGGTTCGATCGCATTTTATTCGTTCCACCGCCCGATCAGACTGCGCGATCAGCAATCCTACGACTGTTGTGTAAAGGTAAGCCTGTTGCTGACATTGATTTCGACTTTATTGCTAAGAAAACAAACGAGTATTCTGGAGCCGATTTAACCGCGATTGTTGATGTTGCGATCGAGAAAAAGCTTCAGGAAGCGATGAAAACGGGAAGACCGCAGCCGTTGACGACCAAAGATTTGATCAGTGCAGCACAAACCGTTAAATCCTCAACGCGAGAATGGTTTAGCTCTGCTCGTAACTATGCGGTTCATGCCAATCAGGATGGCACTTACAACGACATTCTCGACTATCTTAAATAAACGATGGCAAGTCAGTTTGAAAGGGCGCAATTGCTGTTTGAGCAGCGTCGGTATGACATAGCGATTCGAGAACTACAGCAAGGACTCGCGATCGACCCAGACAATGCTTCTTATCACCGACTCTTAGCGCTTTGTTTCTCGCAGCAGAAACAAGATGATTCCGCGATCGCAGAAATTGATCAAGCAATTCATCTCGATCCGAATCATAGTGGAGGTCACTATATCAAAGCAGGTATTCTTCGAGATCAAGGCAAACTAAAGGCGGCGAGAAGTGCGATCGCTGAAGCGCTGCGGTTAGATCCAGAAGATACCGATAGTTATGCTCGCCTTGCCGCGATTCAATACGAACAGAATCAAACAAAAGAAGCTCTTTCAACGGCTGATCAAGGATTGCAGCTTGATGCTGAGCATTTAGGCTGTATGAATTTGAGGGTATTAGCATTGACGCAGCTAGGACAGTTACCCCAAGCAGAAGCGGAAGTTCAAGCGGTTCTTGCGGCTGCTCCAGAGAATCACTTTGCTCATGCGGTGCAAGGATGGCTTTCGCTGTATCAAAGTCGAATTCCTGCTGCTTTGGAGAGCTTCCGAACTGCATTAAGACTCCAGCCTGACTTAGAATGGGCAAGACAAGGACTGGTCGAAGCTCTGAAAGCTCAAAATGGTTTTTATCGGTTTATTCTGAGTCTCGATCGATTTCGCGCGGGAATGATAAAGGGACCTCGATCGTTATTGCTGCTGATTCCACAGATTCGAGCGCTGTATTGGCTCTTGTTTTTGGTCGTTGCCTCGACTCAACCTTTTTTCACTGTTTTATTATCATTTGATGCTTATGGCAAGCTAACGCTGACTCGCGCAGAAATCAACAAAAGTCGTTGGATTGCGGGCTGCATCTCGATCGTGGTTTTAGCGATCGTATTGCTAAGTTTAGCGAGTCCGAGATAGTTATTCCTTGATTCTAGAAGATGGCTCTGAGGATTCGCACACCGTTCGATCGCGTTGTTTCAGCGTCGAATTGTTTTTCAAATAATCTTTTAGCCAATCACAGCTTTGAGTGAGGAGTTGATCGAGGCTCGATCGCCATTCCCAGACGATCACAGTTTTATCTCGACTCGCAGAAGCTAAGAACTGATCAGAATTCGGACTGAAACTGAGACCTTCAACGATTCCGGTGTGACCTCTGAGGGTTTTGAGTAAAGTCCCTTTGCGATCCCACAGTCGGATTGTTCCGTCTTGATGTCCAGTTGCGATTGTTTGACTGTCCGAACTAATCGCAATGCTGTAAATTGAGCCGCCATCGCTTTTTGCCGCGATCGTTTCTTTCCCTTGAGAGTCCCAAAATCTCAAAACTCCATCATTTCCACCCGAAACAATCGTTTGATCATCTGGGCTGAATTCTGCATTGTAAATCCTGCCGCTATGTCCGTTCATTTGTCGCAGTTGTTTACCTTGTCGATTCCATAATCGAACCGTTTCATCTCCGCCTGCGGATACGATCGTAGTTCCATCATGGCTAAATTCTGCGCTGTAGATTCTGCCGCTGTGTCCTCGAATCGTTTTTAATACTGTTCCTTGAAGATTCCAAAGTCTGATCGAAGCATCGTAACTGGCAGAAAGTAAGGTTTGACCATCGGGACTAAATGCAACGTTGTAAACTCGCCCGGTATGACCTGTGAGCGTTTTAAGTAAAGTTCCGTCAGGTTTCCAGAGTTTGATGGTGCGATCGCGGCTTGCGGTGGCGATCATCGAACTATCGGGACTAAAGACCGCGCTTTGAAACCAATTGGAATGAGAAGCGATCGTGCTTAGAAATCGTCCGTTCACATCCCACAGTTTGATGCTGCCGTCCTGACTTGCACTTACAATCTGTTGCCCAGTTGGACTAAAGCTAACGCTGTTTACTTCTGCGGTATGTCCGCGCAACACTCGACGCAGCGGATTCTCTAGTCGCCAAAGCTTCACGCTGTTGTCATAGCTTGATGAGGCGAGGACTTTTCCATCAGGGCTAAAACTCACGCTGTAAATTGCGCCTGTGTGACCTGTAAAAACATTGATCTCGCGCCCATCGGACACGCGCCATTGTTTCAGTGTTCCGTCTTGGTGGGCAGTTGCGATCGTTTGACCATCAGGACTAAAACTTACGCTGTAAACCTGTCCGTTTCGGCTACTCAATGTTCTGACTAATGTTCCATCGCGCCAGAGTTTGACCGTTCCATCGCCGCTGGCTGAAGCTAATAGTTCACCCGCAAAGCTGAGACTATTAATCTGAGTATCATGAGCTTTCCATTGTTTCAACAACTTGCCTTGTAGTGTCCAGAGTTTGATGTCTCCATGCTCACCTGCGGAAGCGAGTTCATTTGAACCAAAGCTGACGGTGTAGACTGCGCCTTTGTGTCCTATAGCAGGTGTTTTGATTGCGTCGCCGTTAAGGTTCCAGAGTCGGATGGTATTGTCCCAACTCGCGGACGCGATCGCGCGATCGCTCACCGCAACGCTTTCGATTCCTTGTGTGTGCCCCGATAGCGTTTTAATCAATTCTCCAGCTTGATCCCACAGATAAATCTTGCCGTTTTGACTCGCGGCTAACAATCGATCGTCCTGGGTAAATGCAACGCTTGTAAAGGCACTACAGCGCGTCTCTTTTCCGCAAGATAAGGCTTTGATTAATTCACCTTCGATTGTCCAGAGTTTAACGGTTGCATCATCGCTTGCAGTCGCGATTCGTTTTCCATCGTTGCTAAACGCGACTCCGTTTATCTTATCTTGGTGGTCTTGTAAGCGATTCCATTCGTGAATTCCGTAGATGGATTGTTGTAGAGTGCTACTGGTTTCTGTGAGTAATTTAGATTGTGCTTGGGGCGGTAATTTTGAGAGGTTCTGAACTGCTTTGACGCTTTCTAGCAGTCCATTGAGCTGATCGTTTTTTAGCGATCGTAGTTGTGAAGCAGCATTTAAGCTTTCAATCTCAACCGATCTGCGGGCGGTTTCAGCATTTTGCAGCACATTGCGGGCTTCGAGGCTGACGGTAATGGCAGCGATCGACATCAGCGCTAACATGACAAACCCGATTCGCGCCACCCAACGGGCTTTCCATTGAGTTCTTGCTAGTCGCTGATTTGCTTTGCGTTCTTCTGCTTCGGCTTTTTGTCGCGCTCGCGTGAGAATTTGGTTGGCTTGCTCTGCGAGTTCTTTCGCTTGTCGCTCGGCTGCGAGTGCTGTTTGAACTTCGCGGGTTTCAAGTTCGCGGCTAGCATCCAGAAACCAATAGTCTCGATCGCTTAAACTTTTCCCCGCTGCCCAAGCTTGCGCCTCTTGCAGTGCTTGTTTTCGCAGTAACCATGATTCATCCTGTTCTGATGCAATCCAAGCATTGAGCGCAGCGGCATAAGGACAAATACTGGTTAGAATCTGCTCAACCCAATCCGAGTTAAACACTTCAGCATAAATGGGATTGTAAACCGTTAAATAGCTCTGACGCTCGACAACTAAACCAGAAAGCCTCAGTTCGATTTGATCAAGACTTCCATCGATCGGTAAAGTGTTGGTTAATGCGCGTTGATAAAGTCCGAGCAACCTGCCAGTGCGTTTATTCAGTAAGCGATCGCGAATGGTTTTCAAATGCGTCGGCTCGTCTTGAAATTCCCATTGTTCTAGAATCCGCGATCGAACAATGTTCTCGATGTTGTCTTCACCCGTTTGCGCCACGAATCGACACAGTTTTTGAGTTAGAAAAGGCTGTCCGCCCGTCCAGTAGAGGATCTCTTTGAGGACTGCTTTTGGATCAACAACAGGTAAGCCTTGAGCAAGAACGCCCACTTCGTGAAACTGGAAACCCGAAAGCTCGATCGCATATCCAATGTTGAATGGAGTTCGCTGTTTGTCTTGCATCAAATGTGAAGGCGATGCAACTCCTAACAGTGCAAATGTTAACCGCTGATAATCGGAATGTTCAACGCGACGATTATAACAAGCGCGAATCGAAGCAAAGAAATCCTCGATCGCAAAAGAAAGGCTGAGAACACTATCAATCTCATCGATAAAAATCACGATTTGCTGATTGATTTGAGCCAGTAGGATCTGTTCTAGAAAATTGCTCCAGCGTTGAACTGGAGTGAGAAGTTGTCGATCGCGCCACCAAGCGACTAAATCGAACTTCAGCTTAAATCGATTCGCTAGACTTCCAATTAAACTAGCGTACCATTGTTCTGAGCTAATTTGCTCAATCCCGATCGTCGTTAAATCAATCACCGCACAAGCCACATTCTCGGCTTGTAATCGGTGCATGGTTTGAACGCGCAAGCTCGATTTTCCCATCTGGCGGGAATTCAGCACATAGCAAAAATCGCCGTTTTTCAGATGCTCGTAGAGGGTACGATCGGCGTTTCGTTTGACATAAGTGGGAGCATCGATCGGTAAGTTGCCGCCGACTTGATACGGATGTGCCATGTGCCTACTAAAAACGCAGCGACAATGCTATCTTATCTCTCACTGACACAGATTAGCCTGATGATTGAGAAGGGAGGTGACAACTGCTAGACTCGATCGCTGAAGTATTCAAAGATCATCAGATGCCGATCGAAACTTGGTTCCCGCTAGCAATTTACTATGAGGATCTACCAGATGCCTCGGAACATCAGCAAAGTTTGGTTGAGGCAGTCTTGCAGCTAGAGAACGCAGCGATCGAGTCTCGAAACTATCCCGAAATGGCTTGGACTGGGGATATTCACGGAGTCAATCAAATTCATACCCATCCCGCTTTTCAGTGGATTGTTGAACAGGTCGAACAGCACGTTACGGCTTATCTACAGGATATCGGGGTTGATTTAAGCCAAATTGATTTGTACATTCAGCGGGCTTGGCCCATTATCTCGCGTCTAGAACAAGAAGTAGGCGCTCATTGCCATAACACAGCACATATCAGTGCAGTTTACTATGTCCAAGTTCCAACTGAAGAGACGGGTGATCCAGGAAGTTTGGTTTTCTTTAACGATGCGCGTGTGAACGAGGTTTGTCCAGGTTTGGGAAGTGAAAACACAGAGATTGTCGATGCAGAGAACGATTTGAATCAGCTTTATGCGGCTTATCCACCCGTAGAAGGGCGATTGCTTATCTTTCCAGCAAAACAGCGCCATGCAGTGACGATGAATGAAACAGAGGAATTGCGAGTGTCTTTATCCTTTGACATTGTATTGACAGCAACAGGGAAATCGGCAGGTGCATACGAGTTCTTAACCCCGCCTCCGAATCAGTGGAAAAGATTCAGTTAAAGTCGATCGAGAAAATATTGTCGATACAGTTCACAGCGCGGAATCGCCGCATTTCCTTGTAGATGCACCAGTCCCATACTTTCGAGTTTAAAGGCTTGCAGTGGATCGAGTGGAACGGGTTCGATCGATAAGATAACTTGTTTAAATGCGATCGCTAAATCCGTTCTTTGTTGTAACTGCGTCCAATGTCTTCGCAGATGATCGCTATAAATTCCCGATTCAGTTGCAGCAGACTGAAGCAATTGATCGATCGGTCGTTTTTGTTTGATCGCCTGCTGGATTAAGTAAGGATGTCCTCCAACGAGATTCATTAAGTGATCGACATTGCAATCGAGTTGATATTGATTCAATAATTCTTGAACTTGATTACGGTTAAATTCTGGTAATTTCACAATCAGACCAACTCCGCCGATCGGAGAATGATTGATATCTAAATTGCCGTACACTTCGGTTGAATGCACAATGATTAATCTCAGCTTTTTCCAGACTGCGCCGATTTCGTCGCCCTGCATGGCGCGTTGATTCCAACCTCTGAGGAGCGCGCAGAAATCGGTTGCGATCGCGCTATGTTCAAACACAATATCAACTTTATCGAGTGCGAGAACAAAAGGCGTATCGATCTGCTGAAGTAAATAGTTCTCGAAATACAGCGTACTATTGTAGTTACATCCAAAAATATCAACCCAGTAATCAGATAAGCGATTCGGTAAGCCGATCGCGTGAGCAATACTCGCACAAAACCATTGAGAGAATTTGTTCAGATCGGTTAGAACTGTACTATCGCAAAGTTCAAAGTTAAACGCTTGAGTGCGATAACCGTTCTGGCGAGCATGACTTAAGATCTGCTCCATTAGCCAAGTTTTGCCCATTTCTTGAGCGGCTCGAATTCGGATTAATGCGCCGGGTTTGAGAATTTCCGCGTAACATTCCTGCTCGAACGGAACGCGATCGACATAAACGCGATTTGGCGTAGATTCGGTTCTGAGCTTTGAAAACGCCCCTTGAAGGTGATTCTTCGTTACTTTGGTTCCCGTTGCTTCTGAAAGCAATTTCCACAGTTCAGGACCGACATTTCGCATTAGATGATCAAGTCCACAGCGATCGCGGCAGTCTTGATGAATCTCTGTAAAGCTTTTTCCCTGCCACGCACCGCGAAACACAATGCGCTGCAAATCATTCATCGATTTTCCGCTCGACTTGAAAATCAACTCATCCGCAAGCGCGATCGCACTCTCCACATCCATTATCGAACACTCGCAAACCGGATCGCTTCCATTAAAACTCACTTTTCCAAGCGCGGCAATCCGAATAGGCTGAACTTTCCTGAACTCTCAGAAGAAACAGGCTGAACTATTCTTGAAATCGCTGTATTGCACCTTAATAGCAGCATTGAATAAAGTATTCTCAACCGCGTATTAAAGTCATTCTCTAGCTGATTGAGTTGATATCCCTCCATCCTTCACCCGATTATGCAAACCAAAAGTTCGACCTATATTTCACACTGCTTCAATCCAACCTGCAAGCATCCTGAAAATCCGCTGAATGCTACTCGGTGCAGTGATTGTGAAACGCCGTTATTGTTGCTCGATCGCTATCGTGCAATTCGCTTAATCGGTCAGGGTGGATTCGGGCGAACGCTGCTGGTCACTGATGAAGTGGAAAATTCTCGCTGTGTGATCAAACAATTCTATCCACACTCGCACAGTGATAAAGCAGCAGAACTCTTTCGACTTGAAGCACAACGGCTTGAAACTCTAGGTCAACATCCCCAGATTCCGAAGCTATTGAACTATTTTGAGGTGGAAGGAAATCAGTATCTCGTTCAAGAATTTGTCGATGGTCGCAATCTGGCTCAAGAACTTGCAGACGTGGGAGCATTCAACGAAACTCAGATTCGGCAACTGTTGCAGGACATTCTACCGATTCTCAAGTTTGTGCATCAACATCAAGTGATTCATCGCGATATCAAGCCAGAGAATATTTTGCGCCGATCAAGCGATCGTAAGTTAGTTCTAGTGGATTTCGGTGCAGCAAAGTACGCAACTGAGACAACACTGGGCAAGACTGGGACAATGATCGGTTCTGCGGCGTACACTGCACCCGAACAAGTCAGAGGAAAAGCGGTTTATGCAAGTGATCTCTACAGTTTAGGTGTCACCTGCATTCATTTACTCACACAGATGTCGCCGTTTGAACTATTCGATAGCGGTGAGAATCAATGGGTGTGGCGACACTATTTAGACAAGCAAACGACTCGCGATGGATTTAAGCGCAAAACGGTTGTTGGTCAGTGGCTCGGCACTGTTCTCGATAAACTGCTAGAAAGCGGTACAACAAAGCGTTACGCGACTGTGGATAGTGTTCTCAAAGATCTGCGATCGCAGCCCAGAAGATTCAAAAAACGCTATGCGGTCGCGAGCATTGCGGGTGTGGTTGCGATCGCGGCGCTTGCTGGATTGAGAACTTTCGTCGCTCCAGTGGTTCAACAAGTCGCACCGTCTGATCTGGTGATCCCGACCGCAACAGATTCGGTGATTGCAGGGTTATACAGCACCAAAAGCGGCGAACAATCCTTTCCACTGCAACATACGGAAGTCATGGCGCGAGTTACGGGTAATGTGTCGCGTGTGGAAGTTACGCAAACTTTTACGAATCCCTTTAAAACCCCGTTAGAAGCAGTCTATCTGTTCCCGCTGCCCGATGAAGCAGCAGTCGATGATATGGAAATTCGAGTCGGCGATCGCATCATTCGCGGCTTGATCAAAAAGCGTCAAGAAGCAAAACAACTGTTTGAATCAGCAAAGCGAGAAGGCAAAACTGCGGGATTGCTCGAACAAGAGCGCGATAATGTATTTACACAATCACTTGCCAACATTAAGCCCGGTGAAAAAATCGATGTCAAAATTCGATACACCGAAAGCCTGAAATTTGAGAAAGGTAACTATGAGTTCTCGTTCCCGATGGTCGTTGCACCTCGATACAATCCGATCAATGGAGTGAAAAACGCGATCGCATCTGCTCCAGCAACGCGCCCCGGACAAAACATTGGAATGACCGTCGAAATCGATGCGGGTGTTCCGATTAAAGGTATTCGATCGACGACGCACCAGATTCAATCTCAGGAAAATGGGCGATCAACTCTCATTCAGCTTGCACACGAAAACACCATTCCCAACAAAGATTTTGTGTTGCAGTATCAAGTCTCAAACACTCAAGCTCAGTCCACAACTTTAACGGATGTGGATCAGCGCGGCGGACATTTTGCCAGCTACTTGATTCCTGCGGTGAACTATCAGCAGAGCGAAATTGTTCCGAAAGATGTCGTTTTTCTGATTGATACTTCTGGCTCACAGTCTGGTGAACCGATCCAAGCTTCAAAAGATTTGATGCGGAGATTTATCAATGGCTTGAATCCGAATGATACGTTTTCGGTGATGGACTTCGCGAGTACAACTCAGAAACTTTCTGAGAAGCCTTTAGCCAATACTCCAGAGAATCGTAAGCGCGCGATCGACTATATCAACAAGATTGATGCCAATGGCGGCTCTGAGCTATTTAACGGCATTCAAGAAGTGATGAAGTTCCCATCTGCACCAGAAGGGCGTTTACGAAGCGTTGTCTTACTAACCGATGGATTGATTGGGGATGATGAGCGGGTAATTGCGGAAGTACAGAAAAATCTCAAGCCTGGAAATCGTCTATATAGCTTTGGGGTTGGGGAATCGGTGAATCGGTTTTTGATCAATCGCCTCGGTGAACTCGGTCGCGGAACTTCTCAGATTGTGGTTCCAGGACAGTCTGGAAAAACTGTAGAACAGTTCTTTCAGCAAATTAACAATCCGGTGTTAACTAACATTGAAGTCAGTTGGCAAGGAACAGGAGAAGCCCCGGAAATCTATCCGCAGAAGATACCTGACTTGTTTGCAAATCAGCCGATCGTTGTTTTTGGCAAAAAGCGCGATCGTACTGATGGAATGCTGAAAATCACGGGAACGGCAGCAGGTGGCGCGAAGTTTGAGAAAACGGTTTCAGTTGATTTTGCGGGGAATTCAACGAATTCACTGTCGGGTGGAATTGCTCAACTGTGGGGTCGATCGCGCATCAAAGAACTTTCAAATCAAATGTTCGCCAAAGAAACAGATGCGGGAGTCAAAGCGATTACTGAAACTGCACTCGATTATCGTTTGATGTCGAAATACACTGCCTTTGTCGCAGTGAGCCAAAATCAGCGCGTCGAACCGAATTCGAGTCAGAAAGTTGATGTCCCTTTAGAGTTACCGCCTGGAATGCAGCCGAATGTGGGAAATCAGACTCAAGAAGTTCCTGAGCCTGCGGAAATTGCTGGAAGTATAGTTGCGATCGCGCTGCTGTGGTGGCGATTTGGGCAACGACGGGCGAAGACTGTGAAGGATTAATTTTGCTTTGGGCACGACTGAGACAGGTTTGAGGTGAGGTGTGTTTGATGTCATCTTTCCGCGTTCTGCCTGCTCAGAGTGCCCTTTTCTTATTCAACGATTTCACCTCAAAATCAATGCGGTATGGATTGCTCGGTTTGCTTTCTGCCTTGATTGCGTTACATCTCAGTCTGGTTCTGGAAAGCGACAACACTGATCTAATTGGTTCTAGTCTTTTATACTGGTCGGCTGCAATTCTAATTTTGCGCTCTAAACATTCTCAGCTTGTTTTCTCTAGCGATTTAATTTCTGTTGTGATTGGCACTTTGATTTTAATTCCTGTTCTGAGTAAGAGTGCTTCGATCGCTGGAAATGATATCTTTCTCAGAGTCTTTCCGATTTTGTCGATCGCTGCTCTTGCTCTCATTGCATCTGGTATCAGAAACTTAAAGCAGTACTGGCAAGAAATTCTAATTTTGCTCATCTTTGCAATTCCACCAGGATTAATCTTGCTGTTTTTTGACCCATCTCCAATCACGGCTCAAGTTTCAGCATTTACGTTATGGGGTTTAGGATTTCAGGTTTCAGTGCAAGGCGTTTTGATTAGCCTACCAAAAGGCTCGATCGAGGTGTATTCAGCTTGTGCAGGAGTTGCAATGATGCTACAGCTTTTCGGTGTTGCATTAATGTATCTATTTCTTCAGCCGACGAAGCGACATCAGAAGGTTTTGATTCCCTCAATTGCGTTGACGATCGCATTTCTGATCAACGCGCTCCGGGTCGCACTAATGGCGGTTTTAGTCGCACTCGGAGATCAAAATGCCTTTGAGTATTGGCACGTTGGAAATGGGTCGCTAGTGTTTTCGACGATCGCAGTGATTCTTTTTTGTTTGTTATCGCAATTCTTACTTCCGAACTATGAAACTCGATCGCTTTAGATTTGCTTATGTGGGTATGCTGACTGCGGGAACGATCGCAGTTCTAATCAAAGCGCATCTTTACCCGAATCAGCCTGCTGTTGCCTCATTTGAAGTTCCGACCGCGCTAGAGTTACCAAATTGGACGCTGAAATCTAGTCGCAGCATCAACGACAATCAAAGAACCTTTCAGAGCGGCAGAGACTATCAATATCAACAAAATCAAAATACGATCGAGATTGAAATTCGGCATTTAGTCAACACAGACGGAGACATCAAAGAATATCTACAAGTTTACGAGGCGATGCGGCTTACATACTCTCCGATCGTTCAGCAAAAGAACGGTTTCTATGGATTGTTCACGCATCAAAATCGAAGCTATCTTAGCGCCTGTATCAATCCAAAAGGCGAGAGTACTTTTACCGGAACTCAGTTTGCTCGAAATCGAAATCTGCATGATATTCGAGTCGATCGCATTGTTTCGTGGTTGTTTAGCTCTGCAAGTTTGCGAGATCAGCGGTGTTTGTGGGTGCAGTTGTCTACAAAAAATGGCGATCGTGAACGGTTAGAAAAAGTTTGGTTTGATCTCTATCCAACGTTACGCGATCGCTTCAAGAGCTAACAAAATTTGCCCTGCTGAAACGGTTTGTCCTTCAGTGCAATAAAGTTCAGCGATCGTTCCCGCTTCGTCTGCCGTGACCGCAATCTCCATTTTCATCGCTTCTAAGATGACTAAGCGATCGCCTTCTGCAACCACATCACCCGGTTTGACTAAAACTTGCCAGACGTTTGCAGACACATGAGCAACCAAAGCTTCACTGTTTGGAGGAAGGACAATATCAGGTGTTTCGACTTGATCAGTTTGTACTTCTTCTAGCGTTTCTTGACGAGTGAATTCTCCTGCTGCTGCCCAGCGATCGCGTTCTGCTTGAAAGGCTGCACGCTGTTTTGTTCTAAATGCTGCAATCTCATCAGCATTCGATCGCAGAAACTCGTTGTATGTTCTCAAACTAAAGGTTTCTTCTTCGATTCTGAGTTTGAGTTTGCCTTGAATTAAAGCTTCTCGATCGTGCAATAACTGCTCTGCTGAAACCGGATAGTATCGAATCTGATCAAAAAACCTTAATAGCCATGGTTGCGTAAAGTCTTCGGTTTGCTTGTAGCGGTTCCAAATCGGGATTGTTCGCCCTACAAATTGATAGCCTCCGGGACCTTCCATGCCGTAGATGCACATATATGCGCCCCCGATTCCTACAGCGTTTTCAGGTGTCCAAGTTCGGGCAGGATTGTATTTAGTCGTGACTAATCGATGACGCGGATCAAGCGGTGTAGCAACAGGCGCACCAAGATACACATCGCCCAATCCCATTACTAAGTAGCTTGCATTAAACACAATCTCTTTTACTTGTTCAATGCTATCTAGCCCATTCACACGCCGAATAAATTCAATATTGCTCGGACACCAAGGCGCATCCGATCGCACAGATTGCATATACTTCTGAATTGCTAACTGAGTTGATTGATCATTCCAAGATAGCGGTAGATGCACAACGCGAGTTGGAACTTCGATGCTTTCAATTCTTGGTCGTTCTGCTTCAGCTTTGATCAGGGTTTCGATTAGTTCTTGAACTGGAATCATGCGACTATCGTAGTGAATTTGCAGCGATCGTATTCCAGGAGTGAGATCAATAATGCCTGGAATATGATTTGCTTTGAGCCATTGAACTAAGGCATGAACACAGAATCGTAAGTTCAAATCAAGAACAAGATCACCAAATTCGACGAGAAGATATTTGTCTCCTGCTTGGCGATAAGTGACTGAAACTTGATCCGCATCTGAAGTTCGATTCAAGATCGGAGAAAATTCTGAAACTTGAAGAGAAGCAGGTTTTGGTAACGGAGTGAGGTTTGCGATCGCACGATCTTGTGCAAGTTCTCGATCGCGCGCTTCATTCGCGGTTAGACAATAAAACCGAACGGTATCACCTGGTTTTAACTGTCCAATTTTCCACAGTTCAGATTGTACGATCGTGGCAGGGCAAACGAATCCACCGAGGCTCGGACCATCATGCGCGAGAATGATCGGCATATCGCCTGTGAAATCGACTGTTCCGATCGCATAAGCATTATCGTGAATGTTAGAAGGATGTAAGCCTGCTTCTCCTCCATCCGTGCGCGCCCATCTAGGCTTAGGTCCGATCAAACGAATTCCAGTTCGAGCAGAGTTGTGATGGATTGTCCAAGCGGTTAAGAAAAACATCTCAATATCTTCGGGTGTGAAGAAATCAGGTGCGCCGTGCGGTCCGTAGAGAACGCCGATTTCCCATTGATTAGAGCATTGTTCTTGATACTGCGCGATTAGTTCAGCAGAACACTGCTGAGGTAAGATTTGAGCTTCGTTTTTCTGAATATGCAGGACATCTCCGGTTCTCAATGTTCGTCCTGCATGTCCGCCAAATTTTCCCAGAGTAAACGTCGATCGACTACCCAAATACTCTGGTACATCTAAACCGTTCTGAAACGCGATGTAAGTTCGATATCCATTCCCTTGAATTCCTTTGAGCTTTAGAGTGCTGCCTGCTCGAATTGGGATTGCTGTCCAAAATTCAACAGGTTGATTGTTCAAGGTTGCTTTCATCAGTGCGCCTGTTAATGCGATCGTAGTATCACAGTTAAATCGCAACGTTGAACCTGTCGCAGTACATTCCAACGCCGCCGCAGATTCAGGATTACCGACAATTCGGTTTGCGACTCGAAATGCGAAATGATCGATCGGCCCCGATGGTGGAACTCCAATATCCCAGTAGCCAATCCGTCCTGGATAGTCCTGAATTGTGGTGTAGGTTCCTGGTTCTAGAACATCGATCGTATTCGGCTTGTACTCAAACGAGTTGAGAAATTTAGTGCTGATTGTTCCTGCTTGAAAATGAGAATCCGCAATCACTTGGCGCAGATAGTCTAAATTGGTTTCGATGCCTGCGATCGTGGAACACTCCAATATCTGTTGAAGCTGTGCGATCGCGCAGAGTCGATAATCTTCATGAACAATGATTTTTGCTAGAAGCGGATCATAAAATGGAGTTACTTCTGTTCCTGCTTCAATCCAAGAATCTACTCGAATCAAATCAGGAAAACTCACTGCATTTAATAATCCAGAACTCGGCTGAAAGTTCTTGTTCGCATCTTCCGCATAGATTCGCACTTGGATCGAATGACCTTGAGGACTATGCTCATAAGCTTTGAGAAATTCAGTCTCACCCGCTGCCACTCGAATCATCCATTCGACTAAATCAACGCGACTAACTTCCTCGGTTACACCATGTTCAACCTGCAAACGAGTATTCACCTCAAGAAAATAGAACTGTTGCGTCTCCACATCGAACACATATTCAACGGTTCCCGCCGATCGATAATTCACGGCTTTGCCTAATCGAACGGCTGCTTCGAGCAATTCCTGTCTTAGTTCATTTGTGATTCCCGGTGCGGGTGTTTCTTCGATCACTTTCTGATTCCGTCGCTGTGTCGAACAATCCCGCTCACCAAGCGCGATCACATTCCCGTTGCCATCTCCAAAGATTTGAACTTCGATATGTCTAGCCGTTTGAATATATTTTTCTAGAAAAATTCCGCTTTGTTTAAAGTTCGATTGACTTAAACGTTTTACTTTCTCATACGAATCAGATAACTCTGCCTCACTCATACACACCTGCATCCCGATGCCGCCACCTCCAGCAGTACTTTTCAGCATCACAGGATAAGCGATCGTATTTGCCACATCTCGCGCCTGCTCTAAACTCTCAAGCAGTGAACTTCCCAACAGCATTGGCACTTGATTCTGTTGAGCAATTTCGCGCGCAGTATGCTTCAATCCGAACTGTCGTAACTGTTCTGGAGTCGGGCCAATAAAGGCAATTCCTGCCGCTTCGCAAGCTTCGGCAAACTCAGCATTCTCGCTCAAAAATCCATAGCCCGGATGAATCGCTTCTGCACCCGTTTGTTTCGCCACTGCGAGAATGCGATCGTATTTCAGATAGCTCTCTGCCACCGGAGCCGCGCTAATATGAACGGCTTCGGTTGCCATTGCCACATGCTGAGCGTGAGCATCAGCATCCGAGTACACTGCGATCGACGCGATGTTTAAGCGATCGAGTGTCCGAATCACCCGACAGGCAATTTCACCCCGATTCGCTATCAAAACCTTCCTGAACATACCTTCTTTGCTCAAAAACAACAAACAGGGAGAAGGCAATTATATCCTGCTTCCCCTGAAAAACTTCGCCCTTTTACCTATGCAGCATCCCAAATGCTCAGCCGAATTGGTGTCGGATAGTAGGCATTACAAGAATTGTTCACTTGAGGACAGTTAGAAATTAACACCATTAGATCCATTTCCACCCGCAGTTTCACGAGCTTTCCAGCTTCAGACATTCCGTCGCTTGATTGCCTTGCAAATCAACAATCCGCAGCGTTTGACCTTTTTTCACAATCCGTGACCAAGGCTGACGAGCGGGAGCGACTTCATCATAGATAGCAGATGCCGGATTAAGTTTCGTTTGAACAGTAGAAACCATTGTTTGATTCTCCAAAAATTTCTGAGTGATCTAAGCTTGAGCAAACAAAGCATCGGTGTGCCGAAGAAAGAACGACGGGAACAAGCCAGCTACTATCTAGATGTAGTAGGACTAACCAAGTTTGGCAAGTCTTTGCCGAAAGAGCTATCGGGCGGAATGAAGCAGCGAGTAACGAGTCGCGATCGCGCACGTCCTCGCCTCGGAACCAAAAATTCTGCTAATGGATGAACCATTTGGAACTTTGGATGTTCACACCAAGGAATCGATGCACGATTCGATCTGTGGCAGCGCACTGGGATTACAATTTTCATGATTACGCACGATGTCGAAGAAGCGGTGTTTCTCTCGAATCGAATTTTCGCACTGGGCGCGCGTCCGGGAACGGTTCGCAAGATTATGACGATTAATCTACTAGAGCGCGAAACTTCGGTGAAAAGAAATTCCACGTTTCACGATTATCACGATGAACTGATGGATTTGTTACACAAGCATGGACAGGAAGCGGTTACAGCCTAAAGACTGGTTAATTGATTTAGAAAGCTGCGACAGTACGAATACTTGGGCAATGAAGCAGCTTTCTAGACTCAATCATGGGGATGTCGTATTTACGCGAAATCAGACCGCAGGACGCGGACAGTTCGATCGCATTTGGTTATCTTCGTCGGGAGTTCTGACTGCGAGTTTTGTGCTGGAATTATCGATCGCTCAATTGTCTAGCTTAAGTTTGGTCGCTGGACTCTCGGTGATTGACGCGATCGAAGCATTGTTACCCGATCAGCGCGATAAGCTTCGCCTCAAATGGACAAATGATGTGTTTGTTCAAGGTCGAAAGCTTGCAGGGATACTCTGTGAGTCTCGCATCCAATCTGATCAAGCTCAAGTAGTTGTTGGAATTGGCATCAATTGTGAGACTGTACCAGAAACAGTTCAGAATGGAATTAGCTTACAGCAGATTTCAGCAGATGTTCCTGAGCGGAAAGCATTGTTAGAGCAATTACGGTATTGTTTGCTATCATTGTGCGATCGCTCTTTTGCGGAAGTACTACCAGAGATTCGAGCGCGCGATGTTTTACTGGGAACTACGATCGTGTTTGAGTCGGCGGGTGAGCAATTTGTAGGAGAAGGCGCGGGAATCGATCAAGAAGGGCGATTGTTGATTCGATTTTCTGATGGTATTAAAGCTTATCGATCGGGTCGAGTTTTGTCGGTAAAACGTCCGGAATAGCTGATAAAAGTCGTGAAACCTTCTCAAATTGCCCTGATCTTTTTATGAAGCGTTTCATTCTTCCCGTCTCTCTTGGTTTGAATTTGCTGATGATTCCGATCGTCGGATTTATCAGCTACAAAATGGGCTATCTCGGTCGATTTATGATTGCCTCGACTGGAAATAATCTAATGATTCCAACCGACAGTCTTAGCAGCAGACCTGAGTGGCAAAATGCAGTTGAGTATCAGCAGATTGTAGTCGATCGACAAAAATTCAAAGTCTGTTTATTCGGCGATTCGATTTCAGCACAGCTTGAGAATACCTTGGGCAATGATGCGTTTAACTTTGCCATTCCAGGAATGAGTACGATTTCTCAACTTGAGCAGTTCGAGGCTTTGAAATCAACTCAGGTACAGTGTGAAAGTGCGATCGTTGCGATCGGCACGAACGATGCGGCGTATCGCACGACTCCAGAGCAGTTCGAGCAGAACTTAACGCAAATTCTGGCAACGCTGCGCCAGCAAATGAACACTCAGAAAATCGCCTTGCTGCCTGCATTCTACTCAAGTGTTGAAGCGAGTAAAGATCGGTCGATCGCAGGAACAATCGAACGAGTCGAACTAATCAATCAAAGCATTCAGAAAGTCGCCAAACGCGAAAATCTACCCGTCCGTGCTGAAGCGATACAACCGCTTTTCTCAGGGCAAGCCTTGAAAGCGGATTTAACGATCGATGGTGTGCATCTCAATCTCAAAGGTAGACAAATTTATCGATCGTCTTTGTTGCGCGTCGTGAATCAATACCGTTAGGTAATTTTCTGCTCGCACCAACCTAAAACTGGACATTGCGAACAGTGGGGACGCTTTCCAGTACAGATGTGTTTCCCGAACGGAACTAATAATTGATTAATCTCAATCCAGTAGCGTTGTGGCAGTTTTGCTTCGAGTGCGATCGTGGTTTTCTCTGGGGTTTTCGTTTCCACATATCCCCAACGATTTGTAATGCGATGGACATGAGTATCGACGCTGATATACGGTTGATTACAAGCGATGCCTAACGCAAGATGAGCGCACTTTACCCCAATTCCCTTAAAGCTCATTAATACATCAATATCCGCTGGAAGTTCGCCCGCATAATCTGTGACGATTTGATTGGCGATCGCGTGAATTTGTCTCGCCTTTTGCTCTGGATACGTACAGTCTCGAATCAGCGTTTCGATTTCTTCAGGGGTGAGTTGCGCGATCGCTTCAGGAGTACGAGCGCGCTCAAACAATCGACGCGAAACAGGTAAACTTACTTCATCATAGGTACGAACCGAAATTAAGCAGCTAATCAATTGCTCAAACAAAGATGTGTAGCCGTGTTCGTGAAGTTCAAACATGGCAGCTTTCGGAACAGTGCTGACTGCTTCGCGAATTCGATCGACAACAATATCAATTTCAAAAGGAAGTTTCGCCATGTTTGAATAGTTCGAGTGTATTATAAAAATCTAAAGATAGCGCAATCCAAATGCTAACGTTACAAGGAAAAATTATTTTAGGCATCGATCCCGCGATCGCCACGATCGGATATGGTGCCATTCAAGATGAGCATGTTTTAGATTACGGAGTGATTACCACTCCTGCAAAGTCGTCGATTTACGATCGGCTAAAACAGATTCACGATGATATCTGTGAGCTTTGTCAAATTCTCAAACCCGATGTTGTCGCTCTAGAAATGCCGTTTTTCAGTCGCGAAATGACGAGCGCGAGTAAAGTTCTACGCGCATTGGGTGTAATTGAATTAGCGCTCGGTGAATGTGGTTTGTGTGAGCCGATTTTTTTACATCAATCGCAGGTAAAAGCTTCGGTGGCAAAATACGGCGCGCAAAAATCAGAAATTCAGCAAGCGGTGATGATGATTTTTGGACTATCCGAGCCACCAAAACCCGATGATGCAGCCGACGGACTCGCGATCGCGTTTGCGGCTCAATCTGGTGCGCGCGCCAACGTAAAATAGCCACGACTATTGAAGAATTTGCGAAATGATTTTGATTGCCGCTGCTTGCGTTTCTTCAAGCAAACGAGGATCAACAATCTTATCGCCGGGTGAATGATAGTTCGGATCTTTGCCTCGGAAAAAGAACAGAGTCGGCACGTCTTTCGATTTAAAAGAAGCGTGATCGCTGCCACCAAACTGACTCGAACTCACATCACCATTGATCGATTTAGCGATCGCGCTCATTGTTCCTGATCCCTCAATCAGCAATCGATCGTTAATCCCAACCATATCAAAGTTAATCATCGCTTTCAGTCCCTTCAGAAACTGCGGAGTTGCCCGCTTCACAAACGTATCCGAACCTTTCAGCCCATCTTCTTCGCCGTCAAACGCCATAAACCAAATTTGCTTGGCTTCGGGCGATTTCGACAGCGATCGTGCTAACCCTAAAACGACTGCGGTTCCCGATGCGTTATCGTTCGCTCCCGGAGAATTGTCAACCGAATCGTAATGTCCCCCGATGATCAGCTTCGGCTGTTTCACATTCGGCAAATGAGCGATCACATTGCGCCCCAAAGCATCCGGTTGTGCTTTAACCGTCAACGTAACCCGCAAATCCGTTTTTTCTGCCTGTTCAAGTAAAGGAGTTCCCACCTGTTCAGAAAGCGATGCGGCTGGAATCGAAGAAGGTTTCAGCAACATGCCGCGAATGTTTCCGGGCTGATTGTTGACGATTAGAATCCCGATCGCACCTGCCGCCGCTGCATTTTCAATCTTTTGAGCAAACTGAACCCCTCCACCGCGCTTCACGATCGCAATCTGATTTCGCACGTTCACCGCTTTGAAATCTTCAGACTGACCAAAATTCGGCACAGCGACCAGTTTTCCAGATGAATTGCCCGCGATCGAATGAATCATTGCCCAAGCCTCGATCGTTTTTCCGTCGATCGTCAAACTTGATCCGGCATCCGCAAATTTCGGATAAGTAAAGGTTTGCACTTCAACTTGATAACCCGCTTGGCGATATTGATTGATCAAATATTCGCTTGCCCGCTCAACGATCGCAGAACCCGCCACGCGCGCTCCTAGATTAACGAGCGCTTGCACATCCGCGTGAAGTGAATCGGCAGCAAATAGCGAGTGAGTCGCGATCGCAATCGTCGCGATCAAAACTCCGAGCCAAATTCGCGATGCTTGCAGCGCCCTTCGCGTTCGATGAAACCAAAAAAACATGAGGCTTTCAGGAAGTAAGGTTTTTCTAGCTTAAGCGACGTGACTTCCTTGAGGGTTGAGCCAAAAAAATCGGACATCTCAACGAAGAGATGCCCGCAAGACTAGCTTTCAAGGTTGACCAGAATTTAGAGGAAAAACATTACATCAAACCCAGGAAGTGGAGCGTTCCACCACCTGTCAAATATTCCGTAGCCAAAGCAGCGACGAAGCCGAGCATCGCGAACCGACCATTCCACAGTTCAGCTTGCGGGGTGAAGCCAAACTTCCAAGCGTTGCGGTCTTCTACAGCCGTTGCTGTCATTCTTTGTGTGTCTTGCATGGGTTAATACTCTGAAACGCATTAGCTACGACCATATTAACCAATATTAAGGAATGTGTCAAAGTATTAAGCAAACTGTAGGGTTTAATACACAAAGCTTATTTGCTCACCAGAAGCAAGATCAAGATTTTCGGCAAAAATCAGCAAATGCTCAACTTTACGGTTAGAAATCCCCTCGGTTCTGAATATGGCGATATGATGTAAGCGATTGATAAATGTAAAGAATCGTCAATGATTTCTGACTCTAGCTTTACCAAAATCAAGAACTCGATGACCGAAAAGCTCTTTTTCGGTCATGAGCCATCAGCAGAGCTAATCGCAATTCTCCTGGTCTATTTTGTGCAGGGGATTCTCGGTTTAGCGCGCTTGGCAGTGAGTTTCTTTCTCAAAGACGAGCTGCACCTGAATCCGGCTGAAGTGTCGGCATTACTAGGAATCGTGGCGCTACCGTGGATGATTAAACCGCTGTTTGGGTTTATCTCCGACGGATTGCCAATCTTCGGTTATCGTCGTCGTCCGTATCTTGTGCTGTCGGGCTTTCTCGGCACGATCGCTTGGGTCTTACTCGCAACCGTCGTTCATTCTGCGTGGGCGGCAACGCTCGCGATTTCACTTGGATCATTATCGACTGCGATCGCGGATGTGATTGTTGATTCGCTGGTAGTCGAGCGGGCGCGCGGCGAATCAGTGAGCGGTGCGGGATCATTGCAGTCACTTAGTTGGGGCACGGCGGCAGTCGGGGGACTGATCACCGCATATTTCAGCGGTTCGCTGCTTCAGCATTTTGATACTCGAACGATTTTCTGGATTACTGCAACGTTTCCGCTGATCGTGTCTGGTGTGGCGTGGTTGATTTCAGAAGCGCCTGTAACCGAGAAAAGAAATTGGTCGATCGTTGGCGATCAGTTGAAACAGCTTAAACAAGCGGTCACACAGAAATCGATCTGGTTGCCGACTGCATTTTTGTTTTTGTGGCAAGCGACTCCGACAGCGGAATCTTCGTTCTTTTACTTCTCAACGAATGAGTTGGGATTTGAGCCAGAGTTTTTAGGGCGAGTGCGGTTGGTTACAAGCATCGCTTCGGTTCTGGGAGTTTGGGTATTTCAGCGATTTCTCAAAGCCGTTCCGTTTCGAGTCATTTTTGGCTGGTCTACGGTGATTTCTGCCGTGTTGGGGCTGTCGATGTTGCTGCTCGTGACCCATACGAATCGGGCGTTGGGAATTGACGATCGCTGGTTTAGCTTGGGCGATAGTTTGATTCTGACGGTGATGGGACAGATTGCGTTTATGCCTGTGTTGGTTTTAGCGGCGAGACTCTGCCCACCGGGAGTAGAAGCGACCCTATTTGCTTTGTTAATGTCAGTAGTGAACTTGTCAGGGCTATTGTCGTATGAGTTCGGGGCGCTGTTAACTCACTGGTTTGGTGTCACCGATACGAATTTCGACAACCTCTGGATTTTGGTGCTGATTACAAATCTGAGTACGTTGTTGCCGTTACCGTTGTTGGGCTGGCTGCCTGCGGCGGATGCGACGACACCAACGATCGCTGAAGTTCCCCCTGCCTTAGAAGCTGATCCAGCAAAACCGATCGGACAAGCATTTATGCCGAATTTGATTTCGATCAGTGCAGGAAAGGAAGTCGAGTAATCGAACCAAAGGATCGTGGATTAAATCACTCTGTCGATCGCAAGGTTGGTTCGCCCTCACCCCAACCCTCTCCCAAATTGGGAGAGGGAGCAAGACTTCGGTTCCCCTTCTCCCGAATTGGGAGAAGGGGCTAGGGGATGAGGGCGAAGATCTCAGCATTGATAGATTCATAGTCCAAACCAGAACTCGGAATTCTATAAATATTCGGTGTTCTTCTGTTTAAAAATCGCAGTAAAGGTACGAAAGAGCAATGCAAGGGTTCCAGCTTTTTGAACATGCAGCGACCGTTCCGACGGCTTCTTACAATACGAAAGAATGGCAGCGCGGATATCGATCACTAAAACAAGAATACGACTACTGGATCGACGAGATTGAAGGTGAAATTCCAGCCCAATTAACCGGAACGCTGTTTAGAAACGGACCTGGATTATTTGAGGTCAACGGCGAACGATTTCAGCATCCGTTTGATGGCGACGGCATGATTAGCGCGATCGCATTCCACAACGGACGCGCTCATTTTCGCAATCGATTCGTTAGAACCGAAGGCTATTTAGCCGAACAAAAAGCCGGAAAGATTCTCTATCGCGGTGTGTTCGGGACGCAGAAATCCGGCGGTTGGTTGGGAAATGCGTTTGATGTTCGGATCAAAAACATCGCCAACACACAGGTGATCTACTGGGGCGGAAAGCTGCTTGCACTGTGGGAAGCGGCGGAACCGCATCGCCTTGATCCAAAGACTTTAGAAACTTTAGGCTTAGAGTACTTTGACGGCAAGTTAGGCAAAGGCGCACCGTTCGCGGCACATCCTTGGATTGATCCTTCGAGCAAATTTGATCAGGGTAAACCTTGTTTAGTCAATTTCTCGATCAAGGCTGGATTGTCGTTTACGATCGCCATCTACGAACTCGATCTCGATGGCAACATCATCCGCCATCACGATTATCCGGTTCCCGGATTTGCCTTTATTCACGACTTTGCCATCACTCCGAACTATTGCATTTTCTTTCAGAATCCCGTCAAGTTCAATCCGCTGCCGTTTGTCGCAGGAGTGCGATCGGCGGGTGAATGTATCAAATTCCAACCCGATCAGCCAACGAAAGTTCTGATCATCCCACGCGATCCAGCCGTTAAATCGAAACCTCGAATTCTTGAAACGCCTTCAGGCTTCGTCTTCCATCATGCGAACGCATTCGAGCAAGATGGCAGCATCGTGATTGATTCGGTTTGTTATACCAATTTGCCAGAGGTTGAACCCGGAGCAGACTATCGAGAAACTGAGTTCGATGCACTTTCACCGGGTCAACTGTGGCGGTTTCGGATGAACTTAGAAACGGGAACAGTCGATCGAGAACTGCTCGAAGCCCGTTGCTGTGAGTTTCCATTCGTTCACCCCGCGAAAGCTGGACGACAACACCGTTACATTTATATGGCAGCGGCTCATGCGGAAACTGGAAACGCGCCGCATCAAGCGATTCTCAAAGTCGATGTCGAAACCGGAGCGCGACAGGTTCGCAGTTTTGCACCGACAGGCTATGTAAGTGAGCCTGTGTTTGTTCCACGCGGAACAGCAACGGAAGCGGGACTGTACACCGAATTGCAGGGCGAAGAAGATGACGGATGGCTGATTGCAACCGTGTTTGATACGGAACGAGATCGCTCTGATGTGGTGATTGTCGATGCGAAAGATTTGAGCATTGTCGCAAAGCTACATCTCAAGCATCACATTCCTTACGGATTGCACGGAACTTTTACTCCAGCGTACTTTGAGGAATAACCGCTCTTTCTGTAGAGTCGGTTCAGATCTGGTGTGTTAGCGCTGAGATCGATTTGTGCTTGCAATTTTTTCTCACGGTTGAGGTTCTGAGTCTCGCGATCGAGCTTCTGAAACTCGGCGATGAGTCTTTGATACTCGTTGTCGAGTGAGGAGACGTGGTAGCCATTGCAATCGGTGGTAAAAGATGCAGTGCCTCGTCGCATTTGCGTTTTACAGTAGCGCATTAATTCTGTCTTCAATTGCGCCCAAAAACGACTTATCGACCTGCGAACTTAAATTGATGCGTCATTCAGTCGGATGGAAACGGTTGTCGATCGAATTCAGCAGGTTTCGGCAGAAAATGGCTTACTGCGATAAGAGGTCGCTGAGTTGCGTCAATTGGCTTTCTAGAACTGATTTGTTACTTTGTTGGTAGAATAGGCATCCGTAGAAGGGGTTTCCAATGTCATCACTTCAACAAGTTATTCTCGAAAAACTCCAGACGCTTTCGCCTGAGAAACAAGGGGAAGTTTTAACCTTTATTGAAAGGCTTCAGCCAACGACAGTATCGGAGCAATCTCGCTCTAAACTTAGAGGGATTTGGGCGAATTTTGATGAAGTTACAGAACGCGATCTGACGATCGCTCGACAAGAGATGTGGGGTAACTTTCCGATAAAAGAGATCGAATGAGTTCTATTGTTGCTGATACTCAAACGAGCATCTGGTATCTTCGTGACTCACCCAAGCTTTCGGTACAGAATTTGGCGTTGGTAAGTTGCGATCGCAAGATTCAAGCTTTGACGAATGTTCGGGCGATTTGGTGAGTACTCTTTCCCATCTCGCCCTTGCGAAGCGTGGCGCAGCCCTCTCCCACTCCCGTCTCTCAGCAAAATTTGATACCTTAAAACTGTCCCTCTCTCATCTTCCCCCAATGCCTCCTTGGAAACCTAGCATCAGCAAAACACCCGCTTGGGCTTTGGTAAAGATTCGAGTGGCAAAAAAGCAGCAGCTTAAAGAGTTAGATTTAAGTGGTGAGAAAAAAGCTGAAAGGCTTGAAGAAATTCCCGCTAAAGTTTTCGAGCTATCAGGTTTAGAAACTTTACAGCTTGGTGGCAATAAAATCCGCAGGATTCCCGATAGAATCTCCCAAATGCAAGATCTCTCATCACTGTCTCTGTGGGGTAATCAAATTAGCGAGATTCCTGAGGCGATTGCTCAACTTCCAAAGCTTTCAAAACTAGATTTATCTCAAAACGAAATCTACAAGGTTCCTGAGACAGTTGCTCAACTACATAATCTCACAGAACTGGACTTATCTTTTAATAACATCGGAGAAATCTCTGAAGCAATTGTTCAGCTAAAGAATCTTTCAAAACTCAACCTATCTGACAATCAGATTAGCAAGATTCCTAAAACAATTGTTCAGCTACGAAATCTCATTCAACTAGATCTATCTTTCAATCAGATTACTGAGTTTTCTGAAGCAATTTCTCAACTGCATAACCTGTCAGCACTGAACCTGTATAAGAATGAAATTAGTGTGATTCCTGAGTCAATTGCTCAACTGCAAAATCTTTCAGAGCTAGAGTTAGGAAGTAACCAACTCACTGAGTTTCCTGAGGCAATTCTACGATTACAAAATCTTTCGGTATTAAACTTATCTAGCAATCAAATTAGTGAGATTCCTAAGACGATTGCTCAATTGCAAAATCTTTCAGAGCTAGAGTTAGGAAGTAATCAACTTACCGAGTTTCCTGAGACGATTGCTCAATTGCAAAATCTTTCAATACTACGTCTAGCTAATATAGTTGGCGACTTTAGAAATCAGATCAGCAGCATTCCATTGGCAATTACCCAACTACAGAATCTCTCAAAACTTCATCTGTATAACAATGAGATTACTGAGATTCCAGATTTCCTTACTTCACTGCAAAATCTCACAGAACTTGGCTTATCTGGTAATCCAATTAAAAATCCACCATTAGAAGTTGTTCAGGAAGGTATTGAAAGCATTCGGCAATACTATCGGCAACTGCGCGAGTCAGAAACCGATACCTTATACGAAGCTAAGCTCCTCATCATTGGTGAACCTGGAGCCGGAAAAACATCTCTAGCCAAAAAGCTCCAGAATTCAAACTATCAATTAGTTCCATCCGAACCCTCCACCGAAGGCATCGACATCATTCAATTCTACTTTCCCCTCGAAAATGGTCATACCTTCCGCGTCAACATCTGGGACTTCGGCGGACAAGAAATCTACCACGCCACCCATCAATTCTTCCTCACCAAGCGCTCCCTCTATGCCCTCGTAGACGATTCCCGCTCAGAACAAACCGACTTTTACTACTGGCTCAACACCGTCGAACTCCTCAGCGATGCCAGCCCCCTGCTGATCATCCAAAACCAAAAACAAGACCGCAAAGGCAACCTCAACCAAACCCAACTACGCGGACAATTCCCCCATCTCAAAGACACCCTCGAAACCAACCTCCTCACCAACCGAGGCTTACCCCAACTCCTCGACACCCTCAAACACCACCTCAAACAACTCCCCCACATCGGCAGCACCCTCCCCAAAACTTGGGTCAACGTCCGCAATGCGATCGACACCGACCCCCGCAACACCCTCAGCCTCGATCAATACCTCGACCTCTGCACCCAAAACGGCTTCACCCGTCGCAGCGATGCCCTCCAACTGAGTGGCTACCTCCACGACCTCGGCGTATGCCTGCACTTCCAAGACGACGAAAGCTCGAAGCTCTACGACACGCTCATCCTCAAACCCACCTGGGGAACCGCCGCCGTCTACAAAGTCCTCGACAGCAAAACGGTTCGCAACCACTACGGCAGATTCGACTGGAATGATCTGAAACACATCTGGGCA
>CAXTDB010000004.1:17428-48976 GCA_964242045.1 uncultured Leptolyngbya sp. | reverse complement strand
TGGGTTGCACCGCGTGGAATTATTGCGGCTTCTGTTGCATCAATTTTTGCGATTCTGTTAACGCAACGCGGCATTAACGGCGGTGATTCGATTAAGGCGCTTGTATTTTTGACGATCATATTAACGGTGGTATTACAGTCTGTGAGCGCACAAGGAATCGCAAATTTATTAAAAATCACCGCAGAAGATACCACAGGCGCGGTAATTGTGGGTTGTAGTCCGTTGAGTTTGCTGATTGCTAGATTGTTTCGCGATCGCGGTGAATCAGTAGCGCTAATCGATACTGAGCCAGATTCTTATCCAACCGATGAAAATCTCAAAGTGTTTATTCGCAGCGCTTTAGACACGGATGTATTAGAAGAAGCAGGGCTGGCTTCTGTGGGAACCTTTTTGGCGATGACGAACAATGGAGACGTGAATTTGGTATTAGCGCAGCGAGCGATCGAGGAATTTTCTCCGCCGCGCGTTCTCTCGGTTTTTCCGTCTGATTCGGCGGCTTCTGTGAAAATTCAGCCTGCATTCACGCCACAGTTTAATTTAAAGATTTGGAATCAGTTTTTGTCTGACAATGCCGTGAAGCTGGGTGAAACTGAGTTTAACGCGGAAAATTTTGAAGCGCAGCAAGCTAGATTGAGAACGATGATCGAAGCTGAAGCGCTTTTACCTGTGTTGTTAGAGCGCGATCAGAGTTTGCAGGTTTGTTTGGCGGATTTGAGTTGGCAGGTGGGCGATCGATTAATTTACTTGCTGCATGATCCAAAGCCAAAACTACTGAAGGTTCTCGGTGGCTCAAATCAGACCAGATTGACGCTAGAAAAACTGCCCGAAATCGAGGAAATTCCAGCACTTGAGGTCAAGACGGAAGCGGTTTAAGCTGATACACGATCGCGATCCAGTCTTCGATTTGTTCTCGATCGATGAGTTCAAATCCCAATGGCGTTAGCGTTTCGGTTAATTCTGTTTCGTATTCGATCGTAAATCCCGCCAGAATTAATCGTCCCATGGGTCGGAGTGCTTTTTTCAAATCTTTGCTTAGATCAAGTAGGATTCGAGCAAACACATTCGCAACGATTAAATCAAAATTTTCAGCAGGTCCGATCGACCTTGTTTCCGACACTTCGCCGCCCATCCAGTGCCCTAAATCGCTTCCTTTTCCGAGACTTGCACGATCGACTTTAACGCTAACGGAATTTTCAACGATCGCGCGTTGAGTCGCTTCGACTGCGATCGGATCATTATCGATCGCGTAAACTCGCGCGCCTAATTTCGCCATTGCAATACTTAAAATTCCAGATCCACAACCGAGATCCAATCCTTCTAGATTCGGCGTAACATGACGTTCGATCAGGCGCAAACTCAGGATTGTTGCAGGATGAAAACCGCTACCGAATGCTAGACTTTCCTGAATATTTAGAACAATTTCGCTCGATTGCGCTTGATAATTTCCGTTTGCGATCACAAAGCGATCGCCGACTCGATGCACAGCGGTTGAAGATTCTGATTTTTGCTCAACGATCGCGATTTCTAATTGGGTTGTCATTCCGGTTCGATGCAGCGATGATAATGCGGTTTCGATTTGATTAACTTTGGCGCGATCGCTCAAATAGAAACAAACGTGAAACGCCCAGGGTGAGGAAGCTTTTTCGATTTGTAGATCGCCTGTGTAATCAATCGTGGCTAAAAGAGATCGAATCCAGTCGATCGCTTCAGAAGTGGCATCTAGACTTAGTTCTATCCAGGACATATCACTTTTTGAATTGCGGCTTCTGCAAGTGGAGCCATGATTTTGTAACCCGCCTCGTTTGGGTGCAAACCATCCTCGGAAAGATGAGATTGTAAAAAGCCACGATCGTTCACCATCTGGCTGTGGTAATCCAGATAAACACAGTCATTCTCTGCACAATATTGCCGAATCCAGTCATTCAGCGTTTGAATTTTGATCAAAGGACGAGTGGCTGAGCTTATCTCACTGACCGGAAGAATAGAAGCGAGAATCATACGGATTTGGTGATACTTCGCAAGTTCAACGATCGACATTAAATTATTTTGGATTTGCTTGATCGTAGTTTTGCCCGTGTTGCCTGCGATATCATTCGTCCCGGCTAAAAGAATCACAAGTTTGGGACGAAGCGCGATCGCATCCGGACGAAATCGAATCAACATCTGCGGTGTCGTTTGTCCAGAAATTCCGCGATTGACATAAGACTGATTCGGGAAATAAGTTGATAAATCCCAAAAATCTGTAATCGAATCACCAAAGAAAATAACGCGATCGCAATCTTCAACCAGTTCAGCATTCGCTTGATCATAGTGCTGCAATTGCGCCCAATCAGTCATGCGTTCTCTGATCAAATCAAAATCGTACACGCTGAGCGATTTAATTTGATTCAAACGGTGCTTAATCTTTCTAACAACGTTCATTTCAACTTCCGTGAAACATCGATCGATAACGCATCCAACGCTAACGGATTTTGACTGCCTTTACTTGAATTAAAAATCACTGAAACTGAATTATCGCCCGCATTCAACCAAACATTCTCGATTTTGACCGATTGCCATTGATTCCAGTTGCCCGTTGCTGGGAAAGACTGTCGATCGATCAAACTCCGCCCATTCACATATACATATCGCACTGCACTTTCAGGCGAGGCATACCGAAACACCAAATCATATCGACCCGAACACCCGATCGACAAATCAAACCGAATCAAATCATTCTCAGCTTGACTCATCGCATAATTTGGATGAACGCCACTGGCAACCGATTCGGCTTGATAAGTATTTGCAGTTGAAAGGGAAATCGCCGCATTTAACGCATCGATCCCGCTCGTTTGATGAATCGCATCGGCTTTATCGATCGAGCCTGCCCAATTCAAACCGAACTGATTTTTCTCGTTGCGATTTGCCCAGATCGACGCTGCATTTTTTTCGATAAATTCGCGATACGTCGGCTTGGGACTGACTCGATATAAATCCGCCAAATTCCGCATAAAAATTCCTTTGAACTGCGGCGCATCGTTGCCACAATTATTTTTATCTTCGCAGGGTTCGCGCAAAATTCCATTTCGGGCTAATTTCGCGATCGATGAATCCGCGATCAATTCTGCTTGCTTTAATAACTCTGCGTCTTTTGTGCCGCGATACAAATCCACTAATCCACCGATTAGAACGCCTTGATTGTATGTCCAGATCGTTTTTCCATTGTTGCGACAATTGCTATCTAAACCATCATTGACTAAATTCTCAGCGTTAATCAATCCGCTTTGCTGATACCATTTCCAAATCTTTTGCGACCATTCTAGATAGCGTTTATCGTTCGGTTCACGTAAGTTCAACTTTGCTGCAACTGAGAATAATAATCCATTCGTAATCGCGTTTTTGTAATTCAATTCTCGCTTGTGCCAATACAAGCCACCCTGACAAACGTTATCCCAACCTTTGGTCATGTCCCAAAAGATGAATTTCGCTTGATCTAAATACTTCTGTTCGCCTGTGAGATCATACGCTCGAATCCAAGCGATCGCCCACCAGCCGTCATCATCCCGAAACCAAGGATTAATAAAGTTTGGATATCTCGGCTTTTGATAAAACGTATTAAAAATATTGCCGCGATACGTCAGCGAATCCGTCAGGCGCGAATACTCGATCGTCGCTTCGAGCGCGTTCGCCGCATTCCACCAGTTCGCGGTATCCCACAATCCAGTGCCGACATTATAAAACATCTGCAAAGATGCCATTCCTGCCGCAATGCCCGGATGACAAGTCGCGGGTACAACCATGTTTTACTTCTTGAACGCTCCAGAATTGACCCTACCAGACGATCGATAAATTGAGAACAAATTCAGGTAAAACAGCTTCACCAGAAAGCGCGATCGGATTTTCTAGCACTTCAACGGATTGATCCGATCGATAAATCTCAACGCGCCGGGTTTTACGATCGATCAACCATCCCAATCGAACACCATTTTCGATGTACTCCCGCATTTTTGCTTGAATTTCCTTTAATTCATCGAATGGTGACATCAATTCCAGGGCAAAATCGGGCGCGATCGACGCGAACTTTTCTTGCTCGTCAAGTGTCAAAGCATACCAGCGCGATTGTTCAATCCAAGCGGCATCCGGAGAGCGAACCGCTCGATTTGGCAGTGTAAAACCTACTGAAGAACCAAAGCAAATTCCTAACTGGGCTTGACGATTCCAGAGAGCAAGTTCCGTACAGATTTTGGCATTCCGATTTCCAGTAATGCCGCCTGACAATGACCAAATCAGGATTTTTCCTGCGGCATCGCGTTCAAACTTGACATCAGAATTCACCTGACAGAGTTGATAAAACTGCTCGTCGGTCAAATCGATAATCGGTCTGAGATCAAACATTGAAAGAACCATAGTCGATCGTTGAATGCCACTTTCTAATCATACGTGGTGTCAGAAATTTGCATAGTACGATTGAACTTTGGAAAATCTTGCACTACAATGCAGCGAATCATTGTGAGGACACACAGATGAACAAAGGTGAATTAGTCGACGCGATCGCTTCTAAGGCAAGCGTCACCAAGAAAGAAGCAGATGCAATTTTGAACGCAATGGTCGATACGATTTTGGAAACGGTGGCAAGTGGGGATAAAGTCACGATCGTCGGATTTGGCAGCTTTGAAGCGCGGGAACGTCAAGCCCGTGAAGGACGCAACCCAGCAACGGGCGCAGCGATTCAGATTCCAGCAACACGAGTGCCTGTGTTTGCAGCGGGCAAAGGCTTCAAAGACCGAGTAGCACCCGAAGAGTAAATGCTTTGAGGCTAGGGGCAACGAAACAAGCCTCTAGCCTTTCTCGATCAGTGCTACCGTTGATGAGCGAGTTTCGTTCAGTCAATCATGAGTGTTCTAACGCTACGATCGGTTAAAAAAGATTTCGGCATCAAGGAAATTGTTCGTAACGGCAGCTTCACGCTAGAAGCAGGCGAAAAGGTTGGCTTGATTGGAACAAACGGATCAGGCAAATCAACGCTGCTAAAAATGATCGGCGGGTTGGAATCGATCGATGATGGCGAACTCACCAAAGCTTCTGGTAGCCGTATCATTTACCTACCGCAAGACCCGGATCTCGATCCAGAGCGAACCGTTTTAGAGCAAGTCTTCGCGGATAGCGGCGAACAAATGTCGCTAGTGAAAGAGTACGAGCAGCTATCGGAACAGTTGGCGCATGGCAATGCTGACGCGGTAATGTCGCGATTGTCGCAAGTGACGCAAAAAATGGATTCGATCAACGCTTGGGAACTGGAAACGAAAGCGAAGATCGTTTTAACAAGATTGGGAATTGAAGATCTCAACGCCAAAATTCAACAGCTATCCGGTGGCTATCGGAAACGAATTGCGCTAGCAACCGCACTTTTAGCAGAACCCGATGTCTTATTAATGGATGAACCGACAAACCATTTAGATGCTCTGTCGATCGAATGGCTGCAAGGCTATCTCAGTCGATTCCGAGGCGCGCTGTTGCTCGTAACGCACGATCGCTATTTTCTCGATCGCGTCACCAATCGAATCATCGAACTCGATCGCGGTGATCTCTACAGCTACAACGGCAATTATTCTTACTATTTGGAGAAAAAAGCGGCTCAAGAAGCTTCTGAAGCAAGTTCGCAACGGAAACATCAAGGCGTACTGCGACGAGAATTAGAATGGCTCAAACGTGGAGCAAAAGCGCGCAGTACCAAGCAGAAAGCGCGCATCGATCGCGTTCACGACATGCAGGAAACTGAGTTTAAACAGACTCAGACTAAAGTACAAATTTCAACCGCTGGCAGACGAATCGGAAAGAAAGTCGTTGAGCTTCACCAGGTTTCTAAAGGATTTGGCGATCGCATTTTAATCAAAGATTTCAGCTACAATTTCAATCCTGAAGATCGTGTTGGAATTATTGGCGAAAATGGCACAGGAAAATCGACTTTACTAAATCTAATTACCGGAAGACTTGAGCCGGATTCAGGCACGATCGAAGCCGGAAGCACGATTCATTTCGGCTATTTTGATCAGCATTCTGAAGATCTTCAAGTGAACGAAAATCAGCGCGTGATCGAATACCTGAAAGATGTAGCAGAATTGGTTAAAACTTCCGAAGGCGAAGTGATTACCGCATCGCAAATGTTAGAACGATTCCTATTTCCACCCGATCAGCAATATGCACCGATTCATAAGTTATCCGGTGGAGAGAGACGACGTTTGTTTCTACTGCGCGTGTTGATGAGTGCGCCAAATGTCTTGATTCTTGACGAGCCGACTAATGATTTAGATGTGCAAACGTTAGCGGTTCTAGAAGAGTATTTAGAAGACTTTAACGGCTGTGTGATTGTAGTATCGCACGATCGCTATTTTCTCGATCGTACAGTGGATAAAATCTTCGCGCTCGAAGAGGGTGGCAACGTGCGCGAATATCCAGGAAACTATTCGGTTTATTTGGATTACAAAAAAGATGAAGAAGTTGTCGCTGAGAAACCATCAGAACCGAAACCGACTGTAGCAAAATCTGTTTCTAATAAACCCCGTAAGCTGTCGTTCAAAGAAAAGCGCGAACTTGAAACATTAGAAACGCGAATTCCTGAACTCGAAGCAGAAAAAACAGCGATCGAACAAAAACTCTACAGAAATCCGCCCTCTGGATTCACTGAAGTTCAGAAGCTTTCTCAGCAATTAGCGAGCCTTGAAGATCAGATCGAAACCTCAACCGTTCGCTGGATGGAACTCTCTGAAATCGAAGGATAGCAATTTAAGCTGCTATCAATTGAAGTCGTCGATCGGTGATCAATAAAGACTGCATCTCATCGGCTGGAATCGGCGGACTGTAGAGAAATCCTTGAATCGCATCACAGCCTCGATCGCGGAAAAACTTCAACTGATTCTGAGTTTCGATTCCTTCAGCAACGATATGTAGTTTCAGCCCTTTTGCCATGTTGATAATCGCGCTAGAAATCGCGATCGCACCTTCGCTAATGTGAATCTGTTTCACAAACGTTCGATCGATTTTCAGCGCATCGATCGGCAACTGATTCAGATAATTCAGTGACGAATAACCTGTACCAAAATCATCGATCGAAATCTCAATTCCTAATTTTTTCAGTGCCTTTAGCGTGCTAATCGTCGCCTGAACATCCTGCATTAAACAGCTTTCGGTCAACTCCAAAATTAGCAACTTCGGATCAAGTCCTGTCTCTGCTAAAATCGCCGCGACCCGCTCCGGTAGATTTCGCTGTTGGAACTGCCGCATCGACAAATTTACCGACACCCGCAACGGTTCTAAATACACGCTCTGCCAACGTTTCGCATGTTGACACGCCGTTTTCAGCACCCATTCTCCTAGCGGCACAATTAGCCCTAGCTCTTCGGCAATCGGAATAAACGTTCCCGGAGAAACTAGCCCCCGAAGCGGATGATGCCAGCGCACGAGCGACTCCATTCCAACAATCTGACCCGATTGCAGATCCACTTGTGGCTGGTAATACACCTGAAACTCAGCCCGCTCGATCGCTTTGGTCAAATCCATTTCGATCAATCGCCGCTCCATTTCCATTGCGTCTAGTTCCGCATCGTAGCGCCGATAGCCTGTGATTCCTGGCTGTTTACACCAATGCTGCGCCGTTTCCGCTTGCGTTAATAGATCCTGCGGCGTTCCTTTTAGTTTGTCTGTCCAAGTCATGCCTACGCTGGCATGGAACCGAATTTCATGCCCATCCACAAGACAAGGCATCGTTACTCGATCGAGCAACATTTGTGCATAATCTTCTATCTCAGCATCCGGCACATTGCTCAGCACAACGCCAAACTGATCGCCGTTCAAGCGCGCCAAAAATCCGTTTGATTGCACCACTTTACTCAAACGATTCGCGACCATTTGCAGTACGATATCGCCTGTTGTATGCCCAAAACTCGAATTGATCGCATGAAACCGCTGAAGATTCAGGCACAGCACCGCAATAGACGACTGACTTTCGGTTTGGGAAAGCAAGTTGTGTAGGTGCTGATACATTAATCCGCGCGTCGGTAGGTTCGTTAAAGGATCAAGCATCGCCCCCCGGCGAAAAGCTGCGGTCGCTTGTTGTTGCTGCTGGGCGTACCGCTGAACGAATGCCGCCTGCTTTTTTAAGCGAGAAGAAACCGCTCCGATTAACTCATTCACCGAGCAAGGTTTGACAAGATAATCATCTGCACCTAAATTCATGCCGTGTCGCATGTCGCGCTGTTCGCTTTTAGCCGTGAGAAACACGATCGGAATGGTTGAAGTTTGAGAAGTCGATCGCAATGATTCTAAAACGCCATATCCATCAAGTTCTGGCATACAAATATCGCAAAGCACCAAATCTGGAAGATAGGCACGCGCTTTTTGTATCCCGACTTGCCCGTTTTCTGCTTCGATCGCTCGAAATCCTTCGAGTTCCAGAATCTCTAGCAGATTGTTCCGGATCAACTCATCATCTTCAATTACAAGAATGGTCTTCATTGGAGTTGGAGCAGCCTAAGCGAATCATCAACTGAACAGATAAAAAATGTTACCGCAAAAGAAATGTAGTGAATCAATACCCAAAGGATTGCTATGGATGAATTGCAAAAAATTTTTGATGAAGAAGCGGTCGCGATGAAGCGGAACTCGATCGCTTTCAATTTACTCTGCATCTGAAGCGTTGAGCATGAGTCCGCAGGCATTCAAATTAGTCTGAAGAAAACGTACACCATTTCAACGGAATTGTCCAACGGTAAGGGCGATCGCCCCATCGCTGGTGTTTCTCGCGCTGCGATCGTGCTACTTCGTGGAAGATTCGCACTGCTGACCACTGATCTAACATTCTCTGCACCTCACGCACCCATAAAAGCTTAAGCAAACTCAACTAAAAAAGTCAGAGTTAGGAACTTCTTACTTGTATACCGTCTTTGCCGCATCGAAGCGCAAAATCGGTGTCTTTCAGAAATTTCTCTGAGAGTAGTAGTATCAAGAAATTCTACCAAATTCGTAGAAATGCTGATGCTATTGACTCAACAATTCTTGATCAGTGTGCCCGTGAGCCGTGTCATTGACCACTGAAGATCACGATTTAAGTACACCACTTAAGCAAGAAGCGTAACGATCGCAAAATTTAGCCCTCAGCAGCAACAATTCTGACGATCGCGAAAGCTCAGTTTCTCCGGTTCACTGTTGAACGATGATTAATCCTAAAAAATCTGGCTGTTTCGGTCTTCTTCCTCCCGTTGCTATTATCAAAATTGAACTACTTATAAATTCTACTTATAGCAATTAATCTCGACATTATACTAATTCACCAGAAATAGAATACGAAATTATACGGATTATTCTTATTTTCTTCCTTTAAGTTGAGAAGAGTTAAATTAACTTGTGAAGTCCTCTTCTAGCTAGGGTTTCAGGTAGATTAGCGCCTTTTTACAATGCAAATGAATTATGAAAAGGGCTAATTTCTACGAAGTTTTACCGATAGAATCGATGGAAGACTTTTCGGCGGTAAAATACTTTATCCTCCTGAAAAAGTTAGAAAGCTGCGTCGCTGCCTCTATTTGCCCCAAACCTTACTTTCTTTGCCACGTTTAATGGTATCCATGTCATACTCTCCGCCTCCCCGGCAACCTGCAAAACGAAAACGAGGAATTATCCTAAGTACTCGCGGTTGGCAACGTCTGCAAGCTGCCGAACAACGATCGACGAATCAACAGAATTTTGGTAAGCCTTACACCCTCCAAGAACTCAGCGATCGGACTGCGCTCAGTCCGAATACCTTAGCGCGAGTCCGAAGCCGCAAAGTTGCCGTTGATCAACAAACTTTAGAAAATTATTTTCGGGCGTTTGATCTAACGCTCAGCCCGGATGACTATACCGATTCAGACAGCGCTATATTGAGCAATCGCCAGAATATTCTCCTCAGCGGGCAGTTGCCAGTCGATTCGCCGTTTTATGTGTATCGTCCGCCGATCGAGAACGTATGTTACGAATCGCTGCTGCAACCTGGCGCACTCGTGCGGGTAAAAGCGCCTCGCCAAATGGGAAAGACCTCGCTTGTGGCAAGGACGCTGACGCAGCTTAGAGAGCAGGAATACCTGACAACGATTACTAGTTTGCAGTTGGCGGATGCTTCTGTGTTTACGGATCTGCGGCGATTTTTGCAATGGTTTTGCGCGATCGTGTCGCAAAATCTCGGCTTGTCAAATCAACTCGATCGCGATTGGGATGACTTGTTCGGTAACAGCTATAACTGCACCAACTACTTTGAGAATTACATTCTGGCGGAAATTGAGCATCCGATCGTACTAGCACTCGATGAAGTCGATGCCGTGTTTGAGCATCCCGAAATCGCTACAGATTTCTTTGGAATGCTGCGGGCATGGTACGAGAAATCGCGCTATGGAGATGCGAAAAGCGAACTCTGGCAGAAATTACGCTTGATCTTGGTTCATTCGACCGAGGTTTACGTGCCGCTCAATCTCAATCAGTCACCGTTTAATGCGGGATTGTCGATCGAGCTTCCGTCACTCAATGCAGAACAGGTGCTAGATTTAGCACAGCGGTACGGAGTAGAAGATTTAGAAGCGGCGGCGGATATGCTGCTCGAACTCACCGGAGGCAGTCCTTATTTGGTGCAAGTCGGACTGCATCATCTGAGCGCTCAGACCGTTAGCGTAGAAGAACTACTGCGATCGGCGGCAACGAGTGACGGAGTATACGGGAATCATTTACGCAATTTGCTGTGGGATCTGCAAAAATATCCAGAGTTGATGGCAGCGATGAAGCGCGTAGTTTTATCAGAAACTCCGGTCGAACTTGAACCGATCCAGGCATTTAAGCTTCAAAGCAAAGGTCTGGTACGAGTGAAAGATCCTCTGATTTCGCCAAGCTGTCAACTGTATCGCAAGTACTTTCAGCAAGCGCTATCTACGACGTGACTTCCCAACTGCTTAATTCGCGCTATCAAGTCGGGGGCAGTTTGCCCCCGGACGCAGCGTGTTATGTTCAACGCAAAGCGGACGAGGAGCTATACCAAGCACTGTTAGCGGGTGAATTCTGCTATGTGTTCAACTCGCGGCAGATGGGGAAATCGAGTCTGCGAGTGCGATCGATGCTGCGACTTCGACAGGCGGGAATTCAGTGCTGCACGATCGATATGACTGGGATCGGAGTGCAGCAGGTGAGTGCAGAGCAGTGGTACGCCTCGATCGCGGCTTCGATCGTCAGTTGTTTCGGCTTGAAGATTCAGTTCGGGCAGTGGTGGCGGGATCACGCGCATTTGACGTTTGTGAATCGGCTAGAATTGTTTCTAGAAACGGTGTTACTCGCGCAGATTCAGCAAGACATTGTGATTTTCATCGATGAGATTGATAGCGTTTTGGCGCTGAAGTTTCCAGCCGATGATTTTTTTGCCTTGATTCGGGCGTGTTATGACCAGCGATCGGAAAAGCCTGCATTTAACCGATTAAGTTTTGCGCTGCTGGGTGTAACAACTCCAGCGGAATTGATCAGCGATAAACAAAGAACGCCGTTTAATATCGGACGCGCGATCGAACTGACGGGATTTCGATTTGCAGAATCGGCTCCGTTGCTGATCGGATTAAAGCGAGTGATCAAGAATCCAGAATCGGTGCTGCAACATATTCTGAATTGGACGGGCGGACAGCCGTTTCTGACTCAGAAATTGTGTGATATTGTGGTATGCGAAATTTCCGAGCAGATTCCAATTTCATTAGAAGAAGCCGAACCTGTAGCGATCTCAGCCTTGACGCTAGAGTATTTGTTTCAACTGCGGGTGATCGAAAATTGGGAAGCGCAAGATCGACCCGAACATTTGAGAACAATTCGCGATCGCATTCTCGGTAATGAATCGCAAACCGGACGACTGCTGGAACTGTATCAGCAAATTTTGCGATCGCCGAAACTCGATCTTGACCGAGACTATCCGTTATTTCAGCAACGACGACAAGGGATTGAAATTGACAGTAGCGTCGAACAAATTGCCTTACTGCTTTCAGGATTAGTCGAGAAATCGGACGGCTATTTGCGGGTAAAAAATCCGGTTTATGAAGCGGTTTTTGATGCAAATTGGATCGATCGACAGTTTGCGAAATTGCGTCCTTATTCCGAGGCGCTGACTCAGTGGAAACGCTCAGGCTATCACGATGAATCGCGATTGCTGCGCGGTCAAGCGCTGATCGATGCGCGAAATTGGTCGATGGGCAAGCGTCTTAGCGACGAAGATTATCGCTTTCTTACCGCCAGTCAAACGTTTCAAGAACAAAACCCCCTGCGAGATTTAGAAGCCGATCGCGCTCAAGTGATCGCAGCCCGACTGGATTTAGAGCGCAGAAGCACGAAGCTCCAACGGCGACTGCTCGTATTGCTGAGTTTGGCGCTGATTGCTGCGATCACACTGGGATCAGTCGCGTTTGTGCAATACCGGGGAGCGACTCGAAGCAGCGTTAGCGCGATCGCGAGTAACTCTGAGTTGCTCTATACGCTGGGTCATGGACTCGATGCCATGATCGGGGCATTGCGCGCTCGTACCAAAGTCCAAGCCCTGCATCTCCAAGATCCAGCAACGTTGGCGCAAGTCGATCGCGTTTTAGGACAAGCCGTTTACACCGCTGCCGAATCGAATCGGCTTTCGGGTCATCGGGGTGGAGTCCGCTGTGTCAGCTTTAGCCCAGACGGAGACTTCGTAGCAACCTGCTCGGAAGATCAAACCGTCAAACTCTGGCGAGGAGATGGAGCGCTCGTGACAACGCTCAAAGGACATACAGCGAGCGTGTACGCGACCGCGTTTAGTCCCGATGGTGAGTTGATTGCGACCGGAAGCGCGGATAATTCTGTACAACTGTGGAGCCATGATGGTTGGCTGATGCAACGGCTTGCAGGACACGAGGGCACAGTTTATGGAGTGGCGTTTAGTCCCGATGGGCTAACGATCGCGACTGCTAGCGCCGATCAAACCGTTAAATTGTGGTCACGCAATGGGCGATTGATTCGGACTCTGATCGGACATCAACAAATCGTTAATGCCGTAGCGTTTAGTCCAGACGGGCAAACGATCGCGACTGCTAGCGCGGATCAAACGATCAAACTCTGGACGCGCGACGGTAGCCTAATTAAAACACTAGCTGGACATACAGATGCGGTGCAAACCGTTGCATTTAGTCCAGACGGAACCGAGTTAGCATCTTCTAGCCTCGATAATACGATCGTGCTGTGGAACCGCGCAGGCGATCTAGTTCTCAGAATCGAGGCGCAGAGTGATGGAGTTACAAGTCTTGCTTGGAGTCCAAACAGTCAAACGATCGCCAGCGTCGGATTTGATAAAACGCTGAAGTTTTGGCGACGGGACGGAACGTTGTTGCGATCGCTGCAAGGGCACGATAACGTGGTTTGGTCGATTGCTTACAGTTCAGACGGACAATCGATCGTTACCGGAAGCGCGGATAAAACTGCAAGAATTTGGCGACTAAATAACGGCTTGATGACTCGGCTAGAAGGACATACCAGCGATGTCAATCAAGTTGCGTTTAGTCCCGATGGTTTATGGTTAGTGTCTGCGAGTAAAGATCGATCGATTAAACTTTGGTCGCAGAGCGGCAACTTTATCCGCAATCTCAAGAGCGATCGCAGTTGGAAGTTTGATGTAGCGTTTCGCTCGGATGGGAAAGAGATTGCAGCGACGGGATTGAATGGAACGATTCAGCGCTGGAAAATCGATGGAACCCCGATCGAGTCGTTGTCTGAGTCGAGCGGCAGTCCGGTTGAAAGTTTGGCATATAGTCCAGCAGGAGACTACTTTGCGACGGCAGGACAAGACAAACAGTTGCGATTGTGGAATCGCGCAGGAACGTTAATTCGCGTTTGGACAGCGCATGAAGCTCCGATTCAGAAAGTTGTGTTTAGCCGCGACGGTCAGATGATCGCGTCTGCGAGTTTAGATGGAACGGTCAAACTCTGGAAAGCAAGCAATGGACGGTTACTCACTCCGCTCGTCGGACACCGGGAAGAAGTGAGAGCGATCGCGTTTTCGGATTCGATCATTGCTACCGGAAGCCTCGATCGCACGATTAAACTATGGAAACCAGATGGAACGCTGATCAAAACGCTGAATGGACATTCGGATAATATTTACAGCATTGCGTTTAGCCCGGATGGACAACTGTTTGCTTCTGCGAGTTTAGATAAAACCATCAAGCTTTGGACGCAAGACGGCGGGTTAATCACAACCTTGAGCGGTCATACGGATGGCGTTCGGAGTCTCGTATTTAGCCCGGATGGAACCTTGCTCGCTTCAGCCAGTAGCGATCGCACCGTGATTTTATGGAACTTCGATCAAGTGATGCGAACCAATCCCGCGAGCGCGGCTTGTCACTGGCTGTATAACTATTTATCTACGAATTCAGCGATCGACGAATCGGATCGATCGCTTTGTCAGGACATTGATCGATCGAACCATCCGTAATGCACTTCCAACTTTTGTAGATCACTCTGATTCCACGGGTGCGAAATCTGCAAGTTAAGGCATAACTATCACAGGCTTCTGCCCGTATTTAAAGAATGGCTAGGTGATTTTTATGTCTAATTCGGTGTGGTCTGCTCCGACTCGTCAAGCGTTACCAATTATCCTGGTGCGTGGATTTGCTACAGGCGATAGCGCAGATGAGCGGCGAATCACGTATCAAGGATTTAATGATGGCAGTGTGTATCCACAGAAACGCGGCGAGAACTATATCTACGAAGGGATGATTCTGCGCTTTATCAAGTCGGATTGGCGCTACAACGATGCAACGAATGTAGTCGGCTATTATCCGAATCAGATGACCACGCCGCCTGTGATTCCGGATGAACTGAAGAAGTTTGATCCGGGCTTTTTTAGTGGTCGCGTGATTATTGATCCAGCGATGGCGCTGCATTTTCTGCGATCGGATGAGCCTTGGAAGAGTCTCTGGGTGTTTCGCTATTACGATTTATGCGATCGCACCTTTCCAATCTACGGAGAAGCGTTGGTGCGCTTGATTGATTTTATTCGGCAACTTTGTGCGATTAAATCTCAAAGCGCGAAGCCGAAAGTCAATATCATCGCGCATTCGATGGGCGGTTTAGTCGTGCGCGAAGCGATTCAGCGTACCTATCCGCAGCGGAGTATGACGGCTGCCGATGAAGCGATTAATAAAATTGTCACGCTAGGAACGCCGCATAAAGGGATTACGTTCCAACTGCTGAGAGATTTGCGCTGGTTGCCGATCGAGTCAGCGAATGAACTAGAACATTTCAATCCAGAGAACCAAGCCGATCCGCAGAATGACACTTCAGCGGTGAATTTTGCGCGGTTCTTTCCGCTCGATCGATTGCTTTGCGTCGTCGGCACAAATCATCAGGCTTACCGAAATCAAGCGGCTGCCTTTCTCAATCGAATTTCACCCGTTGCGGGCGAGTTGGGCATGAGTTACAACCGCAGTGATGGGTTAGTGAAACAAAGCTGCGCGCAAATTGATGGCGCACCTCGGACATTTGTGAATAAATCACATGGCGGATTTGATTCGATCATTACGTCGCGCGAATCGTTTGAGGTGGCGACGCGATTCTTTTATGGCGATGTCAGAGCGCGACTGCGACAAGTGCAGGCACAAGTGAAGCGCGGATTTGATTTCTTTGGAAAGAGCGAGTTTTTCTTTGGTGTTTCGATCAAACCGCGAGGAGTCGATTTTGAATTGTTCCATCAAAGTAAAGATGCTGAGAATTGTTATGGCCCGTTTCGCACCGGAGATTTTAGCGACTCGGATCTCGCGTTTTCTTGGGCGGACGATCAGAAGTTGATTTGGGAAGGCTATCTCAACACGAAGGCGAGTTTATCGCAAACCGATTTGGTGATGCGGCTTGAGTTTTATGTCGGAGAACGCGATCTCTTTGGGGTTGGCTTTTCTGACAATATTGTGTTTGCAAAACAGTATTACATTCGTGCAGTTTTACAGCCTTCGCTGCAATTGTATTTGTACAACAGCGAAGAATTTGCCAGCGATGATCCGCTGCACAATGCAACTCCGATGCGACCAGTTCCGGGCGGGTGGGAATTCGATGTCATCGGTACAGGGTTTTACGGCACGTACCGGATTGAACTAGAACAGATTCCAGAGATCGGAGAAACACAGCCATTCGCCTAAAGCCTAGAGAGATCTTGGTGAAACGAATGAAGGCGCGATCGCGGATCTACCGCCGCGATCGCGCCTTGTCTTGGTAAATCGACCTAAAACAGCGATTTTGTTTTTGGTAGTTTAGACTATAATTGTCGAAACTCTCTACGGGATCGCTTTTCGATGTTTACCACTGCTGCTCCGATTAAACCTGCTTTACCGCGAGACTTGTTTAGTGCGATCGCAGATCTCAAACGCGAACTGAATGCGGTGATTTTGGCACACTATTATCAAGACCCGGATATCCAAGATGTCGCCGATTATCTTGGTGATTCACTCGGTTTGTCACAACAAGCCGCCGAAACCGATGCGGACGTGATCGTTTTTGCAGGAGTTCACTTCATGGCAGAAACGGCAAAAATTCTCAATCCAAACAAACTGGTACTCTTACCCGATCTGAATGCAGGTTGTTCACTTGCCGATAGTTGCCCACCGGATCAGTTCGCAGAATTTAAGGCAAAGCACCCAGATCATTTGGTAATTTCCTACATAAATTGCACCGCAGACATCAAAGCAATGAGTGACATCATCTGCACCAGTGCGAATGCCGTCAAAATTGTGAATCAAATTCCTGCGGATCAGCCGATTATCTTTGCGCCCGATCGTAATCTCGGTCGGTATGTGATCGAACAGACCGGACGTGACATGGTGCTATGGCAAGGAAGCTGCATTGTGCATGAAACATTTTCGGAAAAGAAGATGGTGCAGTTAAAAATTCAGCATCCTGACGCGGAAGTGATTGCTCATCCAGAATGTGAAGCAGCGGTTCTGCGTCATGCCGATTTTATTGGATCAACCACGGCATTGCTCAAATACTGTCAGAAAAGCGATCGAGCATCCTTTATCGTCGTGACCGAACCCGGCATCATTCATCAAATGCAGAAAGCTGCACCGGACAAACAATTCATTCCCGCTCCACCATTAAATAACTGCGCTTGTAATGAATGCCCCCACATGCGATTAAACACGATTGAAAAGCTGTATCTCGCAATGAAACACAAAACGCCTGAGATTACTTTGCCTGAATCGACTCGAATCGCAGCCTTACGCCCGATTCAGCGAATGTTAGCGATGAGCGTATAATCATCAGCGATTTGTTGCGCGATTTGCTCCCAGAACAACGGTGTCAAATCGTGCAACAAATTCCTCGGTGTTCCAGTCAATGCCGTTGGAAATGTTACCCGGAAATGGCTCACATGATGAAGTTCGCTCCGCTGGTTTGTACCACGCTCGCTCTGTCGATCGCGCTTGAAAGTTCCGTCTCGTCGGTTCGCGCTCAAGTTCCTTTATTTCCGCCTCGGACTCAACCCGCTCCGCTTCCCCTACCGCCCCGGATTCCAACGCAAACCCCGCTCCCTTTACCCGCCCGTCCAACTGCCGCACCCGCGAATGGCGCAATTTGCCCCGCTCAACTCGGTAGCACATTGGATCAAATTGTCGATCGATTACCCGCAAGCTGGAGCGTTCTGATTCAAACTCAAGCCCCACGCGGCACACGCCAAAATCTCTACGCCCGCAATCCATTTACTCAACTCGTTCCTGCTTCTAATAACAAGCTGTTTACCACGGCTGCTGCACTCACCAAACTCGGCGCGCAGTATCAAATCCGGACTCCTGTTTTTGGAGATAGCAACAGTCCCGACCTTGCAACGCTGCGGGTGATTGGTCAAGGTGATCCAAGCTTTGGAACGGCTCAATTGAATGCACTCACACAACAGTTGCGCCAGCGCGGAATTCGGCAGGTGCAGCAATTGATCGGAGATGATACGGTATTTCGAGGAGCGGACTTTAACCCGTACTGGGATCAAGACGATCGCGGTCAAGGATACGCACCGCCGATTAATAGCTTGATGCTAAATCAAAACAATGTTTATTCGGGAGCCGTTTCCAATCCAGGAAATTACTTTGTCGGAGAGTTCCGTAATCGATTGGCGAGTGCAGGAATTCAAGTCAAGAGTTCAACCCTGGTAAAACGGACAACCGCGCCTCTAGGAGAAGTGGAACTGGCTTCAGTAATTTCGCCACCTTTATCGAGTTTGATTTTTGAAACGAATCAAGAGAGCGATAACGCTTATGCAGAAGCGATTTTGAAAACGTTGGGGCGCTTGCAAAATCCAAACAGTCCAGATTCCACCACGAGCGGTATCGCGGCAGTACGATCGATTCTTACCGATCTAGGCGTGAATCCGAATCGGTATCGCATGGTCGATGGTTCGGGACTTGCCGATCGCAATCGCGCGAGTGCAGAGGCGTTCGTTCAAACCCTTCAGGCAATGGCAGAGCGACCAGATGCCGATATCTTTCGTCGATCGCTGGCAGTCGGTGGAGTCAGCGGCACATTGAGCAATCGATTTCGGAATACGCCAGCTCAAGGCATTGTTTCGGCGAAGACGGGCACAATTTCAGGTGTAGTGGCGCTGTCGGGATATGTGACCCCTCAGAACTATTCGCCGATCGTGTTTAGTATTCTTGTCAATTCCGGCAATTCTGCTTCAACGGTTCGAGCTTCGGTCGATAGTCTCGTGATTGCATTAACGCGATTGCGGAATTGTTAAACGATCGTAGCCCGTCAGGAGGTTGGTGAGTGCTTACCAGCGAGAACGTTCAAAGCAGCATCAGGGAAGCGCTTGCCTCTCGGAAGGTTAAATCAGGAGCATTCAGAAACACATCGATTTAACTTGATACGAAGTCTAATACCGCTTGATTGAATTGTGCGGGATGTTCGAGGTGGGGATAATGACCACAGCGATCGAGCAACAATGGCTGTTCTGCATTCGGCAAATGTTTCGCGGCAATGTGAGCATGAGCGATCGGAATAATTCGATCCTGTTTACCCCAGACAATCAGTGTGGGAAGTGTGATCTTTGGAAGGTTTGTCACGATCGATTGATACACCGATTCCTGCACTCCGCGTAGAGATAAATTTGTCCGCGCCATTTGAATCAACGGCTCTTTACGTCCAGGCAGCGCAAAAATCGGCTGGCGCAACTCGATCCACTCGTGCGGAATCGTATCGACATCGAACACATTCTGCCGCAGCATCGAACGCATCACCGCAAGAGACGGTTTTAGCGATCGTACTGCCAGCGGTAAAGTTGCAAACCGCACTGAAAACGCTACTTCTCGCCCCAAGCCAAAACTTCCAACCAGCACTAATTTCTCAATTTTCTCTGGAGCGATTCGCGCAAGGTGCAACACGGCTGCCCCCGACATCGAATGTCCCACTAACACAGCAGATCCGATCGACATCGCCACCATGAAATCTCGAATAAATTCCGCTTGATACGTCAACGAATACGATGCTGAAGGCTTATCGGATCGCCCAGACCCCACCATATCGATCGCAATCACCCGATGTTTTCGTGCCAAAGCTGGAAGATTGTAATACCAAAACTCCGCTGATCCCCCTGCTCCGTGTAGCAAAATCAGGGTTCGCCTGCCCTGTCCTGCCTCCCAATACCGAGTTTTAACCGTGCCAACTTGAACATACTGATCGATCGGAGTTTGCGTTAGAAGCATCAATTTCTCATTCCTAGACACACCGAGGATCGCTTGTAAAGAGAATTCAAGCGATCGTTACAAACTGAAAATGAGTATACCTGCGGTTATGAGTTTTGGACGCGAAGTTCGATCGAACTACCGCGATCAGTTTTCCCGCTTCGGGCAAAGCGCGAGGCTTCCCGTTGAGCCGCTAAAATAAAAGCAAAAGATGGCAGACGTGCTGATCATCCTTCATTTTCTCGGAGTTTTCTTATGGGATTGTTCGACGATTTAGGTCGCTTTTTGGAAACGCGGATTGATGAATTTCTCAAGAACAATCCACAGCTTGAACTTCAAGCACTAGAAGAAAAGCTGTACGAGCAAGAGCAAGAAACGCGCCGACTATTAGCAGATCTGCGACTCCGAGAACGGCAGGTAGAAGCTGAGATTTTAACGACCGCGCAAGAAATTCAGCGGTGGCACGTTCGGATTGAAAAAGCGCGATCGGCAGGACGAAAAGATTTAGCCGAACCCGCCGAAGCGCATGAAGCCTCTTTGCTGCGCGAGGGCAATCAGAAATGGGGACAAATGCAGGTGCTCAAAGAGCGAATTCAGCAAACGGAAGAGCTACAGCGCAAAATGCAGATTCGTCGTCAGGAAGTCCAAGCAGAGTTAAAACAGGTGAAATCGGCTCAGGCGACTCAAGCAGACCAACGCTGGGCGGTCGATGGCTGGAATCAGAGTTTTAGTGATACGAACAAAGCCGCTGATCCTCTAGAGCAAAAGTTTCAACAATGGGAAACTCAGGAAGAACTAAATGAAATGAAGCGCAAAATGGGCAAATAAAAAAAGATGTCTTGACGGTCAGATTAATCGAGTGAAATGCTTGTACATTGTTTCTCGAATGAGTAGCTTGACAAGCACAGGACAATTCAATGACTTATTGCCTTGGAATTCTGACACAAACAGGTTTAGTCATGGCAGCAGACTCTCGTACTAATGCGGGAGTCGATTATATTTCGACGTATCAGAAGCTGTTTGATTTCTCGATCGACCACGATCGCACCTTGATTCTTTGCACTTCTGGAAACCTTTCTGTTACACAGTCAGTTCTGACGCTGATGCAGCAAGCGATCAACGCAAAATCAGAAGTGAGTCTACATACGCTTCCGAGCTTGTACGAAATTGCGCGCTACATTGGTGGCATCATGCGGCAAGTTCAAGATCAGAATCGTCCGTGGTTGGAAAAAGATGGAATCGACTATCAATCCACAATCTTGCTCGGTGGACAAATTCGAGGATCAGCACCCGAATTGTTTATGATCTACAGTCAAGGTAACTTTATTCAAGCTTCTAGAGAAACGCCGTTTTTGCAGATCGGTGAAGCGAAGTATGGAAAACCAATTCTCGATCGCGTTTTGTCGTTTGAAACCCCGATCGAATCAGCGGCAAAATGCGCGCTTTTATCGATCGATTCTACGATGATTTCTAACATCTCTGTGGGACCTCCAATCAATCTAATTATGTACGAAGCTGATAGTTTCAAGGTTCGCTATCAGCTTTGTTTAGACATTGATGCACCTTATCTAACGCAGATTCGCACGCAGTGGGAAAAATGCCTAAATGAAGCATTTGAACAGATGCCAAACATTGATTGGGAACATTACTTAAGCGGCGGATCTCAAAGTCGCTGAATCTGTAAGGTATAGTTCATCCTAGATTGTACTCCTCCGGGTCGCGTGACCTTGCCCACGATCGCTGACGCATAGTCTGGAATCGCGCTGGCTGCGAGTGCAATATGTCGATCGCTGACTGCTAATCCGTGGGTTGGGTCGTATCCGCGCCAGCCTGCGCCGGGTAAATACACCTCAGCCCAAGCATGAAGGTATCGATCCAGATGATCCGGATCGCCTTCTTGATAACCGCTGACAAATCTTGCTGCAAGTCCGATCGCGCGACAGACTTCGACAAATAATACGGTTAAATCTCGACAAGACCCCTGTTTTTGTGTCCAAGTGAGTCCGGGCGGATAAGGATTGCCAGTTTCTCGAATCACGTATCCACAGCTTGTGTAGATCCGTTGAGTGAGTTCGTTGAGAAACTGAGTCACACTGTTTCCCGCAAGTTCGGCAATTTCATAAGCGAGTTGAAGCGCAATCCCGTCGGTTGATCCTAGATAAGGTTGGAGTTGTTTAAATAGTGAAGTTGGATAGTCGATCGGGAGTGCGATCGCCCAAGGTTCTAACAGATAGTTATAAGGATTCGATTGATGAGTTAACGTTTGTGAAAGAACCTGAACATTGAGTGATTCGGTTAAGTCAGGTGAGAACCAGACTTTGATGAATGTATTGCCATCGAGATCGGTGAGTTCAGACTGTGCGATCGGAATCGGCATGATTTGCAGTGAGAACATCTTGAGCGTTTGCCAACTATCCGATCGAGGACGCAATCGAATTAGATGAGGTTGCAAAGTCACTGCATCACTATAGGTATAAGTTGTGGTGTGAGAAATTTGGTACAGCATAAAATCGCGGATTGAAGGTTATGGGGATTTTAAGCGATTAACTGCAATTTCTTATGGAGAATCAAGCGATCGAGGTGAATCCTATCATAGTGAGTTAGGGTAAGACGATGAATCCGAACAAAGGCAGGGTGCTGATTGCGTTAGCGTTGATGGTTTCAGGCATTGTTGGAGTTGCGGTTGCAATGACACAATCGTCGCGTGGTATTGCTCTGCTTCAATTGCCGAGCGCGAAAATGGAGCCAGTTTCAACGGCAAAACCGACTCAGAAAACGGTTCCTCAGCAAAGTCGATCGCAAGAAATCACGGATCAACTAGAACACTCCAATGCGGCTCAGTTGCTCAAACAGCTTTCCAATGAAGCGGATTCTACAGTGAAAGACTCAAAAAGCGCGATCGAAGGTTTCATTCAGCAAAAAACAAACGAACAGCGCGACTATCTCAAGCAAATTGTAGTAGATGCGATGCGTGAAGCAGTCACCGGAGAAGCAACCCAGCCGTCTAAAGCGCTCTCGAATGAGTTCAAAGGCATCAAGCTGACGAGTAGCCAAACTGGGCAAATTCAGCAAGCACGACGCGAGATGCAGACCGAAATGGTTCAACAGTTGCAAAATAATCCCCAGTTGATCAAACAACTCCAGTCCGATTTACAAGCAGGACGATTGAATCAAGCTTTGTCGCAGCCGTTGAGCAATTACAGAAATGCGATCGCACAAATTCTATCTCCGCAACAACAGCAGAAATGGCAAAAGAACTTTGATCTAAAAGCGCTTAATCGTTAAAAAAGGCTCGTACTGTTGATAAATTCACTCTAATTTTCACTCGTGTTCCGATTTCTAGGACGGGTTTGATGCTGCTTAACACTTGCAATCGAGTTCCAGAGCTAGTTTGAATGCAATACCGATGATCTCGTCCTAGAAACTGTCGATCGACTACGACGATCGCGCCTCTTTCATCGGGTTCTAATCGAATATCTTGCTGCCGAATCAGCAGTTCTGCACAATCTGAGATCGGATCATCCATGTGATTCAGAATGAGTGTTCCGATCGCAGTTTTCCAGCCTTTTCCGTCGTAAGTTGCAGGCAAGAAATTTCCTTGTGTCACAAACTCAGCCACATATCGAGTTGCAGGCTGATTGTAAAGCCGTTCAGGTGTAGCTAATTGTTCGAGTCTGCCTTGGTGCATTACCGCAACGCGATCGGAAATTGATAAGGCTTCTTCTTGATCGTGAGTCACAAAAATTGCAGTCGATCCGGTTGTTTTCAAAATCGAGCGGATTTCTTGGCGAAGATGAGATCGAACTTGTACATCTAAATTACTTAAAGGTTCATCGAGCAAAATTAAAGCAGGCTGAGGAGCTAAAGCTCTCGCGAGTGCAACTCGTTGCTGTTGTCCGCCAGAAAGTTCATGCGGATAGCGCTTTTCCAAACCCGTCAATCCCACTTGCTCGATCGCCTCTGCAATCAGTTTCTTCGCTTGCTGAGTCGGATAGCTTGATTGCTTGCGGTGAGACTTCTTCAATCCAAAGCCCACGTTCTCTGCTACGGTCAAATGCGGAAACAGCGCATAGTCTTGAAACACCATGCCGATATCGCGCTGTTCAGGCGGAAGCCAGCGATGTGTCCCTGCAACTTCTTGACCTGCAAGCTCGATGCTGCCAAAGTGAGGTCGCTCAAATCCGGCAATCAGCCGCAGTAAAGTTGTTTTTCCACAGCCAGAGGAACCGAGTAGACTGAGCAATTCTCCTTGCCGGAGTTTTAGCGATACCGAATCCACAACGGGTGTTTCAGAAAATCGTTTTGAAATGCGATCGAGTTTCAGGAGAATGGATTCGAGCATTTTTGGATCATTTCACCAGCTTATTGAGATTTATCATCAACAATTTTGGAACCGCAGTAAAGTAGTTTGGAAGATTTGTTGTACGTATATGCAGGTTTCACGAGGAAAAGGGGGACTGAGCGGCTGGACGATCGTAGTGATGGCGATCGCTGGATTGATCGCGTTACCGATCGTCTCGGTGTTGGGCGGATTGTTTACGGATGCGCGATCGGTGTGGCAGCATTTAGCCGAAACTGTGTTGTCAGCCTACGTGATCAATTCACTGTTGTTAATGCTTTGGGTGGCGATCGGCGTAACGCTGATCGGAACCGGAACGGCTTGGCTCGTGACAATGTGCCGTTTTCCCGGTAGTCGAATTTTGACTTGGGCGTTATTGTTACCGTTAGCCGCTCCCGCTTATATCTTGGCGTATACCTACACAGATTTACTTGATTTTTATGGCATTGTGCAGACGAGTTTGCGATCGTGGTTCGGTTGGAAAACCACGCAGGATTATTGGTTTCCGAATGTGCGATCGCTTTCTGGTGCGGCGTTGATGTTGGTGTTGGTGCTGTATCCGTATGTGTATTTACTCGCGCGATCGGCGTTTCTATCACAGTCGGTTTGTACGATCGAAGCAAGTCGGAGTTTGGGCTGTAGCCCTTGGCAGAGTTTTAGAAAAGTGGCGTTACCGTTGGCGCGTCCATCGATCGTGGCGGGATTATCGCTGGCGTTGATGGAAACATTAAATGACTATGCAACAGTGCAGTTTTTTGAGGTGAATACGTTCACGACTGGAATTTATCGCACTTGGTTTGGATTAGGGGAAAGACTTGCTGCAACTCAGTTAGCTGCATTTTTACTCATCTTTATTTTTGCTTTGATTTTATTAGAGCAGTTTTCGCGCGGACGCGGGAAGTACTATCAATCGAGTGGTTCGCAGTCTTTTCAGAAATATCCGCTTCGGGGATTTAGAGCGATCGCGGCTTTATTGTTCTGCATGGCTCCATTGTTACTTGGCTTTTTTATACCCGCAGGATTGTTATTGAGAATGACGCTGAACAATTGGCAGCAAGTGTTTGATCAGCGATTTTGGAACTTTGCCAGCAATAGTTTAATCGTGTCAGGAATCGCGGCAGGAATCGCGATCGTTGTTGGCGTTATTTTGGCATATGGACTGCGGTTGAATCGATCAATCACCACGCGGGTTGCAGCTTACGTTGCTTCGATGGGTTATGCTGTACCCGGATCAGTGATTGCAGTGGGGATTTTAGTCCCGTTTGGATGGTTTGATAATGCGATCGACAGTTGGATGCGATCGACCTTTAATATTTCAACTGGATTGTTATTAAGCGGAACAATCTTTGCGCTGATATTTGCTTATTTAGTCAGATTTCTAGCATTGTCGTTTAATAGCATCGAAGCAAGCTTAACGAACATTCAGCCGAATTTGGATGATGCTTCTCGGAGTTTGGGATTTGGAGCAACGAATACGCTGTTTCGCATTCATGTCCCGCTGCTGTGGAAAGGAGTTTTAGCTGCCACGATTTTAGTGTTTGTTGATGTGATGAAAGAACTATCCGCGACATTGATTATTCGACCATTTAACTTTGATACCTTAGCAGTTCATGTTTATAATCTTGCATCAGATGAGCGATTGGCGGAAGCTTCTGGATCAGCATTAGCGATCGTGCTTGTGGGATTGATTCCTGTGATTCTGCTGAGTTGGCAGATGGAAAAACAGTAACGATGAGGCTTCTCGCTTCGGTTTGCTCCCGCCCCGGATTGGAAATCGGGGCTAACTGTGCGAAGTCCACTAAAGGGGACTAATGAAGGATTTTAGTCCGTTTCAATGGAGTTCACACGATTAGCCCGGAATTCTATTTACGGACGGGAGCAGAACAAAGCGAGAAGGTCTATCGAGCTAGGATGAGCTTTATTCTGCACCCTCGATCGGTGCAAATCCCTGACGCTGAACATTCTCGGTGACAACACGCGGCTCAAGAAACTGAAGTAGGTAATCGACTCCACCTGCTTTCGAGCCAACCCCTGAAAGCTTAAAGCCTCCGAACGGTTGACGAGCCACGATCGCGCCCGTAATCCCACGATTGATGTAGAGATTTCCCACTTCAAATTCAGCCTGTGCTTGCTCGATATGCGAGGGAGTGCGGGAATACAATCCACCTGTCAAAGCGTAAGGCGTTCCATTCGCTAAGTCCAACGCTTCTTGAAACGAGTTCGCCCGCATCACTGCCAGCACCGGGCCAAAAATTTCTTCTTGAGCGATTTTGGCATCGGCGGGAACATTCGTAAAGATCACGGGAGCCACATAATAGCCACCTTCGGGAGCGGAAAGCTCGACCGCAACTTCCGCCTCGGTTCGTCCTTTCTCGATGTAATCCTGAATGCGCTGTTGAGCTTCACCATCGATTACAGGGCCGACTTTTGTACTCAATCGCTCAGCTTCTCCGATATTTAGCGATCGAGTTGCCTCGACCAGTCGCGATAAGAACGTTTCGTAAACGGGTTCAAGCACGATCGCTTTAGAACAAGCCGAACATTTCTGACCGCTGTACCCGAATGCAGATTGCACAATCCCTTGAACCGCTTGATCTAAATCTGCACTTTCATCGATGATCACCGCATTCTTTCCGCCCATTTCAGCGACAACGCGCTTGAGATGCTTCTGTCCGGGTTGTAGAACGGCAGCATCTTTATAGATTTGGCATCCGACCGCTTGTGATCCGGTAAATACAATCATGTGGACATCAGGATGCTTCACCAAATGCGCGCCGACCGTATGACCTTCACCCGGAATGAATTGAAACACGCCGCGAGGAATTCCCGCTTCGACTAAAATTTCCGCAATTTTCGCCGCAATCACTGACGAAGTTTCAGCAGGTTTCAGCAAAGCACAGTTTCCAGTGACTAATGCTGCAACTGTCATGCCAACCGGAATTGCTAAGGGGAAGTTCCACGGAGAAATCACCAGCACAATGCCGCGAGGATGATAGCGATAGTGATTGGTTTCACCGGGAAAATCATAGTCAACTCCTCGATCGAGTCTTTCCATTTCATCGGCGTAATAGTTGCAGAAATCGATCGCTTCTGAAACTTCCCCATCCCCTTCTTTTACAGGCTTACCTACTTCGTAAGTCATCCAAGCAATCAACTCATCGCGCCGTTGTTCAAACAAATCGGCAGCTTTGCGAAGCATTTGGGCGCGTTCTTTCGCAGGAGTGCGCCGCCATGCCGGAAAAGCAGATTTCGCAGACTCGATCGCTTGATCCGCTTGTTCAATATCGATCATTCCGATCGTACCAACGGTTTCACTAAACCTAGATGGATTCTCAGATCTAAGCTTCTGAGCAGTCTCGACAAATTCACCATCGATCAGCGGTAAGTAAGTTTTGCCGAACTGTTGACGCACTGATTTGAGCGCGGATTGAATTCGATCGCGCTTTGCTCGATCTGAATAGTCGGTGTCGGCTGCATTCTCAAACTTATCAGAGATCTTCAGTTCGGAATGTTCACCTACTTTTGGAGCCGTGATTAGTTCCTCGATCGGTCTTTCTTCTAAGTTCTGCCGCAAAAATGAACTATTCGCCGTGTTTTCTAACAATCGACGAATCAGATACGACATGCCTGGAATCAGTTCCCCATAAGGGCAATACACCCGAACGCGATAGCCTTGATCAACGATCGCTTTCGCTAACTTATCGCCCATGCCGTAGAGGGTTTGGAACTCGATTCTATGTTTGGGAATGTTGAGCGATTTCGCGATCGCTAATGCGTGAGCTTGCGATCGTACATTGTGGCTCCCGATCGCCGCGTTCAAGACTTCGTGATTCTCTAACAACAATTCTGTTAACTGTTCATAGTTTGCGTCGGTTTCAGCTTTATCATTGAACACGGGCTGATGCCAATCTTTCTGAACCGCTTTGATAGTTTCTTGATCCCAGTAAGCCCCTTTCACTAATCGAACGGTTACCGGAGTTCCGCGATCGGTTGCCCAATCGATCAAGCCTTGCAGATCATCTTTGCTATCGCGGAGATAACCTTGAATAGTCAGTCCAACATCAGAACGCGATCGAAACTCATCTTCCATCAACAATGCTTTGAGCGTTGCCAATGTCAGATCTTTGTAAGCATACTGCTCCATATCAAAGTGAACGGCTGCACCGAGTTCCTGAGCGCGACGTAGTAAAGTTCGCGCGCGATCGGCAACTCGCGCCTTGCTGCCTTCCTCGTCTAACGGATCGAACTGCGAATAGAACGCCGTGAGCTTAACGGAAACCTGAACTTTCGGAATCGGTTGACCATCGGCAAAATCAATCTGCTCGACTTTTGACCAAGATTTCGAGGCTTCGGTTAATTGCGCCATTAAATCTAGATAGCGATCGAGATAAGATTGCGCTTCGGTTTCAGTAATCACCGCTTCACCGAGCAAATCCACCGTAAACGTCATTTTCTCTTTACGCAAACGCTCGATCGTTTTCAAGACTTGCTTAAGGTTCTCACCCGCAATGTACTTATGGGCAAGCGTTTCGACCGCAGTAGAAAGCGTCGTTGCGGCAAGCTGACCCGGCATCGATTCTGCATTGGCGAAATTCAACAAACTTTTCAGCGCCGCAGGAAGTTCAACGGTACGATCGCTCAGGTATTCCTGCAAATGTCGCGCGATTTCGGGCTTGCTTCGCAGCGACGGTAAGCAATCGATTAAGCGAAATAATTGCACTCGTAACCCTGGATTCCCCATTGCCCAACCGAGCAACTTATCATCCCACTGCATCTGATCGCGCATTTGAGCAAACCACGATCGCGATTCACGAGTGGCGCTCAACAACTGACGCGCGATCGCTTGCGTTTGAGATTCATAATAGTCACCTACTCGTGTGCCGGAGGCATCGTCAAAAGCTTGACTCACCATAACTTGAACGTCTCCAATTGATAAATCTGGGAAGCAAAATCTAAGAAGTGAGAGGCTATCCAGTGTCCTACAGTTCTATTCTCGAATCTGTGAGGATCAACACAGCTAAAATTCGCGAACAAGGTTCATATCTCATTATCAAAGTTCGCGCTTATTCACAGTTTGTTATCGCTTCGGCTTGCTGAATTGATGATTCAAAGCTTGAATCTTATCATCAGACCTTGAAACGCTTCCTTTTACTGTAGAATTCATCTTCACGCTACTGTTATTTCCACTATGCCACGCTTATCTGAATTGCATCCGCTGCTTTATCATGCTCGAATTCAGCAGCAAAGAATTTCTCGACAATTGAGCGATCGCGTTCAAGGTCACAAATTTGCTCAAACGCTCCGCTCTGAATCCTTACCGTTTAGCTGCATCAAACATCAATCATTACTGCGGCGAAAATTAGGAGAGTCTGATCCAAAGCTGCAAGAAAATAAAATCGTTAACTTAGAAATTGCTCATCGCACGATCGATGGAATCGTGATCCAGCCCGGAGAAACCTTCTCGTTCTGGAACTGTGTGGGTGAAGCGACAGCCCAGAAAGGCTATGTCGAAGGAATGCAGCTTTCGCGCGGAGAAGTAAAAACCGGAATCGGTGGCGGCTTGTGTCAACTCGCAAACTTATTGTACTGGATGGCATTGCACACCCCGTTAACCGTGGTTGAACGGCATCACCATAGTTTTGATCCCTTTCCTGATGAACATCGCACTTTACCCTTTGGCAGCGGAGCCGGGATTTTTTATAGCTACATCGATCTGCGATTTCATAATCGTACAAATCAACCGTTTCAGATTCGAGTGTGGTTAACCGAGCAGCATTTGAAGGGAGCGATTTATACCGATCCAAGCTGGCTTTATACCTATCATGTATTTGAGCGAAATCACCGCTTTATTCAACAAAATCAGCGCGTATATCGATCGAATGAAATTTGGCGATCGCGCATCGATAAACGCACCGGAAATCACCTCGACGAAGAACAATTAATCGCGAATCTGGCTGAAGTGAAATATGCGATCGACTTACCTTGCATCGCTGAGAAACAAATCCAGACTGAAGAATCAGGTGTACTATAAAAACTTGTAGCGTGAGCAGGGAAACGAATGGGGTCAACAGCACAGTTTGGATTGATTTGCTTTTTAGTATTTTTTGCCCTATCTCAAGTCTTTCAGTGGGCACAAGAGATTACTTTGCCCTTACCATTTTTCATCTTGGGCGGTGCGGTATTAGCGATCGCATCAAACTTCGATCGACGTGCAGGTTTTCCCTTCAATTTGCTCGATTCTCTAACACCTGAAGCGCCACCGATCGGACCACCGACGATCGCCCAATCTTCTACTCCTAAGTTTCCGCAAGAAATCTCTTTCACCATCCGCAAACCCGAAAAACTGGATCAATAGATCAATGCCAACGGTTTTATATCTGCGAGGGTGGCGGCTCCATTTCTACTCAAATGAAGGGAGTGAACCGATCCATATTCATGCTCAGAAAGCCGATAAAGATTTCGAGGCAAGACAATGAACAAGCAGCATGATGTTCAAGAGCTTGATTTTGATGACGAGCAAATGTATCTCACAGTTGATGGGCAGACCTATGAAATTCCGATCGCACAAGCTTCAAGCCGTCTCGCCAATGCAACCCACGCAGAACGCTGTTTATATCGAATTTCGCCATCAGGCTATGGAACTCATTGGTTCGCGATCGATGAAGATCTTTCCATTAATGGCTTGCTGAAGCTTGCAACCGTGAAATCTTAAGCGTCTTATGCCCTCTTCCGTCACAATGAGAAAGAGTGATGTTCATTTTGACTCTTATGTTTAACCGCTTGATATTAGCGTTTGTCGCACTAATGATGCTTTGTTTAACGATCGCGCAACCCGCTTGGGCAACGCTCGACGACGATCGCTACGATGGCGAAATCTTTGCGCTGTATGCCGGAAATGGCTCACTCGTTCCGCCAAAAGTGACGTTAGCCGATGCGTTCAAGCAAAAAAGACCCGCTCTGCTGGTGTTCTACACCGACGACAGCAGCGATTGTAAACGTTTCGCCAATGTGGTTTCACAAACACAAGCATTTTACGGGCGCGTGATTGACATTTTGCCGATTCGAGTCGATTCGTTGCCGATTAAAGAAAAGTTTGATCCGAAAGAACCCGGCTACTACTACAAAGGCTTTGTGCCTCAGACGGTTGCATTCGACCAAGCCGGAAACGTGCGACTCAACGAAATCGGCGCAATTCCTTACGAAAAGATTGACGATGAATTTCGCAAAATCTTTGATTTATTACCGCGATCGGAATCGGTGATTCTCAAGCGTCGTCCGGTAAACGAAATCAACACCGAACTCGTTCCACAGAAACAATAATTCTGATCCTTAAGAATCACATCAAGAAATCCCACGCTGCAAGATTTCCTCGGTAAGATTTCGAGTAGGACACTTAGCCCCTCTTCCTGAGATGCCCGAAACCTACAGCACTGAGGAACTGCTCCAAATTCTGTCGCAAGAACGGCAAGCCTGCATGAACGGGCAACGCCTGAATCTTGCTGCCAT
>CAXTDB010000004.1:12331-17418 GCA_964242045.1 uncultured Leptolyngbya sp. | reverse complement strand
TCTGGAATTAACCCATTGCTCGATCGCTTTGTCAATTCCGATGGCATTCAGCGCTTTACCGCTTACCGAGATTTCCGCACCGCGATTCATCAATACCAAATCGAACATCAAGTTTCTGGGATCGTTTGGACTTCATTGAATATTCAGGGAGAAACCTGCTGCTGTCCGAGGATTCACGAACAGTTGATCAGCCTTCCATCCGATCTGGCGATCCTGAAAGCCGAGAAAGGAACGATCGTTGAATTTTGGCGATCGATTACGGTTGGATTCGATTTCTACCTCAGCATGAATAGCGGTAAGCTGCATCGGTTAATCACTCAAGACGATATTGAACGGATCTTGCAGCGCTCCGAGTGGGCAGTTTTGAGTCAGCAAGGGAAAGCCGAGACGCTGGAACTGATTTTGCAACTCGGTTGGGGTAAACCCGAAGAAGCTGTTTACCGCAGAGGCTTCCCAGAATCAGGGAGTGAGTATATTCATGCAGTACGACCCGGACGAGTGCCGATCGGATAACGGCGCGATTTTTGATTTGAGCGAAACCTATCGATATGCGCTCTGGCGAACCTGGAATTCTCAGCCGCGCATCGGTTTTGTTATGCTCAATCCCAATCAAGCCGATGCAGAACGCAATGATCCGACGATTCGACGCTGTGTAGGATTTGCAAAACTCTGGGGATTTGGCGGACTCGAAGTGGTCAATTTATTCGCATATCGGGCGAAAACACCGCAATTATTGAAACAGGCAGCAGCACCGATCGGCGAAGATAACGATCGCTATTTGCTCACGCTTTCCGAGCGAGTTGATTTAATCGTTTTGGCTTGGGGCAACTGGGGCGGACTGTGGCAGCGCGATCGTGCGGTTCTGCCATTTTTTCAAGCTCAGAAAGTGTATTCTCTCGGTGTTACAAAATTAGGACATCCGAGGCATCCGCTTTATTTGCGTCGAGACAGCGATCGGATCCCGTGGAGCAGCGCAAAGGCATATGACTTAGAAGCAAAGAAGCGCAATTAAGACAATAATAAATGTTACCTAAATTGCAAATTTGATAGCGTTTTCTATCATGAGTTATTGCATAAATTGGGGATGAAGACCGTAAAAAATCGAGATGTGTTGATGCTAACTTGAGATAGAAGTCTTACGGCAGTAATCCTGCCCAGATTTTCCGGTTGAATTAAAACTGCACTAGAATGATATACATTACTAATCCGAATTATCTGCGTATTTAATTTGAGCGGAATGAATGTTTTCTAATACTTTGAGTAGAGTTTGATGCGTTCACCGAAGTTATATTTTATACGTTTATGTGCGATTGTTTCTACAGTCGCCCTTTCTAATACCTCATCCTAAAATCTTAATTCACGATCATAATGAGCCTTGTTCCTGACTTAAAAAAGTTGCAGTGTGGCCACTCAATTTCCATCTCTACCCGTCCCGTCATCGAAGTCGTCTGCACAGGTAGGTGAACCAAAAATGGTGGGTGAAAAGATTGCCATTATCGAAGATGAAGGCATTGTGGCATTAAGTTTGCAATCGCGTTTAGAAGCTGCAAATTACGCTGTCACAGGTATTGCTGACTCCGCACATTCCGCTTTAACTCTTGTTGCAAATACGACACCAGATCTAGTTTTAATGGATGTCAGACTCAAAGGAGAACAGACCGGAATCGAAATCGCTCAGACGATTCACGATCGCTGGAAAATCCCTATTATTTTTCTCACAGGCTACGCTGATCCAGACACGATCCATTCAGCGCAGCAAACAGATTTGTTTGGATACTTAATTAAACCGATCGAGCCAACAGAACTCTACAGCACGATCAAAATCGCGCTGCAAAAACACCAGCACCAACAGCACCTCGAACAACTGGTGAAAGAACGCACCAATGAATTAGCGCTTGTGAACGCCCGTTTACAGCACGAAATCGCGGAACGACAGCGATCGAAAGCTGAAATTAACCAAGCACTCGACGAATTGCGTGAGCTAAAATCGCGCTTTATCACAACAGCATCTCACGAATTTCGCACTCCTTTATCGATCGTTCTCACATCGGCTGAACTGCTAGAGCGTTTGGGGGCAGATTGTCCAGAAGAACGTCGATCGCGCTATTTTCAAAAAATTCGCGAGGCAGTGCGATCAATGACGACGATTTTAACAAATGCCCTAACGCTGCGAAAAATGGGCACAGATCCGCTTGAATTACAGCCGAATACGTTTGATTTACATCGATTTTGCGTCAGTGTGCTTTCAGATCTTCAGAGCAACGATAGAGTTCAGTTCCGATTTGTTGGTGATAGTTCACAAGTCAAACTTGATCCTGAACTGCTCAGCCTGATTTTGAATCACCTCTTAGGCAATGCGCTCAAATTCTCAAAGCAAGCGATCGAGTTGGAGATTCGATGCGATGTCGATCGCATCCTTTTAACGGTAAGCGATCAAGGTTTGGGGATTCCAGCGGAAGATTTCGCAATGCTTTTCGAGCCATTTCACCGCGCTAGAAATGTCGATACGATTCCGGGGGGCGGATTAGGATTGGCGATCGTCAAGCAATGCGTTGAACTTCAAGGTGGAACGATCGCGATTCAAAGTGAGTTAGGGCAGGGTACGATCGTCCGGGTTGAGCTTCCGACTCAATCCTAATCGCGGCACTCCGTTAGAATGAGGAATGCACAATTTCCTATTCGACTCATGACAGTTCGCGTTCGCATTGCACCCAGTCCAACGGGTAATCTTCACATCGGAACGGCTAGAACTGCGGTTTTCAACTGGCTGTTTGCCCGTCACCACAACGGAAAATTTATTCTCCGCATCGAAGACACAGATTTAGAGCGATCAAAGCCCGAATTTACCCAAAATATTTTTGAGGGTTTAACTTGGCTCGGTTTGGATTGGGACGAAGAACCCGTGTATCAAACCGCTCGAATGAGTTTGTATCGCGAGAAAATCCAGCAGCTACTTGAAAAAGGACTTGCCTATCGCGCTTACGATACGCCAGAAGAACTCGATGCGATGCGAGAAGCGCAAAAAGCCAAAAACGAAGCGCCCCGTTACGATAATCGCCATCGCAATCTGAGTCCAGAACAAGAAGCCGCGTATCTGGCTGAAGGTCGCAAACCTGTGATCCGATTCAAAATTGACGACGATCGGGAAATTTCCTGGACGGATCTTGTTCGCGGAACCGTGACTTGGAAAGGTCGCGATCTCGGTGGCGATATGGTGATTGCGCGCGCCGCAGAAGGCGAAGAAATTGGTCAACCGCTGTATAACTTTGTGGTGGTTGTAGACGATATTGATATGAATATCAGCCATGTGATCAGGGGCGAAGATCATATCGGCAACACTCCGAAGCAGATTCTACTTTACGAAGCACTGAGCGCAGCGCTACCCGAATTCGGACATACACCGCTGATTCTGAATCAAGCAGGCGCGAAACTGTCAAAGCGCGATGGGGTGACTTCGATTTCTGACTTCAAGCACATGGGCTATACCGCCGAAGCGATCGCGAATTATATGACGCTGCTCGGCTGGTCGCCGCCTGAACCAATGACCGAAATTTTCTCGCTTTCCGAAGCCGCTGAGAAATTTGGATTCGATCGCGTGAATAAAGCCGGAGCCAAATTCGATTGGGATAAATTGAACTGGCTGAACGGGCAGTATATTCACGCAATGCCTGTTCCTGAAGTAACCGATTTATTAATTCCGGTGTGGAAGTCGGCGGGCTATGTCTTAGATGAGAAAAGCGATCGAGCTTGGCTCGAACAAGTCAGCGCCCTCGTAGCTCCGAGCCTTGCTCGCCTGAATGAAGCCGTAGAGATGACGCGCTATCTGTTTCAGCCGTTAGAATTCACCGACGATGCCAAAGCGCAAATGCAGCAAGAAGGTGCAACCACAGCGATTAAAGCGATCTTAGAGGCGATGCCATCTCCGCTTACCGAAGCCGCGATCCAAGATGTAATCAAGCAGGTCGTGAAAGAGCAGAACTTGAAGAAAGGCATCGTGATGAAATCGCTTAGAGCCGCACTAACTGGCGCGCTCCAAGGACCTGATTTAGTTCAGTCTTGGTTGCTGCTAAGTCACAAAGGACTCGATCGAGAACGATTTGAGCAAGCGTTGTCGATCGCAGCTTAATGACTCCTAGAGCCGGAACTGGGAATTCCGACTCCCAATTTCCCATCTGCCCAATTTCCTATCCGATTGTCTGAAGGCTCAAAATTAAGTTAAATTTAGTTAAGATTCTTCTCATTAATCATCGGGTAGAGAATCCGTGAAAGTACTCGCGCTTCATTCGAGCTTAAAGCTTGAGCGAAATCGCACCGTACAATCTCGTATGGAAAATCCCATACTTAAAAAACGATCGAACTTTACCGTTGTAGCCGTATCACGAGGTTGCCAGTTTATGAAATCTTCTTGGAGAACTATCCTGCTGTGGGCAATTCCCGCGCTTGTCGTTGGGTTTTTCCTGTGGCAAGGATCAATCGCTCCAACCGCACCCAATACGAGTAAAAATACTGCCAGCACCCGGATGACGTATGGACGGTTCCTGGAGTATTTAGACGCAAATCGCATCACAAGCGTTGACTTATATGATGGGGGTCGGACTGCCATTGTAGAAGCGGTCGATCCAGATCTGGATAATCGGCTACAACGCTTACGAGTCGATCTTCCGGGCAATACTCCCGAACTCGTCACCCGTCTCCGCTCTTCTAACGTCAATTTAGATTCCCACCCCATTCGTAACGATGGTGCGGTCTGGGGCTTGTTAGGGAACTTGATCTTCCCGATTCTATTGTTGGGTGGATTGTTCTTTTTGTTCCGTCGATCGGGCAATGTTCCGGGCGGTCCTGGACAAGCAATGAACTTCGGCAAGTCCAAAGCTCGATTCCAAATGGAAGCCAAAACAGGCGTTTTGTTCGATGATGTCGCTGGCATCGAAGAAGCAAAAGAAGAACTGCAAGAAGTCGTCACGTTCTTGAAAAAGCCCGAACGCTTCACCGCAGTCGGCGCAAAGATTCCGAAGGGTGTTCTGCTTGTGGGACCTCCTGGAACAGGTAAAACGCTGTTAGCAAAAGCGATCGCTGGAGAAGCAGGA
>CAXTDB010000004.1:0-12321 GCA_964242045.1 uncultured Leptolyngbya sp. | reverse complement strand
CCCGTTCTTCTCGATTTCGGGTTCTGAATTTGTCGAAATGTTTGTGGGGGTCGGCGCTTCCCGCGTTCGCGACTTGTTCAAGAAAGCGAAAGAAAACGCACCTTGTATCATCTTCATTGATGAAATTGATGCCGTTGGTCGTCAACGGGGTGCAGGTATCGGTGGCGGTAACGATGAACGCGAACAAACCCTGAACCAACTCTTAACCGAGATGGATGGTTTTGAAGGCAACACCGGAATCATCATCATTGCTGCAACAAACAGACCAGATGTTCTAGACTCTGCTTTATTGCGTCCCGGACGGTTCGATCGACAAGTCACCGTCGATGTCCCTGATATCAAAGGTCGGCTTGAAGTTCTCAACGTCCACGCTCGCGACAAGAAAATTTCGGACGAAGTTTCACTCGAAGCGATCGCCCGTCGAACTCCAGGTTTCTCTGGTGCAGACTTAGCGAACTTACTGAACGAAGCTGCAATCCTGACTGCACGCCGTCGCAAAGAGGCGATCACGATGCTAGAAATCGATGATGCGGTCGATCGTGTGGTTGCCGGAATGGAAGGCACACCGCTTACTGATAGTAAGAGCAAGCGTTTGATTGCGTATCACGAAATCGGACATGCGATCGTTGGAACCCTTGTAAAAGAACACGATCCGGTGCAGAAAGTCACCTTGGTTCCTCGCGGTCAAGCTCGTGGTTTAACTTGGTTTATGCCGAGTGAAGATCAAGGATTGATTTCGCGATCGCAAATCCTTGCTCGCATCAAAGGGGCGTTGGGTGGACGTGCCGCCGAAGAAGTGATTTTCGGCGATGCTGAAGTGACAACGGGTGCAGGCGGTGACATTCAGCAAGTGACCAGCATGGCACGCCAAATGGTGACTCGATATGGCATGTCGGATTTAGGCCCGCTGTCGCTTGAAAGTCAACAAGGCGAAGTGTTTTTGGGTGGCGGTTGGATGACACGATCGGAGTATTCCGAAGAGATTGCGTCTCGAATCGATGCTCAAGTGCGATCGATTGTTGAACATTGCTTAGAAGATACTCGCCGTATCATTCGGGAAAATCGCGAAGTCATCGATCGCTTAGTCGATTTGTTGGTTGAGAAAGAAACGATTGATGGGGATGAGTTCCGTCAAATCGTTGCAGAATACACGGTGGTTCCTGAGAAAGAACGCTATGTTCCGCAACTGTAATTTTGAGATTGGTTAATGTGCGATCGGGGTAGTGCAGACTGCCCCGATTTTTTATTGCTATTCGTCTTGTTCGCGTTCTTTCTGACGGATTGCAATCACATCTTGAGTTTCATCAGAGCATCGCTATTTTGAGCAAGTTTCAATTACTAACCACACGATGAACGGTCTGGTATTAATTCGACAATGATATTACCGATCGCGGTTCCACTTTCCATTAGTTCATGGGCTTCAGCAATGCGATCGAGCGGAAACCGTTCCGCAATTTGATGTTTCAAAACCCCCGCTTGAAGACAAGTTGTAATATCTTTAGCAGCTTGTTCATGGGCAGATTTTGACATCGCGTAAACTAAAACATAATGCACTGTGAGATTTTTGTAGATCAGCGAATAAATTGGAACTTGGGGTGAAGTCTGCGAATCTGTTGCGTAAGTTGCGATCGCACCATTGCGTTTTAAGATTCTCAAATTCGTTTCCAAATTCGCTGCAAAATCGACCTCGATCACGCGATCGACTCCGTTGCCATTCGTGATTTGTTTGACGATCGCGCTTACGTTTTCAGTTTTATAGTTAATAACATGATCTGCACCAGTCGATTTTGCAATCTCCGCTTTCTTGTCAGAACTTACAGTTGTAATCACCGTAGCGTTTCCCCATTTTGCGAGTTGGATTGCACAAGCTCCAACCGCTCCGGCTCCACCTGTCACTAAAATCGTTTGTCCTGCAACCGTTCCATCTTTGAATACACAATGATGCGCTGTCATTGCTGGAACACCGAGACAAGCCCCTTCTGCAAACGAAGTCGATTCGGGCAGTATGATCGCATTCTCACTCGATACCGCAACCAATTCCGCTGCGGTTCCCAGTCCTTTCGATAGCGTCGCTTCGTAGATCCAAACTCGTTCACCGATGCGATCCGGGCTGACTTCTTCACCCACTTCGACAATCACACCCGCTCCGTCGTTGTGCGGAATCACGCGCGGAAATCGCATAGTTAAGCCATTCCAGCCGCTTCGCTGCTTTACGTCAGATGGATTGATGCCAGATGCAAACACTTTGACGCGCACTTGTCCGGGAGCAAGTTCTGGAGGTTCAAATTCTGCGATCGTCAAAACGGTTTTTGCTGCTCCAACTTGCTCGTACCATGCTGCCCGCATTTCTCCCGCCTCTCAATCGATTTTTCTTTGGTCTAGGGCATTCTAATCACGAATCGTTGCCGCGTTAAACTCGTGAAACTCCTTCGCAGATTACCAAAAATATCGCTGAGCGCTGTTCTCGTCGTTCCATTTGTCACACAAATTTTTATTGCCGTGGGACTCACCGGATATTGGTCGCTGCGACACGGGCAAATTGCGATCGAACAGTTGGTAAATCAACTTGGAAACGAATCTAGTGAACGAGTTAAGCAACATTTAAGTAGCTATTTAGTACAACCGCAGAAAGTAAATCAGATTGCTGCTCACAGCCTTGAAAGCGGAATTTTATCAAGGGATCTGCGGACGTTAGGACATTATTTATGGGAGCAGATGCGCGTTTATCCGGATTTTGCCTTTATCAATTTTGCCGATCAAGACGGTAAGTTTATTGGAATTAACCGCGACAATCGCAACAATTTGCAGATGGACATCATAGAACCTCCTCACTTGGGTTCATACTACCGCTACAACATCGAGCAAGGCAAACCGACGAATCAGACGATTAAAGTTCCCTATGAGCCGCGCCAAGAGGTGTGGTACACCGACGCGATCGCGGCTAAGAAACCGCTTTGGACACGCATTTATTTCTGGGACGATGATAAGGTAATGTCGATTTCAGCAAGCTACCCAGTGTTTAACGACCAACAACAAATTATCGGAGTCGTGGGAGTTGATTATTTGCTCGATCGCATCAACGATTTTCTCAGCCAACTGCGTCCTAGTCCTTCGGCAGCGGTATTTATCTTAGAACGAGATGGGTTATTGGTCGGAGATTCTAGCCGTGAAAAGACTTACACAGTTCACAACAACAAACCGAATCGGATCAAAGGCTCAGAAAGTCACGATCAAATCACCAAAGAAGCAACACAGTACTTAATCAAAGAATTCGGTGATTTGAATCAAATTCATGAATCAAAATGGATCAAAGCATCGATCAAAGATAAGACTACTTTTGTTCAAGTCAATCCTTGGCGCGATCAGTATGGACTCGATTGGCTAGTCGTGATTGCAATGCCAGAAGCTGATTTTACAGAGCAGATTAATCGCAATGCTCAATCGACTGTTTTACTTTGTGCGATCGCACTGATTATTACTACGGGTTTAGGGTTGCTAACTGCGCGCTGGATTGCTGAGACAATTAATCGCCTCAACATCGCATCTTCAGCGATCGCACAAGGCGATTTAAACCAAACGGTGCAGCTTTCTCGAATCGAAGAGTTAGCCGCGTTAGCTCGATCGTTCAACAGTATGGTCGGGCAACTGCGAGCATCGTTTATCGCCCTTGAGCAGACAAATGCAGAACTTGAGGTGCGAGTTGATGAACGCACCGAAAAGCTATCAGATGCGCTCTCAAATCTACAGAGAGCGCAGGCTCAAATGCTACAGTCAGAAAAGATGTCGAGCTTAGGTCAGATGGTAGCTGGAATTGCTCATGAAATTAACAATCCGGTGACGTTTATCTCTGGTAACTTAACTCACGCAAACCATTACGTGGATGCTCTTCTAGAACTATTTGAACTTTATCAGCAGCATTATCCGGACGCGATCGATGAAATTCAAACATACATTGAAGAGTGTGATCTCGAATTCGTTGCACTTGATTTGCCGAGGCTACTCATATCAATGCAAGAAGGAGCAGAACGAATTCAGTCGATCGTGTTAAGCCTGCGAAATTTCTCGCGTTTAGATGAAGCCCAACTCAAAACTGTTGATTTGCATGAAGGGTTAGAAAACACATTACTGTTATTGCAGCATCGGCTCAAACATACGAGCAAACGACGCGCGATCAAGATTGTGAAAAACTTTGGCAATCTGCCGAAGATTGAATGCTACGCGGGACAACTCAATCAAGTGTTTCTCAATTTGCTTAGTAATGCGATCGATGCGCTTGAAATAGTGAGAGATCGACCCTTGCTGATTTGGATTGCCACGAAAGCTACAGATTCTGCGGTGGTTGTGAAAATTCGCGATAACGGTCAAGGCATTCCAGAAACCATAATGTCAAAGATTTTTGATCCCTTTTTCACAAACAAACCGATCGGACAAGGAACTGGACTCGGATTGTCGATCGCGTATCAAATCGTAGTGGGACAGCACCACGGTTCCTTGTCCTGCACCTCTGAGATTGGAGCAGGAACGGAATTCACGATCGAGATTCCTATCTGTCTTTCTTAAGTCACGGTTCCCGGTTCCGCATATCCTTGCAAGCTTTCAGGATCAAATGCTCTCAAGCTCCGAGTTGCCTGCCGAATTAATGTATCTGAACCATTCACCACAATCAGATACTTTCCAGCATTTAACCGATTGCGATACGGCAGCGCATCTCCGCCCCCGATCACCAATCCTACACCGCCGCCGACAAACACACTGCCCAACAATCCCGACAATCCTCCCAAAACCCCGGCAATTAGCGGGCTGCCAATCTCACCCGCCCACGCGAACGTATCCAACCCGGTAATCACATTAAACGCTGCTCCACCAATAAAACCAAACGGAACCAGCCACGATGCCATCAAGCGCACCTGTTTTCTAGCGGTTTCATTCGGATCAATCAAGCCGTACTCGTCTGCGCTTTTATAGCCTCGTCCCAAAATCGAGATCTTATCCATCGGCAAGCCTTCTCTTTCCAATGCCGAATACGCTTCTTCTGCTTGAATACGATCGCCCAATACTGCCACTAAATAACTCATCTCCCAGCCCTCAAAACTTCTTCAGCCGTCAATCGCAATTCAGAAAACGTAGGAGAAATGACTAAATTGCTGTTCTTAAACTGTCCAACTTCAACATACGCTTGTGCCTCTAGCTGAAGTACGATCACAACTTCTCTGTCCGGATCGATCAGCCAATATTCAGAAATGCCGCGTTCTGCATACTCTCGACGTTTCTCAACGTAATCTCGATTATAGTTCTCAGTTCCCGGCTTTCCTGGAGAGACAACTTCGACAACCAACAATGGAGCAGGCGCAGTTTGACTCAGCAAGGCTTGAGTTTGCTGAAGCATCACGCGGGCAGAAACCTCAGAATGCACTATGAAGTCAGGTTCACGGGCGGTTACTTCCGTGGAACTGACAGCAATCTGATGTTTGATGCCAAGACGATAGATCGGGATTCCAATCTGAGCGAATTGAACCAGGAGAAATGCGGTGATTAAAAGATTCTGTGGACTCTCAGTAGGCAATTCAATTAATTCTCCATTCACCAATTCGTAACGAGTGTTCGTCCCGTCGTCGTAATCTAAATATTCCTCAATGCTGGTAAATCGGCGTTTCGTTTGGGTCATGCTGTAGATTCGATAAAATATAGTTTTTCATCTCTAATTGTTATGTTACCAAGGGAAGACCTGCTCAAAGGCGTAGAAAATCGAGAGACGATCGCGCGTGTGATTGATCAAGCAGAACAAGCGATCAAAACGTGGGAAGTGGTGATCAGCGACTTTCTCTCGCCGCCAGAGTTGGCAGAAGTCGTGCGATCGTTTGCCCGTCTCACCGAAGTTCAACTGATCGCTTGGGGTGGCTATCCGCAAGCAGAACGGCAACGAGTCGCGATCGCTCGCTCAGAAATTCCGCTTGATCCGGCTCAAGTCGAACTCGCTGCCTTAGATATTGCCGGAAATTTCCTCTTCGATTCGGCAACGCATCGCGATTTTTTGGGAGCGCTGCTCGGTACGGGAATTGTGCGGGAAAAAGTAGGCGACATTATTGTTTTAGGAGAGCGGGGCGCACAAGCGATCGTCATTCCCGAACTCGTTGAATTTCTGCAAACCTCGCTGAAACAAGTGCGATCGGTTCCAGTGAAAGTGGAGCCGATTCCATTTGAAGAGTTGAAAATCCGTGAGCCAAAGAAGAAAGAATTAACCACCGTTGAAGCATCGATGCGATTAGATGCGATCGCGTCTGCGGGCTTTGGGATGTCGCGCAGCAAAATGGCAGATTTGATTTCAGCAGGCGATGTGCGCGTCAATTGGAAAGAAACAACTTCTACCAGCTATTCTGTAAAATCTGGTGATTTGATTGCAATTCGCGGCAAAGGGCGAGTTGAAGTCGGAGAAGTAATGGTGACGAAAAAAGACCGCTACCGAGTTCAACTCACACGCTTTGTATAATTTATGAGTTTTCAGCGATCGTTTATCAGCTTAAAGCGCCACATGGCAGAATACCGCCCGCAACTCGAAAAAGCGATTGCTGCGATCGGGACACTAGACTCCTCTGATCCAAACTCTGAGGAGTTTAGTCAAGCATTAGCAGATCTACAAGTCGCTGCAACCGTTTTAGAACCTTACTCTGAAGGAATTGTCGAATCGATCGAGCAGTTTACAGAAGACCGTCCCGACTGAAACCTTCGTAGCCTATTGAAAATTAACAATTCGGGCAAATCCTTTTGGATCAAGACTCGCGCCGCCGACTAATGCCCCATCGATTTCTGGTTGCGCCATGATTTCATCGACATTTTCCGGCTTCACTGATCCACCGTACTGAATCGTGACATTCGGATTGCTTAACTTGCTGCGAATCAATCCGATCACGCGATTTGCTTCGATCGATTCACAAGTGTCCCCGGTTCCGATCGCCCAAATCGGCTCATAAGCAATGACTAAATTGTCTTGATCGACTCCAGCCAAACCTTTTTCCAACTGCTCGAAAATCACTGCTTCAGTTTCACCTGCATCCCGCTGCTGCTTGCTTTCCCCCACACAAAGAATCGGCTTTAATCCACCTTTCTGAGCCGCTTTCAGGCGCAGATTCACCGTTTCATTCGTCTCCCCAAAAAACTGTCTGCGTTCACTGTGTCCCACTACCACATAGCGAACACTCAATTCCAGCAGCATCGGGGCTGAAATCTCGCCTGTGAATGCTCCAGACTCTGCCCAGTGAACATTCTGTGCCCCGACCTGAATGCGACTACCGTGCAAATTCTTCGACAGCACTGCTAAATCAGTAAACGGCACACACAGCAAAATTTCTCGATCGTCTGGTGTGTCCTCTAACTGAGGCATAAACCCCTGCAAAAACTCCATCGTTTCCGCTTGGGTTTTAAACATTTTCCAATTGCCAGCAATGATAATTTTTCGCACGGTCTCTCAGCTTTAAACAGATTAAATTTGCATTCTCCAGTCTACGGCTTTGCGGGGACAGTTTTGGCAGGGAATCGAGAGTCTGAGCAATTTCGGCTCTCGATTCCCACGCGCTTAAAGTGCGATCGCTGCCAGACGAATCCGAATGCTCCAGTTGGGATTTGGAATCTGCGGCAGGAATGCAGCATCCGCAATGGCAGTATTGTTGTCAACCAAATTACATTCTCAGTTGGAGTGCGCTGTTTCCGGAGGTGTCAGTTCCATTACTGGAAAGGCCACCGAAGGAAGCTGAACGGCTACTTCGTGTAGTCAAAACTGGAGGAAGTACGGTATCCCGACTTATACCAAAAAATTCAATTAAATTGATTGACATCTAAGTTCTTAAGAGACTCAGTTAAAATATTTTGCTGTATCATAATCTATCCAGAGGCAAGAGATTTCTACCCTTTTAATTACCATTCCTGATATTTTTCTCTACTGGGTTTCGTGAAATCTGGGTTGAATTCTCAAACAAGTCGTGCGGATACGGAGATTACTCCATCACCGCTTCACATCTTGAAAGAAAATACGGAAAAGAGCATCTGTCAAGCGTAACAGCATTTTGGATTGGATATTCTTGGCGATCGAGCGACTCGCTTAGAAATTTTTGATGGTGAGGTATAATTCAATAGTAAGGTATAAACTGCATCAACGCTCAGAAGTTTCAAGCTAAACATACAATTTATGTTGATTAAGCTGATAGATTCGTGATTATCTTGTTTCTTGAATTTCACAAAATTGGGTTTTTTCTAATTTGAATCGTTAAATTTATTCAAGACTTTAAATCAAAAATTTCAATCTTTTACGACCATAGAAACTTCTTATGAACTGCTCGCCATTGCCGCTTGTACCGCGCTCATGCTAACTGTTTGATAAATCAATTTCAGGGTTTCCATTGCAGCTTGATTTGCAGGGGGTTCGACTTTGATTGGAATTGCACCTAGGACATCTAGCACCGTTTCGCTGCTCGGCGGCGGTGTAATGACGATGAGAGAAGGCTCAAGCTGCTCAATATAGTGCCAAAACTGATCGGGATTGAGCGGAGTGGCAGGACGAACGAACACGCACCCGTGCAGCGAAGCTTTCGCCCGATTCGACTCGATCGCGTCTTGTCCTGAACTGCGAATGTGACGCAGCGCATTGATGATTTCGTCTTTGCTGCGTCCGCGCAGTTGAAATAAAACGAACGGATCTTCCCCGAAGCGATCGCCCAACAGATAGTAAACGGCTCCGATGTGCTTACAAGGATTCGCCGGATCGGGACAAGAACAGCGACTATGAATACTTGATTTGTCGAAAGGAAACAGGCTGAGTCCGTTTGCCGTGAAGACATCTTGAATATTTTGCGGCATTTCTCCAGCGAGGAGTTTGGCAGAAAAGATCGCGCGTTCTGCCATCGATTCGATCACGTAGTTCCATTGCTCATCAGTAAAGCGATCGAGCGAAAATGAAACTTCATACGGTTCCGGTGCAGTTCCTTGCACCATTGCGGTAACTTCTGCGCCTTTGAATTCGATGCTAAGCACGTTTCCTTGGCGTGCATAGTTGCGCGCGCGCGCTAACCGTTGTGTAAATCCGATGCGTTCTAAAACATCGATCCACTGTTGTACCCACCATTCACGATTCGGTTGTCCGTATGAATCACTCATGAGTTTAATCCTCAATCACTGCACTACGGTCGAGCAAGAGTAAATCTCGAAGTTGATCCGTATTTAATTCAGTTAGCCAGTTTTCACCTGTGCCGACGACTTGTTCTGCTAACGCTTTTTTACTTTCGATCATGTCGTGAATGCGTTCTTCTAGCGTTCCAGTGCAAACGAATTTGTGGACTTGAACATTGCGCGTTTGACCGATACGAAAGACGCGATCGGTAGCTTGGTTTTCAACTGCTGGATTCCACCAGCGATCGTAGTGAAAGACATGATTTGCACGAGTCAGATTTAACCCAACACCGCCCGCTTTGAGCGACAGAATAAAGATTCGCGGCGCTTGCGGATCGTTTTGAAAGCGATCGATCATTTCTTCTCGCTGTTTCTTTGGGGTGCTGCCGTATAGGAATAGAGTTTCCCGTCCTAGTTGCTGTTCTAGATGCGGTTTAAGCAGCTTTCCCCATTCTGCAAACTGAGTGAAAATTAAAGCGCGATCGCCTTCGGAAACCGCTTCTTCGAGCATTTCTTCGAGTCGCTGTAATTTGACCGATCGAGTGGATGCGATGCTTTCTTCTTTGTTAAACAAGGCGGGATGATTGCAGATCTGTTTGAGTTTGGTGAGCAGTGCAAGAATAATTCCTTTGCGCTGAATTCCGTCTGCGGCTTCGATTTCGGCAAGCGATTGATCCACAGTGGCTTGATACAATGCGGCTTGCTCAGCGGACAATCCACAGTAAACAGGCATCTCCTGTTTTTCGGGTAAGTCTTGAATGATAGAGCGATCAGTTTTCAATCGGCGCAGAATGAACGGTTGAGTCAGCGATCGCAAAGTTTGCAGCGAAGTCGTGTCGCCGTAACGCTCGATCGGAATTGCAAATCGCCGCTGAAAGAAGTTTCTTTGACCTAAATAACCCGGATTGAGAAAATCGAGAATCGACCAAAGTTCGGTTAGACGATTTTCGACAGGCGTTCCCGTCAGAGCGACCTTAAATCCGGCTTCTAGTTCTCGAACCGCTTGAGACTGTTTTGCATCTGAGTTTTTGATATTTTGTGCTTCATCTAATGCAACCCCTTGCCAATCAACTGCGGTTAGCGTTTTGACATCGCGCTGAACGAGAGGATAACTTGTCAGGACTAAATCACGATCAACGATCGCCGTTTGAAACGCCTTTCCTTGTAGTCGTTTGTCACCGTGATGAACCAGTGTTTTCAACGTCGGCGTAAACTTCTTAATCTCCCGTTCCCAGTTGCCCAATACTGAAGTTGGACAAATTAGAAGCGTCGCTTTCTCTAAAAGTTTTTGTTCTTTTAAATACATCAAGAATGCAAGAAACTGCGGCGATTTTCCTAATCCCATATCGTCCGCCAAACAAGCCCCTAATCCCCATTTTTCCAAAAACGCTAACCATGAAACACCACGTAATTGATAAGGTCTTAATTCACCCTGAAACGCTTTTGGTGTTGCAATTTCTTCTGGTGCTCCGGTTCCCGTTAGTGTGGTGACTAACTCTTGCAGTGCGCCCGATGCTTCAAAACTGACAACTGGAAGCTTCTCGATCGTTTGCGTATCCCCGGTACTAATCCGCAGCGCATCTTCCAGCGATAACGTCGTTTGATCTTTTCGGGCTGCAAAGAAAGACTGAGCCGATCGAATATCTTGCGATCGCAGTTCCACCCATTCGCCGTTGATTTCAACTAAGGGCGAATTCTGCGCGACTAAGCGATCGAACTCTTTTTTACTCAGAGTCTGACCGCCGATCGACAATTCCCATTCAAAGTTCAACAAACTCTGTAATCCCAGCTTGCCTTTCTTTTGTTTCGTGGGAGTTGAAGCTTTGATTCGCAGTCCCAACCGATTTGCAAGTCCACCCCGATTCGCCAAACTCGGAGGCAGAATTACCCCAATTCCGCTATCTTGCAATCGCCAAACCGTATTCATGATGAATTCGTAAGCTTGCTTCGGATCGAGTAAGCACGCTTGCGGACGGGCTTCTTGCAAACTCGGTTCGATTAAAGGATAAAGGCGGGATGCAAGCCCCAATCCCATTAAAAGCGTTTCTTGAGGTCGATCGATAATCCGCCCCTCGTGATTTAATTGCTCCACGGCATTGCGCCAAATCATCGGAGCGCTAACGGTAAACTCTGGATCGTCGATCGCTTGCAGCAGATATTCGATTTTCCAGCTTTGATAACTTTCGGCAGGCGGAATCAGTTTCAAGCACGCTCGAAATTGCTCTTGATCTTTTTGTAATGGTGCTTTCCAATTCTCTAAAGCGATCGATAGCGTTTTCGAGTCTGTTTCGCTTAGCGTTGATGCTTTTGTGCCGAGTCCTTGTATCCAAGTTTGTAAAAGCGATGTCGTCCGCGTTGTCGTAACCGATTTGCGAACTTGAGCATCGATTAATTGATTAAGAAAATCTCGGAGTAAATCTTGAGGTTCAACGGGAAGATCGATCGCCAATGCTTCACTGTTCTGGTACAAACGACAAACCGAAGGCATTTGACGAACAAAGTGGCGCAATCTTGTCTGATCGGTTGAACTATCGAGCAACGCTTCCCAATGGGTTAAATCAGGTAAAAACTTCGATCGAGCCAACAGATCCAATGCCCAACGCGCTCCATGCGACCAGAAGCGCAAATCCCCACCCAAAAATGAGTCATCGCCCAAAGCGCCCAGCGGCAAGGAATTGAGAAATTCAAACGCTTGAACTGGAGTGAGCCACAATCCTTCTACTTTCCACGGATACAGCACCCATTCCGCGATCGGAGTTGCCGAAAGCTGCGGCGCTTCTGCGTCGATCGGTAAAGCCAACACTCGCGTCGTCCAGTTCTCCAAACTCGGTGCGCTCTTGCGTCCCCGTTTCGGAGTTTCAACTTTCGGTTCTGGCAGCTTAAACCCCAACGGTTCTAAAAATGCCAATAGTTCCGCTTGATTCATTGCATAAGGATGCGTTGGAATGCCCGCAGCGATTGGCATTTGTTCCAATCTGCGCCACATCTCTCCCCACAAAAAGAAGCCGACATCCTGAGACTCGACTGTTTGAGAGAACCACCCACCGTGTAAAACTGCCATGCCAATCTACTCGAATAAGAGCGAATCTATGGAACGCAAAACTGAATCTAATCGATCGCGATCACTATCACGCAGAATCAAGAATTCTTTTGATTTCTTAAGCA
>CAXTDB010000003.1:0-50362 GCA_964242045.1 uncultured Leptolyngbya sp. | reverse complement strand
CTTGAAATGCTTGTTCTGCCTCTATTGTAGCGAATCCAAATCTACAACTGTAGTACTAGTTATGGTAATGCTAATTATCTACTCTGTTCCCTGGTTGGGGCTAATGATTATCCTTAAAAGAAGTATTGATGTTGGCTTAGAATCGATTGACTGGCTCTCCCTTGGAATAGCTTTAATAGCGATAGTTCTTCAATATAAGTTGCGGACACTAGTAACAGAAGCATTGCACAGCCCTCCAAGATACTGGTGGCTACATAGCTTAGGTGGATTATTAGTGGCAAGTATGGCTGTTGTTTCAGTTGTTAAAACTGAGACAGGCTGGGGTTGGACATGGCGAGGACGGGTGCTGAGAGAGCCTACCCGTTCTTCTGATTGCGCCTCAGAGATGCGAGATATTGTTTAAATAGACCCTGAAATTGATAGCTACCACCGACTCTATTCAAAAAATTAAGTTTGTTGGATTCACTAACGTAGTTAAGAAAATCTTCGTAATCCCAGGGAATATTGCCAGTTAGATAAAGAACGATTCGTAAAGCGAGATGTTGTTGGCAAGCTCTACCGCTATCATGTATACACGCGACAACTATTCCTGTAATTGCTGCGCTGCATAGTCCGAGCATAACTGTAACGGGTAATTTATCAAGAGGATTGCGGTGAAAAACTAGAATCCATAGCGTATTAATTGTTGCTAAAATTAGCGAAGTTATTTTTGCAACTATACAAGCGGTCTTCTTTGATTCAAAGATACCTTGGTTTGGCTTTAACGTTTTCACGTCCTTTCTTTCGACTAAGCTATTACTTAATAATCGCGATATCAGCGTAACTAATCCAAAAAAAACAGCAAAGATTAACCCCATCAGCGGGCTGATATGTTGAGGGCAAAATTTAGAAAGAACTAAGAAGCAAAACAAGAATACTAAGCCTCCTATTCCTACTGCTTCTCTTATGCTTGTTCCTATGTGATTTTTAACAGTATTTTGGGCTTCTCTCCAAGATAAAAACACTTCTTTATGTGTTTTTATCGGGAGTTTGTGTAACCTCAAAGAGTATGGGACAGCAGTTCCAAGAATAACTCCAGCAACAATTCCTAAAATTATTCCATTTTTAAGCGAGCCTTCTGATAATGCTAAAGAGTATGAGATATAGAAATTGATGACGACTCCATAAGGGATTCCACTTATAAGCCCTAAAAGTAACCCAATAGATAGAATTGTTCCTAAATAAAGCTTCTTCTGGTTTTTTGTTAACCATGAGGGCTGAATCTCCTCAATCAGGAAAACTGATTTAGACTTAGATGCCAGCCAAGACAGCCACTTAATTGTCTTTGTCTTATCATATTTCAATTTATCAACTCTATCAAATCTTGTTTTAATATATTCATTAAATAATTTCTCTTTGCGCTCCTTCGATGAACCTTTTCTAGGTAAGTGTTCATCTACATCAGTTAGTATTCTGAGCCAAAAAGGAGTTTCAGCCATCTCTCTCAGATATTTGTCTTCGACAAGTACTTGCTTAACGTTTAGCTTATTTGATGTTTCTAAGTACTTACTAATTTGAATAGATGTTAAAGGTTCAATGCAGACAGCATGACCAATATTCAAACGAGTATCCTTAGAAAGAACCATATATGGTTTTCTTCGGCTACACACTACGATATCGCTTGCTCCAAACTTATTAATTTCTTCAGCACAATTTTGCTGATGCTCAGCCTCCACCTGATCAAAACCATCCAACAATAAGAGTAGCCTTCGATCTCTAACCCAACTTTCTGCTTGTTTAGAAAAACCGTACTTATTAGACAGTTCTTGAACTATCCACTCTCCGATGGACTGCCCAAATTTCCATGAGGATAAATGAAACAGTACTGGAATCGGCTTTTCCAGAACGTTTTTGTCAGCATCCTCAATGATCGCGTTATAGAATTTTTCTGCTAGTTGCAACAGCGTTATTGTTTTACCTGCTCCAGGAACTCCTAAAATTAATAGGCGCTGCCCATCGTGCCATTGACTGAAAATGTCCTTGATGTTTGTAGTTGTGTTTGGTCTATCAATCTTGTCTTGTTCATCACCAAATGGATTCTTTACTAGATCAAACCGCGTTTTTAGTTCAAGCTTAATTGTCGCTTCAGACAATGGTTGTTGTAGCATATATAACCAATCGTCCTTAACTCTGGTGAGCAATTTCTTCCGAAAATGGATCTCCGTCAGTTCTTCTTGAGTTAGGTGTGAATATTGGTTGATGTTCTGGTTAACATTTATCTCAGCGTTTCCACCAATATTAACACCTGTAACAGCAGTTTGTTCATTGAATGGATCACTCATGATAATGGTATTAGCTCTTTTGATTCATATTGCCAATCTTCAAAGTGCCACCAACATCAACCTGAGTGATGGCTTCCTGTGTAACCGACCTACCTTGCGTGGTTGTTTGTTCTATACTGCCAATTTCAGCATTGCCTTTGACACTAACGCTTCTGAAGAATATCTGGTTCACTTGATTATTCGACTTAATCTCATCTATCAGTGCTTTCAGCTTTTTAGCAAATACCTCATCATCTCCCATTTGCGTTGTTAGCTCTTGTTCAAATCTACTTTTATTCTTTTCGGAAGGCTCTTCTTGGACTTTTTGGAGTTTTCCTTCAATACTCTCTGCTTTGAACTTCTCTTGAATTAGGGTCAGAAGCTGACCAATCTTGGCGGAAAAGGTTTCTCCTAGCTTTTCACCGCTTTTCTCAAAAGCTTTAGAGAATAAAACTGATACGATCGCTGTTGTTGTCAATGGTTCCATAAACTACCTACTTACATTGATATTCAACTCTGTAACTCTCGAATCGCCATAATAGAAGCCGTTGTCTTGCCAGCTCTAGAAATAGAGTTGGCAAGTTTTATTGCTTCCTAGTGGATTCAATCAATTCTGCGGTGGCAGAATCAGTCGCTTGATCACTAATTCGGGGTGTTCCAAAAAGGGATTGATTTGGTTTAAGTCACAAGGATTATGTTCAGTATTACTTGCATACTGATGGATCAAAACCTTGCAAGGTGTGGAAGGAGACACTCTTACAGCTTCAGTACTCCAGGGTTGAAGCCAAGGATTGTTATTTCCATAATTTGCAACCCATAGCCCATGACATTCTGCTCCTGCCTTGACCGCTGCTGATAAATTCCTCAAGGTTGTACAATCGCCGCCGTTCAAGTAAACGCAAGGCATCAGCTGCACCTTGCTGTTAGCTTTCGCTACCGCTTCTGACCAACCTAAATAAAATTCTTGTGAAAGCGAGGGTTGACCATCCACTCCTTCTACATCCAGGAAGAAATAAAAACCATCTCCTTGACTTGCTAGATAATTCTCACCAAACGTTTCTAGCAAATCCCCTGCCTGTTTTTGACCGACATCAGTGCCGTCTTCCCTGAACCCATTCACTCGATTTGTCCAACGCGAAATGGGCACAACTCGAATACCAGCTTGACGTAAAAGCGTGTTTTCCTGCTGATGCAGATATTCCCCATCACTTATCTCAGCTTGGAAATAACGTCCCCAGAATCGAGGTGCAGCAGCTAGATACTCAGAAGCTTTTTGAATCATGGTGGCTGTAACATTGCTGATTGTGTCTGCTCCTGCTATGCCCGTTCGTATATCCTCGCTAAGCAATTGTGCTTGCCAACCAAATTGCTTTGGATGAGTCGCGATCTCCTCCCAAGTCGCAGCATCAACCACTCCAGTTGCAGATAAACCTTGTTTCCGCTGAAACTGATTTACGACTGATAGCGTTTGAGTCCCAAAGTCACCATCGAGATCTAACGGACTACAACCACAACCGTTTAAGCTATCTTGAAGAAAGGTAACCCATTCTCCCTGAGCACCTTGCTTCAGTACTGGATGTACACTAGAGAACAATTCAATGATGTTAGACATTGCGATTCCTACAATGATGAGTTTGAGCGAAACACAAAACAAAAGTTGATTTTAGCTTCGTCACTAATCTGCTTTGCACTCACGACCTCGTGATGACAGCGGACTGTTCGTTGAGCGCGACGGACTGAGACTAGCGACACGATCGCACGCTTGCTAATAATCCGACAATTTCATCGATCGCCTTTTGTCGCACGTCGGTCATATCCGGAGACTGATTAATCAGGATGCTGAAGGTGAGCGATTCGTAATTTTGGGGATCAATGTATCCTGAAAGGGCGGAAACTCCGGTTAACGTTCCCGTTTTTGCCCGTGTAATTCCTTTTGCTGGGCTGTTCTTAAATCGGTCTTGTAACGTTCCGCTTATGCCTGCGCTCGGCAAGGAGTCTCGAAAATATTTTCCTTCCGGTTGCTGCATGATTGCGCTCAATACTTTCACAATTGCAGCAGGAGTGGCCAAGTCTTGTCGTGATATCCCTGAACCGTCTAATAACTTAATCTCAGTTTGATCAATTCCAATCCGGTTGAGTTCCCGCACCAGCGTTTCGATTCCACGTTCTAGTACGGTTTGATTCGATGAATGCTGGACTCCGATTGTTCTTAAGAGAACTTCCGCATAGAGATTATTGCTGTTTTGATTTGTTTCTTCAACCAATTTACTCAGTGGTGGAGAATCGATGCGTGCAAGATCAATCCCACCGGATTGATCTGCTTGCTCACTGATGCGCGATCGCTTGATTGTTATTCCCGTTTCGGCTAGCGATCGCACAAATCGCCGCAAAAACCGTTCGTCTGGATTCGGAATCGCAATCGCCACCCTGTAAGGAAACGTAGAATTAATGGGCAGTTGTCCCGAAATGTTCAAAATCGGCAGACTCAGATTGCGCCTCACTCGGGTTGAGTCCTCGGTTTTTGCATCTACGGTTCGCGATTGATTGTCAACCCTCCAGAAGCGTCCTTCGATCAAATCGTCCCATTCGACTCGCGTCGGTTGTCCGATCGCTTGCGGCACGAGTTTGAATCCAACTTGGTTCTGGTCGAAAATTAAACTACTAACCGGAGCGGCAAAAGGGTCTTGAATGTCGCCCACTTCCCACACTGGATTGAGCGAATCGCGCCCGAAATAGCTATCTTCGACAATTAGCTCTGCGATTCGATTAATTCCACGACGCTTTAACTGTTGCGCTAGGTCGTTTAACTGTCGATTGTTCAAACTTGGATCGCCTCGTCCAACTAATCTGATTTTCCAGCCATCGCTCAATTGAGTTCCATAGACCGAGGTGCGAATTCGATAATTCGGGCTGAGCGTTCGGAGGGCTGCAACGGTTGTTAGGATTTTGACATTAGAAGCGGGAATGAAAAGTCGATCGGTATCGCGACTGTACAAGGTTTGGCGAGTGTTCAATGTTTGAATCAATATTCCAACGCGAGATCGCGCAAAATTAGGACGATTGACGATCGCATCAATTCGAGGCGCGAGATCGCTTGAACAAATCCCAGTAACAGGATTGGCGCGGTCACTGGAAGCCAAAACTGCGATCGACAAACCCATCAGACTTGCAACAGCGCGGAAAAATAGCGCGGTCATAGAGAACCCTCATAAGACGGTTTAAAAGACAATCAAGGATGTAAACAAACTCTCTGGTTATAGGCTGTAAATCCATAAAAAGTACCAGGACTACAGGAGTAAATCTTAGCTGCGTAATCTGCTAAGTGGCGTTACAGTACTTTAGCTGGGAGTCTCCGGAATTGGCTCGATTAGCAGCGTAATGTTGTCGCGTCCAACAACATGAACAGAATCACCAGGCATTAGCGTAGTGGGCTTTATCGAACGTGCAGACCAATATGTTGCAGAGAAATACACTCGCCATTCTCTTTGTTGACAAACAACTTCTTCCACAATGCCTTCCGCCATTTCGTTCAAACGTTGTTCTGATTGAAGTAATGAGAAACCTTTTTTTGCAAAGTTAAACATCTGCAAATCTCCCTTTTCAATAATTGATGAATTTGGGTGTAAGCTTCCTAAATATCTGTGGTTGTGTCGCAAAAACTTCTGAGCGACAAACGAGATGTCTCGAACACGCTGCGCGTGTGCCGAAGGCAACATATTGTTTTAAGCACTCACTCCAAAGATTTCGTTGATGAGTTCTGCTTGAGCTACACTCTCCCCTCGACTGATTCCTTGTGGGCTTTTTGGAGCCTAGGTTGCAGATCATGCCCTGTGGCTTAGAGCTACAGGGCAGATAATTGCGTGTGTCGACATGACCGATGAAGATTACGGCTGGGTGCTGACCGCCGCTACAGCATCAGTCGATATGGATGACGTAAATGTTCACTGTGCCAACCGTGTTCTTGAAGTCAACGACCTGATGCTTTCCGAATCTGAAGGTTCCCTTGTTAGTGTCAACATAGCCAGCGTTGTTTCCTGAATACAATCGATGCACGTCAGCGATACCAACTAAAACCTCGCCAGCGTTAGTGAAGCACATTGTGGCCTCGTCGCCTCGCGGTCCTTGAGCGATGTTAAAGGTGTCAGACTCGCAGTTTGCACGGTTGACTGCATGAGCTGGCATAACCATACCAGATGAGATTCCAACTACGGATGCAGCCACGGCAGCCCATCTAGCGACCTTACCTCACAACGAGACGGTTTTTAATGAGATGTTTGATTTGGTCAATGTACAAGTCATGATGATTTATCTCTTTAGTTAGACTACTGTGAACAAAATATCTGATGATGTATCCCAGTTCTCATCAGGTTTGGTTGCAGCTAAGCGCTTTGCTTAACTGTCTTTATCGTAGAGATTGATCTCATGAGAAACATCTGAAGAACGTCTCGACCCCACTCAACTAAGTAAAGTCAATCCGTTTAACATTCGTTGATTGACTGAGTATGATTACTTAGCCTTTCATAAACAGCAATGCCCGCTAGACAGACAGAAACCCGACTAAAGGAATTTCTCGGAAGCAAGCATTTTCTTTCTCAACGGTTTCGTGACCGTTCGATCGCGACTTCTAACCGCTCAGCATCGAGGCGGTTCCTTCGCAGTTAGGCTTGCGCTAATCGAGTTCGCATAGATTGCAAGCTGCGATCGGTTCCGCAGCGTCAGACGATTCAGTAAATGCGACACATACGTTTTAACTGTGCCCTCTGCCAAATGTAATTGAACTGCAATTTCGCGGTTTCTACATCCTTGACCGATTAAGCGCAATACATCTCGTTCTCTAGACGGTAGCTGTTTCACTGCCTCGGTTCTGTTCTGCTGATCCGAATCGTTGTATGGAACATTGGTCAGCAGCTTTTCCATTAATCCTGGAGCCATTTGAGAATAACCCCGATAAACGAGCCGAATCGCTTCGATCAGTTCTGGAGGAGGCATATCTTTGAGCAAATAGCCTTTGGCTCCAGCTCGCATTGCTTGAGCGATATCGTGATCGTCATCGAAGGTACTCAACACTAAGACTTTTGTGTTAGGAAACTGCTCAACAATTAATCGAGTTGCTTCGATACCTGTCATCACAGGCATTCGGATATCCATCAGCACAATATCCGGCTGCAAGGCGGCAACCTGAGCGATCGCAGCCTCTCCATTCCCCGCAGAACTCACCACTTGTAGATCGGGTTCTTGATTCAGAACTGCCTGTAGCCCTTGGCAAATCAAACCTTGATCATCGACAAGCAACAATCGAATCATAGAGCACCTCAAGATAATGGAAATCTGACCTCAATTTGGCAACCTGCTCCGGGTGCTGTCGTTAAGTAAAATTCTCCCGCTAAAGCAGCCACTCGTTCTTGCATTCCTTGCAGTCCAAATCCAGCGGTATGTTGGTGGCAATCAAACCCTCTGCCATTATCTTTGAGCGTTAGGCAAAGGCAATCTCCACTGGCTTGGCGAACCGTTACCAAATCAATTTGTATCTGAGTTGCCTGGGCGTGTTTAGAGACGTTCGTCAAGGCTTCTTGCACAATCCGATGAATTGTTCTCGATGTAGATAGAGAAACGGATTTCTTGAGTTCAATCTGAACGATCGGGGTGATCCTTGTAACCTGTCGAAACCCTTCCGCTAAATCCATGATCGTTGCTTCTAAAGAGTGTTGGGCCGGCTGATCGACCCGCAGTGCCTTGACAGATTGGCGGACTTCTTGCATTGCAGTTTTGCTTAATTGGTACGCCTGAGTTAGAAAAACCTGTGCCTGAGCGGGATCTGTTTGTATCATACTGATAGAGGCTTGTAGTTGCACGGTTAGCGCCGTCAGGGAGTGTCCTAGCGAGTCGTGAATCTCGCGGGCAATGCGATTGCGCTCCTCGATGGCTGCCATTGCTTCAATCTGTTGGTTTAGCGATCGCTCCTGAACTAATGCTCGTTGCAATTTTGCTTGAAGGCGGCAAATCGACAGTTGTGTTTCAATCCGAACTAGGACTTCTTCAACCTGGAACGGTTTACAGATATAATCCACACCCCCCACTGAAAATGCTTTGACTTTATCAATCACTTCGCGGGAAGCACTAATGAAAATTACCGGAATATTGATCGTCTGCAAACTATCCTTAAGCAGTCGGCAGACTTCGTAGCCATTCATACCCAGCATATTGACATCAAGCAAGATCAGATCCGGCGGTTGTGCTTGTGCGCCCATCAAGGCTGCCGATCCATTGAGCACACTCCGAACTTTGTAGCCTCGTTCATTCAGTATCGATGATAACAACCGTAAATTATCTGGGCTGTCATCCACGATGAGAATGTCTCCCTTTGTTGAGGATTCACGGCTCATAACTCAGCCTGAGATATTATTTTGATGATTATACCCTTTCGATGCGGCATCCTCGTTCCATAAAACTCTAAAGGGTGCGTACTATGCAATTTAACCGTCTCGCTCGACTGTTTCAACGACTTCGACGCTGGATCGTTTTGTTTGGACTGATTGGAACTGCTATCTTAATTGCGCTGTTGTGGCAACAGTTACAGCCTGCTCAGAACGCGATGCCAACTTCGGCAGACTCCACACCTACCACTTGGCAAAATGAGCCAATTCAACCGATTCCCCTGGGTAATGCGCTGGATACTAATAAAGTAGTAGTAGTGAAATTAGGCGAGAAACTCTTTGCTGACACTCGCCTTTCTATCGATAATCGGGTGTCTTGCCTCAGTTGCCATCGGCTAGATCAAGGAGGGGCGGATGGACAAGCTCGATCCATTGGCGCAACTGGGGTGCAAACGCAGGTGAACACTCCGACGGTTTTTAATGTTGCCTACAATGATTTCCGGTTCGGTTGGGATGGACGGTTTGAGACGCTAGAGGTTCAGATCGAGGAGATGGTTCAGACCGTGATGGGAATTTCTTCGGAGCAAGTCATCACGAAACTTCAGCAAGCGCCCGACTACGTTCGACTGTTTAACGCCATTTATCCCGATAGAATTACCATGCCCAATGTGATTAACGCGATCGCAGTCTACGAGCGATCGCTCATTACGCCGAATTCTCGCTTTGATCAATTTTTGCGCGGCGACAACAAGGCGTTAAAGCCTAAAGAACAAGAGGGCTATCGCGGCACCAACACGGCGTTAACGGTTGACGAACAAGAGGGCTATCGATTGTTTAAAAAATACGGTTGCGTGAGTTGTCACCAAGGCGTGAATGTAGGCGGCAATTTGTTTCAGAAGTTTGGGGTGATCAATAATTATTTCGTCGATCGCGGCAAGATTACCCCTGCCGACTCTGGGCACTACAACGTGACGGGCAGCGAGAATGATCGATTTGTGTTTCGAGTTCCGAGCCTCAGAAATGTGGCGATCACACCACCTTATTTTCACGATGGCACGGCTCAAACGCTCGACCAAGCGATCGCCGTCATGGCGAAGTATCAACTCGGTCATTCCCTGCCTGAAAAAGACGTTCAGCAGATTGTTCTGTTTCTCAAGACGCTGACCGGAGAACCTCCAGGGAGTGCATCATGACTCGCGTTGGTGGTTCCAACCGGAACGATCGCTCAGGACGATCAAATCGAGGAGGGCACTTTTCTCGATTGCTGCGCTGGATAGTATTAGCATGGGTCGGATTCGCGATCGTGTTGATCGTGTTATGGAATAATAATACAGTTGAACTTAATACTCATCATAGCTCCTACAGCACGAGTTTACTTCGATCACAAGAGATTGATGCACGATTGAATCAGAGCGTTTTGGAAGCACGATTAGGACAGCTTTCCTTCTATGATCCGATCGTGAGCGAAATGGCTAAACTGAAGCAGGTTCAAACCGACTTGCAACAGATTCCCAGTTTTGTTTCTCCTATAGAACGCAAAGTATTAGAGCAACAGCTGTGCCGTCAGCAAAAACTGTTGCAAGCCAAAGAAGCGCTGCTCAATCAGTTCAATTCTCAAAATGCGGTGTTGCAGAATTCGCTGTCGTATTTGCCGATTTTGGTTCGCACATTAGTAAGAGAAACAAGCGCCCCATCCCTGGCTGATCTACTAAATCTATTTCTCCAGAACGTTCTACTGTCAGATGTATTAAGAGACGACCAAGACTTCTCGGCTGAACTAGTGCAGCAGATTATAAAACTAGAAGCCGCTCAATCCAATCAGCCAGAATTAAAAAAGGTAATCGCACACGCCCGCCTGATTCTGCGAGGACAGCGCCGCCGAGAAGCACTCATTCACGGCATTTTGATTATTCCCACCAAAGCCACCAGTGATCAGATCGTGAAAACTTACGATAAGTCCTATCAACAAGCGCTCACAACCGCTGAATCTTATCGCTTCTGGTTTTCTGTCTTGTGTCCGGTTGGGGTGATTGCAATCGCCGCATCGATTATTCTCAAACTAAGGCGTTCGGAACAGGCATTGCGACAAAGCGAAACAAAATTTCGCACGCTACTTAGTGCGATTCCAGATCTGATGATGCGCTTAACTGCCGATGGTACTTATGTAGATTTTATTCCAGCTAACAATTTCAAAGCCTATAGTAACTATACAGAACAGGATGTGGTTGGTAAAACTATATTTGAAATACTGCCTGCGGAACTAGCACAACAACGAATGATTTATATTCGGCAAGCACTCCGAACGGGCGAGCTACAAGTTTATGATCATCAGTTAATCAACGATCAGGAAGTTCAACACTTGGAGAATCGAGTCGTTGTCAGCGGAAGAAATGAAGTGCTAATTATTATGAGAGATATCACTGAGCAGAAAAAAGCTCAAGAAGAACTGCAATGCGCTAAAGAAGCGGCTGAATCTGCAAATAAAGCCAAGAGCATTTTTCTCTCGAATATGAGCCACGAACTCCGAACGCCGTTGAATGTCATTCTTGGATTTGCCCAACTCCTGAGCTATGGACATTCGCTTACCGCTTACCAGCAACAACATTTAGATACCATTAGCCGTAGTGGAGAACACCTGTTGATGTTAATCAATGATGTTCTAGAAATGTCGAAAATTGAAGCAGGTCGCATCCTGCTAAATGAAACCGACGTTGATCTTTATGCCGTCATTCGGACCCTACAGCAGATGTTTCAATTTAAGGCAGAGTCCAAAGGACTGCAACTGATAGTGGAACAATCTTCTGATTTACCGCAGTATATTCACACCGATGAAAGCAAGCTGCGTCAAGTATTGGTCAATCTATTAGGCAACGCTGTTAAATTTACCCAAACTGGAGCGATCGTTCTCTCCGTACAATGGCAACCTGACACAGCCACCTTTCACTTCGCGGTGTCCGATACTGGCGTTGGCATTGCACCAGAGGACTGCGATCGCATCTTTGACTCCTTTGTCCAAAGTGGAGCGACTCAGCAATTCCATCAGGGCATTTCCCTGCAAGCACAAGACGGCACCGGACTCGGCTTAGCGATCAGCCGTCGGTTTGTTCAACTGTTGAGTGGAGAGATCTGGGTTGAAAGTCAAGTCGGAGTTGGATCGACGTTTCATTTCACGATTGGGGCACAGTTAGTCGAGGGCGATGGCATCTTGATTCGATCGAGTCAACGCCAAGTCATTGGGTTAGAACCAGGGCAACCCACTTACCGCGTCTTGATTGTGGAAGACAAACTCGAAAATCGCCGACTCTTGGTCGAGTTGCTGCGTCCGATTGGGTTTGAGGTGCAGGAGGCGATCGATGGACAAGACGCGATCGAGCAATGGAAAGCTTGGTCGCCGCACTTAATCTGCCTAGATCTGCGGATGCCTGTATTAAATGGCTATCAGGCAGCACAACAGATTCGTGCCCAGCAAAACAATGAAGCCCCGCCGATCATCATTGCCATCACAGGCAGCGCCTTTGAAGATAGCCGACATCAGGCGTTAGCGGCGGGATGTGATGATTTCGTGCGAAAGCCGTTTCGCTCAGAAATTATTTTTGAAACAATCGCACAGCATTTAGGAGTCCGCTACCGCTATGCAGCAGAACCAGGATCACTGTCGATTCACGCAACCTCGGTTCTCAAACCCTCTGAAATGCTTGAAGTAGATCATCTGAACCAGATGTCACCCATCTGGCGAACACAATTGCATCAAGCAGCACTTCGCGTAGATGCAGAGGCAATTAGGCAACTGATTGAACAAATTCCGGAGTCGCAAGCAGATTTAGCAAAGACTCTAACCTACCTCGTTGATCAGTTTCAGTTTGAAGAAATTGTTGCAAGGACATGATGAACATGAAGACGATGGCTAGATTTGCTCGTAGTTTTTTCCCTCTAATTATTATTTTAGTAATTGCTGCTTGCAGTCACCAAAATAATGCCAACATTGGCACGAATACTGCAAGTAATCCATCTACAGGTACAAACACTACACAATTTGCTGCGACGAAAGGATGTAAGAATGTTTGGGTTTTGCTGCCAGAATCGGATTCTTCAACAAGATACAAGGATTACGATCAGCCCTTTCTAAAAAGAGAAATCAAGCAAGCGCTTCCAGGTGTCACGATTGCATTCGTCGATGCAAACAACAATGCGGACACTCAACAAGACCAAGCAGAAAATGCACTAACGAAGGGTGCTTGTATTCTTATAGTTGATCCGCAGGATGGTGATAAAGCTTCAGTGATTGTGCAACGAGCGAAAGCAAGTCAGGTTCCGGTGATTGCCTATGATCGCTTGATTAACGACCCGGACACTGCTTTCTATGTTTCGTTTGACAATGAGTGTGTGGGCAAACTACAGGGACAATACATTGTTAATCAGTTTCACGAACGTGCATTTGGCTTGAAGCCAGGTGCGAATCTCGTGATGATCAATGGATCGCAAACGGATAACAATGCGTTGCAGTACAGAGAAGGTGCGCGGAAAGTATTGCAGCCGTTGATTAAGAACAAGGAGATTAATCTGGCTTTTGATCGATATACGCCGAACTGGAATAGTGCGCAGGCGCAATCGAGTATGGAGAAAATTCTGACGGATCAGAAGAACAATATTCAGATTGCTTATGCTGCAAATGATGAGTTGGCGGATGCGGTTATTAACGCGTTTACTAAGGCTTTGAGAGCGCAGAATCTAGAGGGTAGGGTGTTGGTGACGGGACAAGATGCGACTGACAAAGGAAATCGGAACATTCTCGCGGGCAACCAGGCGATGACGGTTTATAAGTCGATTCTAGAGGAGGCGCAAGTGACGGCGCAGTTAGTAGCGGAGTTGAGCAATGGAACTGAGCCGAGAGCGTTGGTGAATAGGCAGATTCGGTTGAAGTCGGGAGAAAAATTGGTGCCGATGTGGTTAGAGCCAAAGGTGGATAAATCGAATGTTCAGCAGAAAGTGATTGCGGTGTTGTTAGAGCCGATCTTGGTGGATAAATCGATTGCTCGGCAGGTTCAGCAGAAAGAAATTGCGAATGAATATTTGGTGAGAGACCAGATTTATAAGAGGTTAAAGGGTGGCACGACGAAGAAAACCTGTCGCAAAGCAGTAGATAGATGAGCGATTGTTGATATTACTAAGGAATAAGTCCTTAGTCGCAAATTTCTCAACAAAGCCCTGGAATTTGAACAAACGGTAGAAGCGGTACTGCGGGTATTACTGTCATCGGTTAATTTGACAATACCCTAAAAACAGCTAAAGGCATGATTTAACAGCGTTTTCATTTTCTTATGTAAGTTATAATTGCAGTGTTGGTAACAACTTTACATAAGACATTTTTTCCGGTGGACAACTCATTTACGCCCGTACCCGCTCCCGTGAATTGTTGCTCAGAGTTGATTGATATTTCTCTGGAACAGAAGAGATCGTTGTGCGGGGTACTTGACATAATTATTGCAACAGGTAATCATCCTATGCCAAAGCTAACAGTGCTGCGCGACTGGTTGGCGGCAATTTTGGAAGATGAATCGATCGCTGAGCTAGAAAACATTATTAAACCAGGGCGAGAAATCGTTAGCCAGCATAGAACTGGGCGAGTGACATACCAGTTAGAAAAAATTAAATGCGGCAAAAAGGGCTGCAAATGCGCCAGCGGCAAACTGCATGGCCCCTACTGGTACGCTTATCGATGGAATGGGAAGAAAGTTGTGAGTGAATATATTGGCAAAACGTTACAGGGTTTAGAGGCTGAGTCTTGATGCCAGACGTGCTGTACACTATCCTTTCATTCTCCCTAAGAAGCAATTGAAAACAGATTCCATTTTTTATCGGCTCTTCCAAATTGCGCCCAATACGCTGTTTGAGTTGATTAATGACGACAATCCTAGAGGCACGACTTATGGGTTTGGTTCACAGGAAGTGAAGCAGACCGCATTCACGATCGACGGTATCCTGATTCCGCCTATCTATGCCACCGACCTGCCGATTTTCTTTGTTGAAACCCAAGCCTACAAAGACAAAAAAGGTGAAAACATTTATTACCGCTTCTTCGGGGAGATTTATCTGTATTTGAAGGACTATCAACCCAGCAACGATTGGCGAGCCGTTCTAATTTTCACGAAAAAAAGCTTTGATCCCCGCATTCCTAAACAGTACTCAGAGTTTGAAAATAATCCTCGTCTACAGCGCATTTATTTAGACAAACTGCCGCCGGAGTGCGGCGATCGCTCTCTAGGGCTAGGAGTCATGCAATTGCTCGGAATGAAAAATCAAGCCGCGCCGGAGCGAGGGCGAGTCCTGTTAAACCGAATTCAGCAGGAGCTTACGGATGTACAGACTCAAAATGCCTATGTAGAATTAATTGAGACGCTGTTTGTCTACAAGTTCCCGAAACTTAGCCGAGAGGAAATTGAGACGATGTTAGGACTAGGTGAACTGAAGCATACACGAGTTTATCAAGAGGCAATGCAGGAGCAAGGCGCAGTGATGGTACTGCAACAGCTTTCTCATCGATTTGGAGCGATTTCGGCGGAAAAGCAGGCTCAGATTCAGCAACTTTCGACTGCTCAACTGACTGAATTGGCGATCGCGCTGCTAGAATTTTCCTCGTTGCAAGACGTTGATTTCTGGTTGCAGACGCAAGCATAGAAATCCTAGAAATCTCCGATGAAGTACTAGAGAGGTTCTCCGCCTAGAAGCGGCTCGAACCGGCAGTACGCCTGATGGTTACGAAAGAATCGAGCATACAATTCAGCACCATCCTCAATAACATCACTGAGCAGGGGTGCGACATCTACAATCTGCTTGAATGCAACAGTAATCGTCTCTCCAAATTGGTTCTTATAGCTGTGTTGCGCTTGTTGAGCGTAAGTGTGCGCCTTCTGTCGAGCATGTTCCTCAGAGCTGGCTTCGATAATCGTCCAACATTCTTCATACAACGGTTTATAGTCCGGTGCAGAACAGGACGACTTGTAAAGTACGATCGCCATGTAGCGGCGTGTGGATGACATTTCATTCTCCAATTGGAATAGACAATGAAGACTGCATGGTTTTAGGCGTGGTGAAATGCGCCTGAATCAATTCTAGATAGCACTGACCAGTGCTATCAATTGTGTAGTCGGTAGAACAAAAATTAGTGCTTCTAAAATACGAATCTGCGTTTCTGCCTTCAATTGATTCCAGAAAGACTCATGTTGAGCAGGCTTTAGCCAATCGAAAAAGAACTCGTTAGTTGTCTCAAGCACCTCACTGTAAGTTTTGCAGGATGTAAAAGCTGCTTCTAATCCAGGCGCAAAAGTAGAAACGAGATCATCCGGAGGTGATTCTGTCTTTTTACTACTTCTGCTATTAGAGAATTTCAATAGCGTTTGTAGTAATTTCCAGTGGCGTGAAAGGTACTGTTGTTTATAGCCTGAAATTTTTGCAACCAATGTCTGTGTTATCTTTTCACCCGAAGTAGTCAACGATTCAATCGCTGATTTGACTGCTAAAACAAATCGCTCCCATTTCGTTGCAGCTTCTAAAGTGATGTCTACTGCTTTGACTTGAGTTGCGGGACTATCGAGCGAGAAGTTACTTAGAAGAATGATTTCTAGAGACTCATTAAGCCGTCGATGCGATCGTAGTCGCCCAATCGCTTGATGAATGTCAGCTAGAATCGTGCGATCGACAAATGCTTTGAAACCGGGATCGTTCTCACCTGGAAAGCTACCATCAAGGACAGCATATTCCGCTTGCAGGTCTGCTAGATTGCGACAAGGAGTGCCAATAAGAATTAATCGACTGACTTGCTCAAAGTCATTCGTTCCCCGACTATCGCGCCACCACACTCCCATACCTTCTTCTGCGAATTTCTTAAAATCGATAACTTTCGCTGCTGAGTCGATTTCAAGGTAGTGAGTGACGATCGCATTTGCCCGCTTCTGTTGGTCTGCTCCACGTTGTACTCCCATACGCCCCAAGTCGATGACTTGAGTGATTTTGAGATTTTGCTGATCGGGGACGACTTGCCGACAGACAAAGATTTCTTCAGGTTTGCAACCAAGTTTGAGGGCGAGATCAATCGGCTGAAGCGTACCGTCTAAGAAAATGGCAGCTTTGGCAGATTGAGCGATTCCGCGATGTCGATCGTCCGGTAGGGTTAACGTCAATCCCTGGTAGCTAATCCGAATCGATGCCCCTGAAATCTGTCCAGTTAGGACTCGAATGAGATCGGGAAGCCATTGTTTGACGACTCGCTCTTCTGCTTGCTCTGCGGTTTGGGTGTCGCGCTCTGAGAACTGCTTTCTTAGCTGCCGTGGTAAATCAGCAAGGTCAACACCATGTTGTGCGGTGGTATTGAGGAAACTGAGATCTGGGTTAAGCACTCGTGATAGTGCTTCAAGGTCAACGATTGGAACGGGCAGTTTTTGCATGAGTTCGAGGTGCTGAATGCCGAATCTGCCGAGCTTTTCGGATTTGTCTAGATAAGGCAGTAATGCTGCAATCAGCGGCTCAACTGCTTCAAATAAGTGAGAATGACCGATTAGTTTGAGAACGGTTTGTTCTAAATCTCGAAAGGTGATCTGGATGTCTTGCTTGTTCTGAAAAATCTGCCCTGGCTCGTCTACCAGTAGAATTGTGTCTGTAAGCGAGTAATCTTTTGGATCAGGCAAGCTGTCAGGATGTGCCCGCAGTTTAGGCGAAGAAAGTGCGGAATGGCGCTGATTCAGGAAACCATAGCCTGTCCCTTCTGAATGAGTACAGGGTTCGCGTAGAGGGCAAGTGCTGCAAATGGTAGCGGCTGTATCTGCTCCACTTACGTGTTTGGCTCTGAGTGCGGCGATCACTTGATTACGATTGCAATTTGCTGCAATGTGCGGAATTTCTCCTTTTCCCGATCGTCGCAGTCGTGTTTTGCCGCCAGGGGTTGTTTCTCTGGTGAGTCCTGCATGTCGCGCTTCTAAATCAATCCAGCCATTCATAACATCGAGCGTTGCGACGGTTGGATTGCGGTGCTGGTCGGACAGGTAGATAATCTGCGCGGCTTCAAAGTTTTTAGGGTCTACGTTGCCAGAATCGTAAGATTTGCCGCAACCGGGAAGTGAACGATCGAGAACATAGCGGTATCCTTGAGCGAGCGCGGTTTGCCAGGTTTGAAGTCGATCGCCTGCTGCATACTCATAAATCTGACTTTCATCTAACGTGACTCGCAGTGCTGCTGCCGACTCTACAGGTTTAGATTTCTGTTGTAGCTTTTTCTTGATTTGCTCCAACCAATCAAAGCGAGGATGAGCCATTGCTTCGACTTGTGCGGTTGAAAGCCAAGCGATCGTGCTGAAATCTTCTAGTTCATCAACATCCGGCGCTGCTTTAGTTTCTTGCTGCCACCAGGCGACCCGAACTTGATAGTTCCACTTTCGCAACAAGCGCCAAGTACTGCGATACTGCCGCATCACATGACGGTTATGAATCGCACCTGCATCGGGGTAGAAGTCGATTGTTTTAGTATCTAGCTCAACTGAAAGACGATCGAGGGTTGCTTTGAGTGTTTTTGAACTGCTGGCAAATTGTCCGCCTGCTGCACCGATTGTAACTTGTCCTTGACGCTGGGACGTAATGAACGGCTTGGCTCCGACTCCCTCAGTAAAAGCAATGTTTCGCTTGACGAGCTGCTCTGGACGATGGACAGCCAGTGGAAGCTCACCGTTTGGTAAATGAGGCGTTGCACCATTCGGGCGTTTTCTAGTAGCGCCGGTGAGCCAGAGATAGCGAGTATCACCGTTACGCAGTCGAATCTGAAACCCGACTAAAAATCCTTCAACGTCGTAAATCGGACAGAGATACCCAGCACCGGGAACGTTCAGCGAGTCTCCAGTGAGATTTACACCTGGTAAAGTATGTGGCAGTTCGCGTTCTAGTTTTTGCCACTGCTCGACGGACTTCACGCCCCATTTTACAATCTGCTCATTAGTGAGATTTCGTCTGTGCAGGTCGGCACGATCGATAGGGTGAAGCGTCAGTTGATCGAGAAGTTGGCGGTTATGGCGATCGCGTTCTTCAGCGGTCATCGAAGCCGCTCGACGTTGGGCTTCTTCTTCGGCGCGTCGTTGACGTTTATCGCGCTGTTCCTGTCGCCAGCGATCTCGTTCTTGCTCTGTCCAGGTGCGATCGTTGTCCTCGACCCATTTGCCCCACAAATCGTCTTTTGTGCGCCCGATGAACTTGAACCCTGGAACAGACTGGATCGCATCTGCAAAGGTCATACAGAGGCGAACGCTGAGTGTTTCTCGGCACTTTCCTTTCGTGTCGTCGCAAAGTTGGCAGGGATTGTTGCGACGAGTTGAGGTGAAATCCTTCATTTGTCACCTCCAAGCGATGGCGAGAAATGAGCAGTTCTTCCTGAATGGCGATCGGTATAAATCTGACAAGTTTGGAAGTTAAGGTGAGGGGGCATAGGGCGTTCAATCTCTCCAAAGAAAATGGACTGCCAAATCTTGCCAGGTTTTCAAAAAGCCGTTTTGCGTTTGCTTTAAATTGATCAATATTGATCAGGTTGTAATAAAACGCTGAAAGCTTGACGGTGTAAGGCTTTTAAAAATGAATTGTGGGTTGATCCGGGCGAATTGTGGGTTGATCCGGGCAAATTGTGGGACGATGCGGCAATTTTGTAATAACGGCTAAAGCTTTGCTGTGTAAGGCTTTGAGGTCTATTTTTTCAATTAATTTTTTTATTACAACTTTTCGCCGCGAACAGCGGGATAAACGGTTGTAATAAAGCCGCACGACTCCATGAGGATTAACCTGACGGTTTCCTCTTTGTCTTCGGCTTGAGCACGATCGATTGCGGCTGAACTTTAGAGATTGAGGAGTCTTCTGAGTCCTGCCTCAATTTCTGGAGTCGGTTCGCGGGTTCCGGCTTCGATTTGTGAGATCAGTGGTTGTGAAATGCTTAAAAGCCCCGCTAACTTCGCTTGACTCCATTTCTGGCTTTTGCGAGCAGCACGAATCTGGTCGCCCGTTAAAGGTTGGCTTGCACTGGGAAGCGATCGAGGTTTAGGCAAGCTCTGGCGTGTACTTCGACTGGCTTGAATTCTGGAGAGTAAGTCTGGAATCGGATCAGATGGCTGGATCGTCAGCTTGCTTTCCAACAACATATCTAGGTAGCCTTTGGGTCTGCGAGCTTTACTGTCGGGTCTCAGAATCTCCGGGTAACTCTCGTCAAACTCGATCAACCATCCGATTCTGAAAAAAGTCCTCAAGGCTTCATTCCATTGGTTCATCAAATCGCGGGCTTTGTCGCGATCACGTCGAGCCTGAATGATTTTGTTCTCGTACCCCACTAGGACAGACTCCAGTAAAGTTCGGACTCGATAGCCTCCAGATTGATGAATTCTGCTTTCTACGCTAAGATGAATGGCTAATCGTAAAGCAAGCTCATTGTGGTAGGGGTCGATCGACAAAACGTTTTGAGCGAGATACCCAAATTGATAAAGTGCTTCTCTTGCTTTCGCACCACCACGATTAAGAAACTTCTCTGTCCAGGCACCAGGTCGGATTTGGAATTCAGCTTTCTGAATATCTTCCAATTCACCAGTTAGAAGATTCTTCTGTCCGGTTGCACTAATGGCAATATTCCACATTCTGGAAGTCTCGACGGTTACTTCCATTCCACGTTTTGTGGGCTGTCCTTCTTTCCACTCAACCTTGACAAGTAGGCAGTCTAGCGCGAAAGCACAGTTCACCAACTCAGAAAGCTTCTTGCTGAGTGAAATATCTTTTCGATTGTTCCAGCCGAGATCTTTAAGTAGATCTTCACCAGAGAGGGTAAAGGAGCCATTCCAAGGTTCTGCCAGATTCATCGCGTGAGCTGCAAGCAGCAGTTGCAGTCTGACCGTATTGAAGCCGAATTGATTGATGATCTTTTCGGCGGCATCCCACGGAAGCAGAGAAATATCTCCAGGACCAGAAATATAATGCTCGATGTAGTTCTGAGGATTACTCTTTGATCGCTTCTCAAAAACTGAAACACCATCTCGCTCGTGCCACAGATCACGCCGCATTTGAGATGCCAATGAACTAATTATTGGTGCGCTTGTGGGCAGCGAGTGAAAGGTTTTGGCGCGAAAAAGCCGACCTGCTTTTGGAGCGCTGGCGATCGTAGAATTAGAAACTTCTTCGAGTTGGCGACTCAAAGACGTGATTTTCTTGTTGATGCTTTCGACTTGTTTGGCAATGAGAGACGATCGCTCTTTGAGTTCGGGTGGCTTTTCTAGAGATTGAAAGAGTGTGAAGACTCCATCAATCAGGGGTTTTGCAGATTCTAAGCGTGTCTTGCACAGCTTCAGTTCGCTGCTGAGGTTAACATCGGTTGTGTCTTTTGCCTTGAGAAGCGTGATCAAGCAAGTTTCGGCTCGCTCAATCCAATCTGAAACTTTAGGAATGTCAGTGTTCCAAAGCTCCGTGAATGCCTCCCAACCTGATAAGACATCTGGTGTTTCAGGAGTAGAGTCATTTGTTGCCATTGGGATCTCACCCTCCAACCGCAAAGACTTGTTCAGCCGTTAACTGTAGCTCTTTGAACGTTGGGGAGAGAATGTGGTCGCTGCCGCGAAATCGTTGCACCTGGTATTCTCCGTCAACGAGTTGGTAAACCGAAATCGTGGGACGTTTTGGAAAACCAATATATTTCTTACCACCTAGAGCCATGTAGTCAACGACCCAGTACTCGGTGATATTCATATCCTCGTAATCTTCCAATTTCCGAGCGTAATCGGTTTCCCAGTTTGTACTGACTACTTCTACGACTAATCGAATTGAAGCGCCTTGCGTGATCGTTGCTTCACGCTGCCATAGAGGTTCGCTTGCCAATGCCTCTTTGTTAATGACTAAGACATCAGGGAGATAACCCGTATTCCAGCTAGGGGCTTTAACCAGTGCGCGTCGGGGGAATTTATAGGGCAGTTTCAGCCGATTTGCTTCTAGGGTGAGCGCGGTCGAAACAAATTCAGTCACATCTTCATGCGGTCCGGTAGGTTGCATCTCGACAACAATTCCATCAATTAGCTCGTAGCGCCCGTTTTCGGGATACCACGCGACAAATTCTTCAAACGTAAACGGTTTAGGAATGGCTTGAATCATGGCGTTCACCTCCTTAATCGTCTCTATTTTTACTGACAGGAGTTTTATCGTGCGCGTTCTTTTCTAACCACAAACTAACTGCTTGTTCCAATCCCTCAGTCATGCTGATTTCTTTGGCTGTGCAAGCAATTTTGAACTGCAAAGCCATTTCCTTCGGGATATATCCACTCACCTGAGCGAAGTTTGGGTCGTTTCGCCTTACTGCTGCCATATCGTCGTACATGTTTGTATGCCTCCATGTTGCCACGTTTGTAGAACCCTCTGATTTTTCGTGTCTGCATGTTGACACAATAACATGTCAACATGCTATCGTGTTCGTAGACAGAACAACAAAAGGACGTGCAGCGCTTGTAGAAACGCACTTTCCATCCTGTTCTAGATAGCCTTGCTCCAAAGCAGCATCAGCATTTCACCTACTTCTCAGGAAAAGCAGAGTTTTATGTTTAACAATCTCGCTACATCTAATGCACGGTCATCGAGTGAAAGCGTTCCGCTTAAGAGAGCGATCGTCGTTTTTGACGGCGGCAACCGCACCCTCAAATGGATCGACACAGATAACCGACCCCAAATCATCCCCGCATTCATCAAGCCTTTCGAGCCTGGATTCGACGATCCCAGCCCTGATGATCACAGCGTCGTGATTAGCTCTGGAGACGATCACTTTTGTCTGGGTGCAGTCGCCCGCGATATGCGCGGTACACCCGTTTTTCAAGACAACAAATGTGAGTTAGCGAAAAAATTGGTTTTAGCCGCGATCGAGCCTCACCCCGGCAGTAGCGCTGTCGTGATTCAGCGGCTTGTCATCGCTCTACCAAACAGCCGCAATCAAGCAGATGTTGTAGAACTGAAAAAAATCGAAGGTACTCATCAATTCACCCGCAACGGTCAGCGCATTACCGCTGTAGTGCATGAAGTAAAGCCGATCGACGAAACTCAATCCGCTTACAACTTTGCGATGAAGCGCGATTTATACCGCAGCAAACGACAACTTAATGGAGTTTTAGATCTTGGTGGTGGGACCGGAATCGGCAGACTTTATAGCGTGGGCGGTTCTCTCATTCGTGAAGCCGATGCCATTCTTCCCGGCACGTATGATCTCGCTCGTCGCATCAGCGCCCGAATCACACCCCAACTTGCCAGCAGTCCTGATTTATCCCAAATTATGGACGGCATCGAGCGACAAGATTTCGCGCTTGGAACTAGCGGCTTTCAGTTTCAGAAACAGTTTGAACTCTGCCGCGAACAATGGCTTTCTGACATTCGAGCAGAATTGCGAAGCCGTTGGAATCAATGGATGAGTGAAATCGGCGAAGTTCTCATCATCGGTGGCTCTGCCTCTCTAGCCAAACCTTTAGAAGAAACCACCAAAGGGCGATTCAAAGTCGCGAAGCACTCCCAAATCGATCGCTTTGCACAATTGATCTCTTTACTCGGAATGACTACGGTGTAACGCCATGACCAGCCGCATTGTTTTAGACAAAGACACCCGTGCGATCGTCGATCAAATTCAAGCCGTTACGAAAAGTCCCTCACCGTCTCATGCGATCGCGATGATGGTGAGCCGCTACGGAAAACATTTGTTACTCACCTGGGAGTTAGATCCCGATCGTTATGCTGATCCAAATCCAGTGGTGTACCGCACTAATGGGATATCCGATCCTGAGCCGCGCAACGTCCAAGACTACAATTTCAGGTTTGATGAGCCGCTTTCAATTTAAAGACCAGTCAGAGGCTTAATTGTTCAACTAATTCGAGAAGCTTACTCAATCACTCAATCACTTACTCAACCATCTGCATTTAGATTGTGAACGCTCTTTCTTCGATTTTCGATCGCACAATGCTCGATTTCCACAACTTCAACCATTCATGACCTTTTTGGCTATGACGACAAAGTACGATTCAGTGACTTACTACGCTTCATCTGATTGCCTTGAACGTTTGACTGAACACTACGGCGATCGACTAGAGGGCATGACTGCTCAAGACAAACTCGCCCTGCTTGCAACGTTGGCAGGTTTTCTCGCAGATGATTCTGAAGATTACGGGCTTTATGCTGCCGCTGGAGATTGCGGATTAAGGGCTTCTGACGAATTTTACGTAGCAATTGCCATTCTTGAACCGATCACGCCGAACGATGCCTTAAGTTTGCAGATTGCGATCGCGAATCAGTTAAAAGACCACGTATACGCCCAGTGACTTCAAAGCAGCAATATGACTGCTCATCTTTTTATGGAATGAAGCTCTTTTGCCAAAATAGCCCAGGAGGACTTGTTCAATGCAAAAACATCGCTTTTATGAACTGCTGCAAGAACACAAAATGGAATGTGTTTGTGGTGCGATCGCAATTGTTGTTCTCGCTCTCAACTCAGGCAGCATCAAAGGCTTCATTGATTCCAGCAATCAGCTTCGAGAATCAATGAAAACCGAGCAGCAAGACAATCAACGCCTGCAAACCGAGCAGTTAGTGTCTGAGCAACGTCGCGAGGTCGCTGAAGAACGCTACCGCAACAATTGCATGGTAATCTTCTCGCTGAACCAGAAAGACCACTACACCGCCATCACCGACGGCGAACCCGTTCTCAAAGGCGAACTCGCAAAGCTGTATCGCGGCAAGAAGATCAACATTCGCACACTGCCCAGATCGGCTTTTCTGCCTGCTGGCATGGACATTTGTGATGTCTACGGCAACACAGCAAAGCTTGTTGCTGAACCTGCACTTAACGGATTAGCTGTCGCTCGTGACTTGGCAAACACAGGCAATCAAGCGTTAATCAACGCAGCAAAGAGTCGCAGTCGTGGCATTTACTCAAATCCTGTTCGATAGGTGATAGAACGATGAAAACACAAACTGATGAACAGTCTTCGTGGAAAGACAACGCTCGAACTTATGCTCACCGAGCCGGACGTGAAGCACGAGATACGATCGACAGTCCGCTATTCGGCTTCGTTGCTTGGATTCTCGCAATCGGGCTGGGTGTCGCGCTCGTTCGCGTGGCGATCACCAACATCGAGCCGTACTACAGCTTATTTGCCAATGCTGGCAGTGAAGCCCCGTGGGTCAAAAATCTGCCTGTTCTGGGCTGGCTTTTGACCACTTGGAACGGTGTGATCGCATCGGTGGGCGCGATTCTTGTGTGGGCGGTGGTGCAAATCTTTCAGGTGTTGTGGATTCTGATTTTGCTTGATCGCAAAGCGAAGCGCGGAGCGCTGAAAGATGCACGAAAAAACGGGGTTGATCCGAACGAGTTTCGCGATCGTCGCTCTCGCCGCATCGCTCGTGGCATGAACGGCATTCCCTTCTTCTTCATTCGCTGGTCTGCATTGCTGGCACTGTTCGCGTATGCGTTTGATTTTGCGATCGGCATTCACAAATATCCGCCTGCTCGGAATTTGCAGGTGTTCTTCGTTGCCCTCGCGTCAGGGATTACCAGCCGGATTGACTGGGGCAATTTCACCAAGCTCTTAACGATGATGTTTAGTTTCGAGCTTTTGTTGGTTCCGTTCGTGATCGTTGTGTTTTGGATTCGAGCTAGACAATTCGATTCGGCTAACTAAATCCATTGTTTAGGACGCAGGGGCGCGATCGCGCTCCTTAACCTAGTTTTAAGGGAGGCATCCAAATGCTAAGTCGATACGGAGAAAGCGAAGGGCGCTTCAGTGATGATGAGATTGCAGACAAGATCGATGATTTTGAGGAGCTTGCCGCCTCACGGTGCAGCAATGCGCCAACCGGACGGTTTCTTTTAGCGGCTGGCATTTTCGGTGCGTTAGTGATTCCTTGTGGACTACCCGCAGCGGGCGCGATCGCGCTCCCTGTTCTCGTGAATGCGATTCGGAGCGCGACCAGAAACGGCAAACAAGCGGAATACGTTGCAAAAACCGGAAATTTCTGCCACTTGTTGAACGATCGCGAAATTGCTCAATTAATCCGGTTCACCGGACGAAGATTCATCCTGGATCAATGCGTCCAGGCACACATTGACGGCATGAAGCTGACCAGAGCCGCGATCGAACTGGTGGAAATGATAGAAGAGAAGCTAACACCATCCACGTTTGCCGAAATCAAGAAAGCTTATGCGCCTCAAACAACGATTGAAGCTGAAGCATCAGAGGTTGATTCGCAGGTAGACTCTGCCGCTGTTTCAACCCAATCTGAAAGAACCGCTGCACGTCCTCGCTCTCATACCGCATTAGCAAAGATCCTCGCTGATCCGTATGAATGTCGCGCTATTTTCGGCGCACAGCGGACGGGAAAAAGCTACTTTGCCGCGATCTCAACCAAAGAAATCGGCTGCAAAATTTTCCACTTGAATCTCGCCTCGTTTGAGGATGAGGACAAATGGTATTGGCAGCACGCATACAAGTCGATAACGGCAGATTTGACGACATTAGATGCCTTCAGTGCAGAAATTGTTGTCAAGGATGCGATCGCGCTCGTTCAGGAATTCTATGCCAGTCAAGAAGCAATTCTCGTGATCGATGAGATCGCCTACATCGGCAGCATCAATAATCGACACAAAGATCTTCTAATTCCTCTATTGAGCGTGATCGCAGACAAAATCACTACGCTATCGTCGAGCGGCAAAAAACGCGAAAAGGCAATCTGGACGATCGCGCCCGAATTCGTTGCAGGCAGCCTAGTGCAAGATGCAAAGGCAATCAAAAAACTCAAACTGTGTTACCTGACGATCGCGCCTGGTCGGACAGTCGATTGGAACGGGCAAGCGATCGGGTTTAGTTCTGAACTGTTCGACCAGATCAAGAACAATTACCCAGTTACCCAACCTCCGGCTCAAGGTGTGATCGATGACGATCGCATTGCATTAATCGATGAAGTTTGGATGCCCTTGGGAGAACTACCGCCCTTACCGAAATATTCAGATCCACGCGAACAATTAGAGGCAATTCTAAACAATGAAGGAACATCTCCAGTTGAGGAGTTCTATCATGAAAACCAAGCAAGTAATATTGAGTTAAAACCTTCAGAGAAATTTGCTGAGAAGCTCGCAATGACGTTTCCCCAGTGGAAGCAGCAATCGATTGAAATTTCCGAGAAAATTCTAGTTCATATTAGTCGATCTCCTGAAGGACTCAAAGCGCATGAGATTAAGTCTAAGGTTGCTTATCTCAAGAACAATGACGACTTGAAAAAAGGCGACCAGAGCATCACAATTCGTATTCTTAAGAAGTTAATCGAAGGGAGATTCATTCTTGAGAGTCGTGGTTCGTATTTCATTCAGCTAGAAGGCGCAACTAATGATTTTCTTAGCGATTTTGATTAACGTTCCCGGATACTAATTAGACAGACAAAAGGGTCGTAAAACATGACATCCGGTTCGTCTATCCGTCCGTTCGGTGAATGCGGATAAAACGCTATAAACATTGTCAAGATTGATTCCGGTGCATCCGGCAGTAACTTTAATCGACCGGATGACCAAAAGAACAATCAATCTTTATCCGGTCACACGAGCGCTAAAGTTAGGATGAGCAGTAGCTATCACAATTGAAAAAATTCTATCAAACAAACACCTTGATTGCTACCAGGAGAAAACAATGACTACTCTTTGTCAAATTGTAGAGATTAGTGATGAGCGAGATTTTCTGGAAGATCTTAAACTGCATGGCAGACCGACACACTTTGGTATCAGACGCGAGATTTTCTACAGTCATGTTCCTGCCATTCATACAACAATTGAGATTTATGACGGTAATATCTTGAGAATCTTTAGAGTTCTCTATCATCACCTGTCATTAAGGCAAGAAAGCCTAATGCCAAGAGGAAGTTTAATTGTTGAGGGTTATTACGTTTTTGTTGTACGGGTTGATTAGTGAATTCTGGCGAAGCAGTTCTTGCAAAAGTTGCTATCTTGATTTTGAAGTGTCAAAACATTTGTAAGAAGTAGAGAGGAACGACGATGCAAGCCCCTGAACAAGTCTATGAACATCTCAGTCCCGAACTTGCCCAAGCGTTTATGAGTGGACTGCCAGAAAAAATTAGGCTTGGACTGATGACTTATGCGGCTCAAGTGGGTTTTCCGATCGAAGCGGTGATCGAAATGGCGATCGCAGGATTCCTGGACGAGGATGCGGTGAATTTTCCGGGTTGCAATCCTGTAGGTGTTGATTTTGGTAAGAAGCCCAATGGAACTAGAGGGACTGCTTGATAAGATCTGAATGGATAAAAATTCACGACTAGGGATGATTGTGGATTCTTTGCATTGTGTGTTTTGGTGGATTATATTTCCTCACTATTTTCTTCTCGCGCTTCGATTTCCGAGAGTGCTGCATTCATCTCAAGTTCTAGCTGCTCGGCAGTAGGTAAGTTTTTTCGCAGCTTTTCCGGCAAATGATCCTTAAGTCGATAAGTGGCGACACCGATCGGCTTTTGAACGTCCTGTAAGGCAAATTCAACCGTTGTTCTTCGCTTCGATCGGCACAAAATGATCCCAATCGTTGGCTTGTCTTCTTCCGTCCGCATAAAATGATCGACCGCAGAGACGTAGAAGTTCATCTTTCCAGAAAACTCTGGCTCAAACTCCACAACTTTGAGATCGATCACAATGTAGCAATGGAGGCGTGTGTGATAAAAAAGCAGGTCTATCCTGTACTCTTTGTCATCGACCACGATCGGGTACTGACTACCCAGAAACGCGAAGCCGACTCCTAGCTCCATGAGGAAATCTCGAATATGATCCACGAGTGCCTTTTCTAAGTCCCGCTCTTGAACATTCCGAGACAAACTTAAAAACTCAAAGTTGTACGGGCTTTTCAGGAGTTGTTGAGCTAAATCGGACTGAGGCGGAGGGAGTGCTTGTTGAAAGTTTGTGGTGGCGCTTCCCAGTCGTTGAAAAAGTCCTGTTTCAATCTGTAGAGCTAAAATGTCTCGACTCCAGCCGTTCTCTGAGGCTTGCTGGGCGTACCAAAGTCGCTCTTCGTAGGATTGAAGCTTGTCAAGAAGCGTAACGTTGTGCCCCCAGGGTAATTGTGCAACAAGTCGTTGCACAATTACTTCGTCTGGATAAGCTTCAGCGAATGCCCTCATGTACTGAAGATTTCGCGCTGATAGCCCACTCATGTCAGGAAACTCTCGTTTCAAGTCAGCCGCAAGCTGCTTAATCACCTTGCTGCCCCACTTCTGCTGTTTTACTCGTAAAGAGATATCGTGTCCAGTTTTCCAGTACAGCATGACTAGCTCCTGATTGACCGCGATCGCTGCACGAATCTGAGCGGATCGAATGCGCTGTTTTAAGCCATTAAGAAAAGCATCGTAATTTTCAGGGAATAGAGACTGTTGTTTAGAGGGCATAATTTATCTGATTCGTACCGAGCATCCTACTTCTTCTTTTTAGTGGTTTTCTTACGGGTGGTTTTCTTTGTGGTACTTGACTGCGCTGCCATTCCTTCATCTCAACAATTTTATTTTTTCGTGGAATATCTCGCCCTCTATGCGGTGGGGAGTGTCAACTTCCTCAATCTGTTGCCCTATCGACTCCGATCAAATCATCAAGCTGAGAAAGTAGTTTCTCTAACTTCGTTCGCTTTTTCGGGTCTTCCCAGATTGCCGATTTCTTCAATCGCTGACCAATCTGGGCATAGCGCTGACTGTAGCTAATTGCTGGTGTTTCTTCAGAAGAAATACACTCTAGAATCTTCTGCTTGATTTCACTCAAGGTCAAATTTTTTGATATTGCTAGCTTGAGCAGTGATTTGCGCTGCTGCTCGTCTTTCACTCGTGCGATCGCTCGTGCCTTCGTAAATTCCAGCTTCCCTTCTTGGAGTGCCTGTAGAACCTCTGACGGTAATTTAAGCAGTGGCAAACGACTGCTACGGAAGGATTCGGAATTGAACCGTCCGATTTCTGCTAGAACAGATTCGATCGTTTGAAGTTGGAGGGAAACGTTTTCCTCCAATTCCTGTCCACGAGTTTTTGCATGGTTAGCACGATGCAAAACTGAGGCAACATCGTCACGACTGCCGCCAATTTGAATGGCAAGTAAATCTAAAATGGCTTCTGTTTCTTCGACTGGATTGAGATCTTCTCGTTGTAAATTCTCGATTAGTGATACTTGTAGCGCCTGCTGATCGTCAAGCTCTTTGATCAGGACAGGAACATCTTGAAGCCTGACTTCTTCGGCTGCACGGTAGCGCCGCTCACCTGCGACTAACTCATAGCCTCCATTTACAGGGCGGACAAGCAATGGCTCTAAAATGCCATATTCTCGAACCGATTGAACGAGTTGCGCTTGCTTTTGTGAATCAAAGTAGCGGCGAGGCTGTTTACTCGGTAGCTGAATCTGCTCAAGTGCAAGAGTTTGTGAAGATCCAACGCTTTCGGGATTCTCAATAAATTTTTGGGCGATCGAAGCCGATAATCCTTGAGTTAACGATTGTCTCGGTTTAGCCATTTAATACCTCCAGCGCTTTCTTAAAAAGTTGCTCTAGTTCACGTCGGGCGATTCCAGCCGTTGAACCCGTTAAGTCAAACACCGTTGAGTTCTGCCCAAAGCAGTCTGCCAGAATCTGACGCTGATGAATTACAGTCTCTAGCACTGTGACCCCTGGCATGAGTCGCAACACCTCGATCGCTTCGTCCTTCAACTTGGTTCCTTTGACGGCTCGGTTCACAAACATCACGGCTTTGGGATCGCCACGTCGAATGCGTTGAGCCTGGTGGATTAAGCGAACGGTGTCTGAGGCGCTTTCGAGATCAACGCCTGTCGGTTGGCAAGGCACGATCGCTAAATCTGCAACAAGAATCACGGCTCTGGTGGTTTCAGACAAGGCAGCCGGACCATCGACAATCACCCAGTCATATTTTTCAAGCAGTTTAGGGAGTTCATCTAAAAGTGCATCTGGAGCCTGAATAATTTCACAAGGGGTAACTTGATTTAGCCGCAATAGCCATTTTGAAGATGAGCATTGAGCATCGGCATCCACAACCGCCACAGATTTCTTCTGCTTTTGAAGCCAACGAGCCAGGTGAACCGCGACAGTGGATTTGCCTGCTCCGCCTTTTTGATTAATGATTGCGACGATCGGCATGAGTTGAATTGAGATGACACAGCATAGTGTAGGACAAATTCTATTTCACAAACTCACATACATTGAAGGAAAAGTTCCAAAATTCTAGAACGATTCGATAAAATGCCAATGTTTTGAGAAAAGGCTTTATGATGTCTAATCTCAAGGGCTTCTCTCAAGGTGATGATCGCAAAACTTGAGGGCGGACGATTCTTGTTCGAGGGGTTAGACGGATGATCACAGGTGAATTAAGATCGAAGGTTGATAAGCTTTGGGAAACCTTTTGGAGTAATGGAATCAGTAATCCAATCTCGGTGATTGAGCAGATTTCGTATTTACTATTCATCAAGCGACTCGATGATCTAGAACTCGCAAAAGAGCGGAGAGCGGAACGGCTGAAGCGAGAAGTGAGCGATCGCATTTTCACTGCGAAGGACGATCCCCGTCGATGGTCGTTTTTCAAGCAGATCGATAACCCAGAGGAAAAGCTCATCTGTATTCGAGATAAGGCGTTTCCCTTCATCAAGGATCTAGGTGGAACGGCAGCGGGCAGCACCTACGCACATCACATGAGAGATGCTGTTTTTCTTATCGCGAACGCCGCGCTATTGGCGAGTGTGATCGAGCAGATTGATAGAATTCTGGAACTGCTGGAGAAGCAGGCGGCAGCCTCAAAAGAGTCCTCATACGTTGATTTAATGGGCGACTTGTATGAATACATGCTATCGAAGTTGACGACCGCTGGACAGAATGGGCAGTTTCGCACGCCGCGCCATATTATCAAAATGATTGTGGAGTTGATGGAGCCAGGAGCGAGAGAAATCATCTGTGATCCAGCTTGTGGAACAGGTGGTTTTTTGGTGGCGGTCGCTGAGTATTTACGTGATCGTAAAGATAGCGAAGGCAACTCGATTCTGAACGCACAGGGGAATCGGGAGCATTTCAATCAGGAGATGTTTCATGGGTTTGATTTTGATGCGACGATGCTGCGGATTGGCAGTATGAATTTGATGCTACATGGAATTGAGCAGCCGAAGATCGAGGCGCGAGATTCATTATCAGAGGATCATGCTTCGGTGAATGAAGCGTTTACGATGATTTTGGCGAATCCGCCGTTTAAGGGGTCGGTGGAGAAATCGATGATCGCAAAAGATTTGACAAAGATTGTTTCGACGACGAAGACCGAACTGCTGTTTGGGGCGTTGTTTTTGCGGTTGCTGAAGAAGGGCGGACGGGGGGCGGTGATTGTGCCGGATGGGGTGCTCTTTGGGTCATCGACGGCGCATAAGGCATTACGCAAAGAGTTGGTGGAAAATCATAAGCTCGATGGGGTGATTTCGATGCCGTCGGGGGTGTTTAAGCCGTATGCGGGGGTTTCGACGGCAGTGTTGATGTTTACGAAGACGGGAGCGGGGGGAACGGATTTCGTTTGGTTTTACGATATGGAGGCAGATGGCTTATCGCTGGATGATAAGCGGCAGCCTGTGGAGCAGAATGATATTCCAGATCTGATCAAGCGGTGGAAAGTGCGAGATCCAGCGATAGACACGCATCGATCAAGCAAAACGTTTTTTGTGGCGAAAGATGCGATCGCTTCAAATAGTTATGACTTATCGATCAACCGTTACAAAGAGGTTGAGTATGAAGAGACTGCGTATGAGCCACCAAAAGAGATTTTGAAGAAACTGCGATCGCTAGAAGCTGAAATTCAGACTGATTTGGATGCCTTAGAGAAGTTGCTGAAATGAGATCAACTTACCCTCTGATTCCCATAGGGAACCTTGTTAATTCAGTAGATAGATGCAATCCTTGGCAACTCGAACGAAATGAGTTGCTTACATACCTTGACATCTCTTCAGTTAATCGAGAAACAAAACAAGTTGAAGACGCTTCCAAGATTCTGGCTCATGAAGCACCTAGCCGAGCAAGGCAAATTGTAGAAACGGGCGACGTTTTAGTTTCCACAGTTCGACCCAATCTTAACGCCGTTGCTCATCTTGACAGTCGTTTCAATCGTGCAATTGCTTCGACTGGTTTTGCAGTACTACGAGCGAAAGCAGAAAAGCTTAATCCACGTTACTTGTACTACTGGGTAATGACCCCTTATTTTGTACAAGATATGGTTAGAAAAAGTACGGGAGCAAGTTATCCAGCCGTATCGGACACAATTGTTAAAGACTATACTATTCCCCTACCTTCGATCGATGAACAACGCCGCATTGCCAACATCCTCGATCGAGCCGATGCCATTCGCCGCAAACGCCAAGAAGCGATTCGACTGACAGAGGAATTATTGCGATCGGCTTTCTTGGAAATGTTTGGCGATCCAGTGACGAATCCTAAAGGTTGGAGAATTATTGAACTTGAGCAAGTTTGTCGGAGAATAACAGACGGAACACATCAGCCGCCAGAGTGGGCAGTAGAAGGAGTTCCGTTTTTATTTGTTAGCAATGTAGTTGATGGAGAGCTTGATTTTAACGTAAGCAAATACATTACTGAGGAATCATGGTCTTCGTTAAATACTCGTTGCCCAATTGAGGTAAATGATATCTTGTATACGACTGTAGGAAGCTATGGAAACGCTGCGTTAGTCCGAACAAAGAAACGTTTTTCTTTTCAAAGACACATAGCCCATCTCAAGCCCAATCAAGAAAAAATTCATCCAGAATTTCTGTTGGGGCTTATGCAGTCTAAAGGAATAAAGCAACAAGCAGATCGGCAAGTTCGAGGTGTAGCTCAGAAAACACTTAATCTTCGAGAGTTAAGAGAGTTTAAGATTTCTGTTCCTCCTCGTGAGGAGCAAGAGAGATATGTAGATGTTCGTAGACGACTTGAGAATTGCCTTAAACAACAATGCAATTCTTTTGATAGCCAATCTGATCTCTTTAGCTCCCTTCTTCAAAGAGCTTTTCGAGGGGAACTTTGAGCAATGCCAGCACGAGATATTTATCATGACACTGTGAGAAATGCCTTAATCAAAGATGGATGGACAATTACCCATGATCCTTACCGTCTTAAACTAGCGCGAGGCAAAAACCTTTATGTTGATTTAGGAGCAGAACGACTGATCGCCGCAGAGAGAGGCATTGAGAAAATCGCGATCGAAGTCAAAAGCTTCCGCAGTGAGTCAGAAATGAAAGATTTAGAAGACGCACTCGGTCAATTTGTGCTTTACGAACGCTTGTTAACTCGTTACGATCCGGAGAGAAAGCTCTACTTGGCGGTTCCTGATGAAGTCCGGCAGTCTGTTTTTGAAGAAGAAGCTGGAATCGTTCTGATTGAAGATGAGGTCATTCGTCTATTTACGTTCAATCCCATTCAGGAGGTCATTGTGAAATGGATACCTTAAACACCAGCCTAAAACAAGCCATTCTGACTGTGCTACAAAACTATGCCGGCTTTTTAGGCAACGATCCTGACACACAACTGCAAATCGTCAGCGATGAAACAAATGACCATTATCTCCTCGTCGAACTCGGTTGGCAAAACGGGCGGCGCGTTTATGGCACGCTAATCCATCTCGACATCATCAACCAGAAAATTTGGATTCAACAAGACGGAACCGAAGACGGTATCGCCAGTGAACTCGTCGAGGTCGGCATTCCAAAACAGCAAATCGTTCTTGGCTTCAAGTCTGAACAACGACGACAGATCACCGAATATGCTCTATCCTAAGAAATTAAATAATGGTCAATATTGCTCTTTTCCGATTTCTATCTAAAAAGTACACTTGTATTAATTAATCATTTTTACAAGCATTTCTATGAGCAATCTATACCAAGACGTTGATCCTAGAAGCATCCCGACTTACTCGATCGGCGATGCTGCCCGCTACCTCCGCATCCCCGCAGGCACGATTCGCTCCTGGACAGTCGGACGACGCTACACTACCCCCAGAGGCTCCAGACAATTCGAGCCAGTGATTGCTGTGCGCCACGATCGCAAACCAATCCTACTTTCATTCAACAATCTAATCGAAGTTCACGTCCTTCGAGCCATCCGAAAAGATCACAAGATTCAACTCGACAAAGTTCGGACTGCCCTCGACTACATCAGCGAACACTTCCAGAATCCTCAGCCGCTTCTGGCTCATGGAAGCTTTCGCACTGATGGCGTTGATCTCTTTATCGATCACTACGGTTCCCTAATCAACGCTTCAAAACGTGGACAACTAGAACTTAAAGACGCGCTAAAACAGCACCTCGATCGCATCGAACCTGACAATAGCGGACTCGCAATCAAACTCTACCCGTTTACCCGTTCCCGCGAAGCAGACAATCCTCGCATCGTTGTGATCGATCCTCGGATTGCCTTTGGTCGTCTCGTCATCGCTGGAACCGGAATCGCCACTAGTGTCTTAGCAGAACGCTACCAAGCTGGGGATTCGATCGACGATTTAGCTGACGATTACAACTGCGATCGACTCAAAATCGAGGAAGCTATTCGGTGTGAACTCCCTGCTGCTGCATGACACAGACCATTACATTCTTTATCGATCGATGTCTAGGCAGCAAGCACATTCCCAAGGCTCTTCGAGATGCAGGCATCACCGTTGAAATCCACAGCGACCATTTTGATCCAGATGCTTTAGATGTGAATTGGCTGCCGGAGGTTGGTAGAAAAGGCTGGGTCGTTCTTACAAAAGATGAAAACATCGGCAAGCGCACTCTAGAGAGAATCGCAGTTACTACTGCGGGCATCAAAATGTTCACGCTCGCCTCTCAAAGCCTTTCCGGTGCTGACATGGTTGCCATTCTTCAAAAGGTCGTTGTTCCGATGCAGGAATTTGTCCGTCAGCATCCGGCTCCCTTCATTGCCAAAATCTATCGGGACGGGCGACTAGATTTGTGGAAAGATCAGCAAATGTTATTGAACGAACTTGCCCAGTTTCAAGCATTAAATCAGCAGCCCTAAAACCTTCGACCTCAAAATTGGTTCCTTGTGCGGTTTGCGAAGCAAGTTCTCCTTCGGGTAACCGTTCTATCAATTTCAATTGAAATGGATCACCAAAACTTGTGTAACTAAATATACTGGTGCTTATTAGATTTCTTTGTGGGTCGGCACTCATGGCATCAAACTTTGATTTTCTCACCCCTCAATTCTCCAAACTTCATGAACACGCCACCCACGCTGAGAGCCTAATCTACACCGCTCCTCGTGCCAGTTGCTTCTATGCCCGCTTCGCATTAGAGCAAGCCGTCCACTGGCTCTACAAAAACGATACTTACCTGCAACTCCCCTACCGAGACCCCAAAGATAACAACCTCGGTGCACTGATCCACGAGCAAACCTTCAAAGACAATCTCAATCCCCCCAGTCTGTTTCAAAAAGTCCGCACCATTCACAAGGTCGGCAACCTCGCCGTTCACGAATCGACCGTCATTCATTCCCGTGACGCGATCGCTGTTGTTCAAGAACTCTTTCACTTCCTTTACTGGCTGTACCGCTATTACGCCCCGGAGGGTCGGAACTTACCTGCGCTCACCTTCGATCGCGCTCTCGTCCCCCAGTCTAATTCCGTCGATCGAGATCTCACTCAGCAACAACTCCAAACGCTCGCAACCCAGCTTTCTCAAGCCGATGAGATGCGGCGCATTGCCGAAACCCGCTACTCTCAAACCGCCGAAGAACTCGCCACCCTCAAAGCCGAACTCGCCGCCCTCAAACAATCAAACGCAACCGTCCCCGATCGCCACGATTACCACGAAGCCGACACCCGCAAATATCTGATCGATGTGTTGCTCAAAGAAGCAGGCTGGAATCTCGAAACCCCGCACTCGATCGAGTATCCCGTTCAAGGAATGCCCAACGACAGCGGAAATGGCAGAGTCGATTATGTGCTGTGGGGCGACAACGGTAAACCCCTCGCCCTGATCGAAGCCAAACGCACCACGAAAAATCCTCAAGACGGCAAGCATCAAGCCGAACTCTACGCCAACTGTTTAGAAGCCCAATTTGGCACTCGCCCGATCATCTTCTACAGCAACGGATACGAGCAATGGATTTGGGACGATCAAAGCTATCCACCCCGCAAAATTAGCGGCTTTCTCAAAAAAGATGAACTAGAGCGCCTCATCTTCCGTCGCACCAGCCGCAAGCGTCTCCACCTTGTTCAAGTGAATCCCGCGATCGTCAATCGCAGTTATCAAACCGAAGCCATTCGCCGCATCGCTGACACATTCGACCAAAAGAAAAGCCGCAAAGCCCTCTTAGTCATGGCAACCGGAACCGGGAAAACCAGAACCGCGATCGCACTCGTTGACTTACTGATCAAAGCGAACTGGGTCAAACGAGTTCTCTTTCTTGCCGATCGCACTGCTCTACTCACTCAAGCCTTACGCGCCTTCAAAACGCATCTCCCGACCGTCACCGCGATCAATCTCACCAAAGATAAAGCCGTCGAAGGTGCAAATGTCGTTCTCTCCACCTATCCCACGATGATCAATTTCATCGATCGGGTCAAAGGCAACGAGCGAACCTTCGGATCAGGGCATTTTGATTTAATCATTGTCGATGAAGCGCATCGATCGATTTACCAAAAATACAGTGCTATCTTCGACTACTTCGATGCTTTGCTCGTTGGATTAACTGCAACCCCACGCGATGAAGTTCACCGTGATACCTATCGCATCTTTGAACTAGAGAAAGGCAATCCCACGTTTGCTTACGAGCTAACCGATGCTGTCAGCGATCATTATCTAGTTCCAGCGCGAGGGGTTGATGTGCCCTTCAAGTTTCTCCGCACCGGAGTCAAATACGCAGACTTAACTCCCGAAGAACAAGAAGAATACGAAGAAAAATTCAGAGACGAAGACACCGGAGCGATTCCTGCCCAGGTTGATTCGACTGCGTTGAATCAGTGGCTTTTCAACATTAGCACCGTGGATCAAGCGATCGAACTTCTGATGCAACGCGGGCTAAAAGTCGAAGGAGGCGATCGCTTAGGAAAAACCATCATCTTCGCCCGCACCAAGAAACATGCTGAGTTTATTGTGGAGCGCTTCAACAAAAACTATCCCCATTACAACGGCAAGTTTGCTCAAGTGATTCACAGCGAGATTGCTTATGCCGAAAGTTTGCTCGATGACTTCTCAGAAGCACACAAACAACCCACGATCGCGGTTTCAGTCGATATGCTCGATACGGGTGTTGATGTGCCCGAAGTCGTAAATTTGATGTTTTTCAAGCCTGTTTTCTCACGAGTCAAGTTCAATCAAATGATCGGACGTGGAACTCGGCTCTGTCCCGATCTCTTCGGCATTGGACAAAACAAGACCAGATTCTTAGTCTTCGATCTCTGTGCAAATTTCGAGTTCTTCAAGCAACAACTCCCCGAAGTCAACCAAACACTTCCCGAAACACTCACGAGCCGCTTAGTCAAAAAACGCCTTGAACTTGCCCAACTACTCGATCGATCAGAATCACCCGACCCGAAGCAATCCGCGCTCCGCAGCACCCTCCTGAATGACCTGCATCAGCACGTTGCCACAATGGAGCGAGAAAACTTCCTCGTTCGTCGCCACCTTCAACAAGTCGAAACCTTCTCCGATCGACAACGGTGGGAACACCTCAGCGAAGAAGACACCGAAATCATTACCGACGCTCTCGCCAATCTGCCAAACAGCCTGCCGAATGACGATCGCCTTGCTAAAGAGTTCGACTTGCTCTGTTTCAAGCTTCAACTCTCTATCCTCAAGCGTACTAATGACTTCGTTCAACTACGCGATAAAGTGCGAGATCTCGTCAGCCAGCTTGAGAACAAGCGGGACATTCCAATGGTGAAGCAACACCTGACCCTGATTGATGAAGTTCAGGCTGAATCCTGGTGGACAGACATCACCCCTTGGATGATTGACGCGATGAGAATGAATTTGCGCGATTTGATCAAGTTCATCGATCGCCAAGAACAGCGCATCGTCTACACCGATTTCACCGATCAAATGGGCGAGGTGCAAGAAGTCGATGTGCCGATTCAGCAAACCGGATTCAGCCCGTATCAGTACCGCAAAAAGGTAGAAGCATACATTCGAGCAAACGAAGACCATATCGCGATCGCTAAACTGAAGCGCAATGTTCCCCTCACCGAATCCGACTTAGAATCGCTCGAAACGATGCTGTTTCAATCCAGCGCGATCGAGAGTCGAGAACAGTTTGAGCAGGTCTTTGGCAAGAATCTCAGCCTCAAGCTGTTGATTCGTCAACTCATCGGACTCGATCGCAATGCTGCCAAGCAAGCTTTCGCGCGATATCTCGAAGGGAACAACTTCAGCGCCAATCAAATTCGATTTGTCGAAACCATCATCGACTATCTGACTCAAAATGGCATCATGGACCCTGGACAACTCTACGAGCCGCCGTTTACTGACGCACATCCTGACGGTCTAGATGGAGTGTTCCAAGATCATGAGGCAGATCAAATTGTGGAAATTGTGCGATCGTTCAACGAAACAGTAACAAGCGTTGATGCTGCTTAAATTTCATCTGAATTTACGCCCATTGCTCGTGATCGTTCGGCTGATCTTTGTACTTTCTGCTCTACCTCACCTGCCCGTTCTTCTGCTTGCCTCACTCGCGCTTTCGTCTAATTTGCGCGTTCCGCACCAGTGGGAATGTCTTCCCCGTTGCGGTCGCGCTTGTACAACTCTTGACTTAGGTTGTAGAAATAGTTACAAAGAAAAAGATCTTCCACAATTACGTATTAATACTGGAGTAAAGTTTGTCTTCAGTGCCTCTTTTGCCCTCGTATCACACTATCCAACCACTTGAGAATGGTGGTGTAATTGCCCGCGGTGGATTTGAATTTCAAGATCATGTTGCTGCTGGATATTGCATAGATATGATTCAAAATACAGCACTTCTGGCAGTCTGGTGCGAAACCCTAGATGACATTACCCTTATTCACAATAACGGACAGGGTGAAGAATTTGAATTCATTCAGGTAAAAAGCAATGAATTTCCGCATTTTTGGTCTGTAGCAGAGTTGTGTAAGCGAGATAAAAAGGGGAAAACTTCAGTTCTCGGCAGTTCAATTCTTGAGAAATCACTTGCCTACGAGCGTGGAGCAGAGCCATGCCGTTTCCGTATGGTGACATGCTTACCTGTTAACGACGAGCTTAAGATTCTAACACTGCCTCTAAACTCTCCAGATCGCATTTCACCTAATGAGAGCTTTAGCAAACTATGCGAGCAAGTTGTAGAAAAAATACCGGATTATAAATCTCCGAAGGGTAGTAGCACATCTTCTTGGTTATCGCGCACAGTGTGGGAGATTTGTCATTCAACTAACTCTCTAGAGAATAAAAATCTTTTGAAGCTGCGGCGTTTTTGTTCAGACCTCGGTATTTTTCTAGCCGAAGATCAATGGGATGAATTGTACAAAAAGATTTTGCAAAAGGTGCAAGATTCAGGTAGAGCAAAATGGTCAATCAATCCTGAAACTAAAAAGTTGCAACAGGGTGACTTCTTGAGTTGGATTAAAGACTCTGCGGCAAAAGCTCAACACCCTGGAATTGGCAGTAAAGGTAAGCAACTTCATGAAAAAATGGAGAAAGCAGGGGTTCCTGCTGACTCGATTGAAAGGGCACAAGAACAACGAAGATTTTATCGAAGTCTTACCCTGAGTCCAAGTTACATGGAGCTATCAAGACGCAGGGAGATAGAAATGGAGACTCAAGCCCACCTACATCAGTTAATATCGCAACTTGATTCTGGACAATTGAACGATGTAGGGATTGAATTTCATAACCGTTGCTTAGATCTTTTAAATGGGATTAAGTCTGATACAGAAGAAGTAACTCTTGCCTTCTTGCAAGGATATATGTATTACCTAGCGGATCGATGTGTATATCGATTCACGAGGGTAATAGTATGAAGTTTGTACATGAGCTTTCAAAACTTCCAGCAGGTACATCTCTCTTAGCAGATGACATCATAGAGTTTCATGCAGCTAGGCTACTTTTACTATTGGAACTATGCGGTACTGGTGGGCGCATTGATGGGCTAACGAAATTAGCGAAATTGGACTTCTTTGTGAGATATCCGCAATTCTTTGACAAAGCTTGTGAAGTTTTTGGAGAGCAACTTCAGTCTGCTTCAAACTCCATTGAATCAAGCATGGTTCGTTATCATTACGGTCCTTGGGATCATCGATACTACGAGGTACTAGCTTATTTAAGAAGTCGAGGATTAATTCAGATAACAAAAGAAGGGAATTCCTATAAATTCAAACTGACCGCAGTAGGAAAACAACGAGCGAAACTTTTAGTAAGTGAGCCAAATTATAACCAGTTATGTGAGCAGATGCGTCGTGTAAAAGATATCTTCGGCAGAAAGGCTGGCTCAACTTTGAAGAATCTAATTTATCAGATTTTCCAACAAGAAGTTGCACAGAAATCTTTAGGAGAGGTGATTGAGTGATGACAAAGACATTAGTAATTAAACAACTCAGTCGCTTACCTAAAACTGGTGACTTTGATGAACTGAACTTCCAGCCTGGAGTTAATGTTTTAGTAGGAAATCCAAATACAGGTAAGACTCAATGGCTACGTATGCTTAACTTTCTAATGGGAGATCGAGACAGCAATCCAGCTAACGCATTTGATGAAGAGCTTGTTAAAAAGTATAGTTCAATTAAAGGCATCTTCATGATTGGAGATGAGGAACTTATATTGGAGCGAAATTGGAAGCAAGCTGGTAACAAAAGTAAGGTTTTTATTAATGAAACCCCAATCACAGCAGATCAGTTTTCATTTCATCTATTATCTCTTCTAGATATTCCTACAGTACATTATCCGCAAGGAAATCCTCTATCGCTGCGTACATGGCCGGAACTTAGTTGGCAGAGTCTACTTCGTCACATATATCGCAGACAGACATCGTGGAGTGACCTGGTAAATAAGCAGCCTGAAGTTGATCAACACGCTTGTATTTTATTGTTTCTAGGGATTGCCGAATATCTCTTCTCTCCAGCGTATGAGAAACTGGCAGAGAAACAGAAGGAAATTTATAAACAGGAAGTTCGGAGAGAGGAATTTGTTAGTACGCTTAATCAAATATCAAGAGAACTTTTGAGCGGTCAAGGTCTAGGTGTTGCTGTTACAGTTGAATCTATAGATTTAGCTATTCAAGATTTGGATATTGAAACTGATAATTTGCTTATGCAACGAGATGAAGTGCTTGTTTCGTTACAGAATAATGCGCTGCAAACATCGAACTCAGCACAAGCAGCAGCTTTTGAACAATTAAGCGATAAGTGGATGCGGCTTCAATCAAAAAGAAGCGAAATTTCATCACAAATACAATCAACTCAGTTTCGTTTAAGAGATTTAGAAGAATACAACACGAAAATAGAAGATGAGCTGTCTAGGATTGAACGTGCCAAAAGTGCTGGTCAGGTTTTTCGAGATTTACGAGTGACTCACTGCCCTGTATGCGAGCAGTCTGTTGACTCAAAAAATGCGTCTCCTAATCATTGCTACTTATGCCATCAGCCACTTGAGCTGAACGTCAATGATCTCAGTTCAAGTGAGCAGCGGATTGAGTTTGAAGTTGATCAACTCCGAGATGAAAAGCTAGAAGCTCAGGAGCTAGTTGATGCAATAGGCAATGAACTCGAAACTCTATTTTCTAACCAACGTTCTGTTGATGAAGAGCTTGCTTATGTTCAACAACAGATGAAACCTATGCAGGCGGTAGCGGCAGTCATCATACCCCCTGTAATACCTCAAATTGATATGGATTTAGGACGAGTTCAAGAACGAAAGAGACAGCTTGAAAGAATAAAAGATGCTCTTGACCTGCAAGAAGATTTATCAGCACAGATTCTCCGTATTGAAGACGAAATAGGTGTTCTAGAAACTGAGGTGGCAAGATTGTCTCAAGAAATTAGTTTTGAAAAGCCTAGCTCATTTTTTGCTACCCAAATGAATACATATCTCAATTTGGTAAAGGGCAAAAATCCAAATTCTTGGACTCAAGGTGAAATCAGATTACGTTTGAAGGAGAAAAGTTTCAGTTTTACCATAGGTGGAAATAAAGTAAGTAGCCTTGGCGCTACGATGAAACTGTATTTCTTATCTGCTTATAACTATGCGTTACTATCATTATCTAATGAAGGGTCTTACCACTATCCAGGATTAAGTATTTTGGATTTTCCACCAACCTTTGGTGATGGCTCTTCAAGAACGGATACAGAAAACTTTATTCTGGAGCCTTTTATAGATTTAGTAAATCGAGCAGGTATGCGAAATACACAAGTTATTGCTGTGGGCAGCGCTTTTCAAGATTTACAGAATGTTCACAGAATCGAACTCAAACAAGTGTGGAAATAGAATACAACTTGCACGATATGTAGCACTTCAACATCACAGTCTCAGAAGTCAGTTCCATTAATCTACTTGTACTCTGACTGTTTGGACGCGAAAAACTGACGCGGTTGCCCAATCAAAATTCAATCGACCCACCGCATAATTGTCTGCACAGTTTCAGCGTTAATAAGATTTTACTGATTAACTGTTGAAGGCAAGCCATGCTTGCTGCAAAACAATAGATTTACAAAGTTCAGACTTGTTCGACTGTAAATGCTTGAGTTAAATGAGAATAAGTACCAATAACTAAAGATAGAACCACCGTTTATATGATCGTTCTCATTGTCGCAATGAGTTTTCGGCACTTTCAGTCGTTACATGAAGAAAGTACAATTTCTTCATGTAATAGTGGAGGGTCAAATGAAGGTTGGGGGGCATGGTCAGGCAAAAATTCTGAATGGGGAAGAAATCGCTCAACTGTTTCGAGCGTTTAACTGCGATCGCGATCGCGCGTTGTTTGCCGTCTGCTTTTTTACGGGCTGTCGGATCAACGAAGGGTGCACAATGCTCACGGGCGATGTGTTCGATGCGATCGGGGTGCGAGGAAAAATCACGATTCGCAAAGGCAACACGAAAGGGGAGCAATCGACGCGGCAAATCAGCACCCATCCGCAGTTGCGCGATTATTTAGAGGAGCACCGGGATCAAGCAGGCAAGCTGTATCTTTTCCCTGGGCGACATGGACGCGGTCATCTCAATCCGCGATCGGCAGATGCAATTTTGCGCGAAGCATTTGCACGAATCGGAATTGAGGGAGCCAGTACGCACAGCTTTCGGCGCACGGCTCTGACTCAGATGGCAGCAGCAGGAGTTCCACTACGGGTGATTCAAGAGATTTCAGGACATCGATCGCTGCAAGCCTTGCAACGGTATCTAGAGGTTTCAGAGCAACAGATTGAACGAGCGATCGCAGTGCTGAAGTTTTAGATGAAAACGAGCATTGAGAATCGATCGGGGTTCACACACCTTTGCTCACCCTGATCGAGAACAAATTTTTGGAGTTGATCAGACAAACATACTATTTCTAGCTACGTCGTTACTACAGTTCTGCAACGTAGCATCGTGAGGAATTAGCATCCTCTACTGGCTTTTGCAGCCAAATAATCTACTTATTAAGAAATTTCTAGATCAATGGAATGTTCTAGTGGGTCAGAAAGCTGAAAATGTTCACGGTTAAGGAATTTCTCGATTGTCAGAGATTGGGTTATTCTATTCCAACAGGTATCATTTTTCGAACGGGCTGAAGTTTTTCTATGACTTTTGCTGATTGGCTTCTTTTCAAGCGGCGTAAAAGAAAAATCAGTTAGGGTGACTTGGCGAAAGCTCTTGATATCAGCCACCAAACTGTTAGTGCGTGGGAAACGAAGCGAGCGGTTCCAAAATTGAATTCGAGACAAATGAAGATTTTCTGCGCGATGCTTGATTGTTCCTGGGATGAGTTAGCCGAGGCGTTTGGAACAACTGACCTAGATATTCTTCAGCTTGAACGCAGTGCTCATTAAGAGAAATGATTTGCTCGGTTTGACCAAATGCGAAGCGGCGCATCTTGCTGGCTGCTGAACGCGATCTCAACTCTTTCGGAATGTTTTCTTTGCAGTTCCCCAACTTCTTGGCATTAGTTAGGGAAAACAAAACAGGCGCGATCAAACAAAGCGAGATCGCAAGAAGCAAAACGGCTGTCACACAGTCAGTCCGCCTCAGTCGTCAAAATCCAGCTCTGTTCTGTCGTCAAGCAATTCAAACGTTTCACCACTTAACAAGAATCGGGATTTTGGCGAGGAATTCTGCGGGCGAGTGCAGAATTCCAAAGCTCGAAAAAATAAATTTAGTAATAGCGAAATTGAGCCGACGTAGAGCTTCTTCATAAAATTGATTATGAAATTTCATAGCCGTAAGCACTCTACATAGGACAGATTAAACGCTGTAGAGAACAAGGGGCTTAGGCCCTTTGTTCTCACCGAACTGCATCAGGCTATAGAAGCGGAAGTGTGTACGTCACGCTGTTGCACCCCGATGCCCGCAGCATGCCTGACTAATGCTGGCGGTAAGTGAAGTAATTGCCCTTGTTTGGAAGGAGCAGTTGAGGACATTTTCCTCCGATCGCCTGTTTCCAAACTCCGGTATTGCCAGCCCCCTCAACGGTAATCGCCCCTACTGTGTCGATCGCGATCGCGTTACCGTTGCCATGAATCCACAGATGCGGGCAGACACCTCGAATCGTAAGGCTATTGCCTGAACCCTTGAGCACAATACTGCGCCCTTGAGCGTGGTAAATGCCGCTATGCCCAGAAAAATTGAGCGTCATCACGTCAGCATTGTAATCATGACTTCCAGTAGGGGCTGCCTGGATGCCATAGCCTGTGTACTCATTCGCCAGATCTAACAGCAGCCTGTGCAGGACTTCAGCATCAGTGGTTCCCAAGTGGCGATCGATGCTCTCTTCCATCATTTGCCGCATTTCAAACAAGTCGTCTAAGAGCTGCCAGCCGCGCTCGGTGGTTTGAATGATCTGGGCACGGCGATCGCTCAAATCCGGTTGCCGCGAAACATATCCGTGTCGCTCCAGTTCCTGCACAAGCTGGGTCATCGCTTGCTTGGTCACGCCCACTCGTTCTGCTAAGACGCTTAAACGGGTTCCCTCTAGATCCACAAGCGGCACGACGGTCGCATGAGTAATGTTTATTTGATGTCCCCGTCGCCTCAGTTCTGCCGTGCCGCTTTCAGAGAGGGTACGGTAAACCCGCGCCAGCGAACGTCCGATATTCGGGTGGCGTGCTGCCTGGATGATATCGGCACGAGACGGCGGTTGAGGATTGGGTGGCGGTTGGTGGTGGGATTGCATAGTCGCTTTAGCCCGATAGTCAGGCTACTTTATCAAAAATAGTTAAGCTACTTTACTAATTGGTCAGGAGGCTTTACTATTTAAGTGTAGCGTTTGCACAAGCAGTTTCCGCTCCCACTTGGCGTACTCTAGGCTATGAGGGAGTTTACAAAAGATCGGATTCGTCTGTTAATCGAAGCGCTCACCTTCTCACGCTAATCATCCGAGCGAAAACGTTTTTTCAAACACCCCTCAAATAGGAGGTATGAGTCATGACTCAAGCTCACCTCGCGGTTCCAACTGTCAAAATGGTTCCTTGCCAGATTGTCCACGTTATTCCCAATCGGATTCGGATTCGCATTCCTCGATTGGCGATCGATGCGGAGTATGCGAAAAGGCTGCACTGGCTGACGGCATCGCTCGATTTTGTGACGGACGTTCGCATCAATGCCGCTGCCAGTTCTTTGATTGTGCAGCATACGATCGCCGATTCGATCGAACTGTGCGATCGCCTCCGGGCGATCATTCAGCGAGCCGTCACGTTTCAAATTCCTCAACGAGTCGAATTACCTGCGACTGACGCATCTAAAGGATCGAACAATCTAGGCGGTGTCGGCTGGATGCTGCTGGCAACCGGCTCATTTGCTGGAATGCAGGCGGTGATTCGCCTGCTGGCGGTTAGCATTCATCCTTTACAGATTGCCTTTTTGAGTCATTTGTTTGGGCTTATTATCCTGACACCTTGGATTGCGAATGGCAACGCTTTAAAGACGAATCAACTGCATTGGCATGGCTTGCGATCGATCATCGATGCAGGCGCAACGCTACTGCTGTTTGTCGGACTGCCGCTGATTCCTTTAGCTGAGGCGAATGCCCTTCTGTTTACGGCTCCGCTGTTTGCCATGCTAGGAGCCACCCTATTTCTCGGAGAACAGATGCAGCCGCACAGCGCTGTGGCGATCGGGTTGGGGCTAGTTGGAACGCTGGTGATTTTGCGTCCGGGCTTGGAAATTGTCGGGCTGGGTTCGCTGCTGATTTTAGGCGGGGCGATCGGGCTGGCTGGATCAATGCTGCTGCTGAAAGTTCTGAGTCAGACCGATTCGAGTTTGACCAGCAACGCTTATGCGCTGTTGATGATAACTCCGCTGCTGCTGATTCCGGCTTTGGGAGTGTGGCAGATGCCGACGCTGGTGCAGATTTTGGGCATCGCTGCGATCGCGGTCTTGATGCTGGGCGGACAGATGGCAGTAGCGCAGGCATTTGAGGAAGCCGATTTGACTGCCGTGCTGCCAGTGGACTTTACACAACTGATTTGGTCGAGTGCTTTGGGATATTGGCTGTTTGCCGAAGTGCCGGATCTGTGGATTTGGGTGGGGGGATTGCTGATATTTGCGGGGTCACTTTATACGGCTCAGGCGGAAGCGGTCAAAGCACCGGAAGCAGCAATCGCCTGATGCTCTTCCCAACTTCAGTAATGTCGGTGAACGAAGATTATTTCTGGTGCTACTAGCAACATCAAAGTTTTAGCAAAAAAGGAGAAACCGATGGTTACAATTCAATCTCAGGTTACAGTCCAATCTCAACAAGCTGCAAATTCGACTCTACAACTGCAAGATCGCGTTGTGCTGATTACAGGGGCAAGTCGCGGCATTGGTGCAGCAACCGCGAAGCGACTGGGGCAAGCGGGAGCAGCGATCGGCGTGAATTACTATGGCAGTGAAGCAGCGGCTCAAGAAGTGGTTGAATCGATTACTTCCACTGGGGGTCGGGCAGTTGCCGTGAAAGCGGATGTGCGCGACCCGCAAGCAGTGAATGTAATGGTGGAACAGGTTTCAAAGACGCTGGGGGCGATCGATACGCTGGTGATCAATGCCAACGCAAACTTCCCCATTGCTCCCTTTGTCAGTTACCAGTGGGAAGACTTTGAAGCCAAATTGCTCGGAGAACTCAAAGGAGCCTTCTTTCCCTGCAAAGCCGTCATTCCCTCGATGATTGAACAGAAGCGGGGCTGCATTATTGCGGTCAGCAGCAGCTTATCCCGCTCTCCGGGTGAAGGTTTTAGCGCCCACAGCACGGCTAAATCCGGGTTAGATGCCTTTATCAAAAGTTTGGCACTGGAACTTGGACCGCATGGCATTCGTGCCAATGTTGTTTCGCCTGGGTTAACCCTGACTGATGCGACTGCCCAGCTTCCCCAGGACCGCAAAGACGCTTCGGCGCAAACGGTGCCCCTCAAGCGCAATGGACTGCCAGAGGATATTGCAGGAGCTATTCTGCTGCTTGCCTCTGAGGAAGCAAACTTTATCACAGGGGCATATCTACCCGTGAGCGGCGGCGTGCAGATGCTTTGATCAAACCCATATTCCCACGTGATGTGCAATGAGTGCCTCATAAAGTCTCAGAATGTTGATTTTGCAACTGTTTGAGGAATTGTGCCAGCCCTGGAGAAATGCCAAACAGTTGCACGGACCAATTCACTGTTTTCGGCTTTAACTGGTTGCGCTTCAGTCGGTGTTCCCAACTCAAGCGGCGATGCGCTCGTTGATGTCGAGTCAGCAATCGAGGAGTTTGTGGATGGTCATCGACTGTAGGTTGCATTGATTCAATGATCACATTGTGTTGCTGGAGATGACGATACACCTCCCGCCGCAGTTGGGTTGCTGGAATATCAATCCAAAGAATGGCTTGAGTCCCAGGAAGCTTACGCGCCGCTGCTTTGAAAGTTAAGCGATCTACTGATGTACTGGCATCGGCGATTAATTCAGGCAGCTTGCGCCGAAACCACTGATGCGCCGCCCATTGGTCAAATTCGAGCCATCTGCGACACAGCGTTTTCTCAACGAGCAGCGACGACAGGTATTTGCTTTCTAGCTAAACAGCATTTGCATATCCCCAACCGAGTTGTAACGGAATTCGCGACGGGTCATGCGATGCCCTGCGGGACACTCTACAGCTTGATCATCAATGATGGTAAAGTGGTCGCCTGCCAGCTTGTGATGGGTCAATGCCCAAGTATTGGAGACCACCATCGGTCCGTATTGCGGTGCAACTTCAGGTGGCTTTTTGGGTTGAGGCGTTGGGTCTGCTTCCGTGCGGGTTTCTGATGACTTGGTACTCTCCAGCGCAGGCGACCACACCGTTTGCCTGACTGCGGGTTGGTCTTGCTGTTGCCAACCGGTGCGAGTGCGCCAGTTCCACACCAATTGACTCAAGATTTGCCAAAAGCTCTGTCCTTCGGGTTGCCAGCTACACCAGCGGTCGCAGTCTTGTTCGCGATCTTCTTCGGATAAGGTTTGTTTAAATCCACCCCGTCCGTTGTAGAGACTGATTACACCTGCTGCTGTAAAGCTATCCATAGGCAATGAAGTGAAGAACGGTTCATGAATGTGTTTCTCGGCGCATTTGCCCACACTGCGCTTGCGTTTGTCGAACCGCTCCATCCGCATGATGATCAATCGAATCGGTTTGGCAACGCACCGTGTAACCCAACTGAGCAGTCTCTAAAATGCTGAGGTAGCCCGCACTGCCATACAGTCCATCGAGTCGTACAATCGCCGCTTCCGGTTGCAAGTGATGCTGCTGAAGATATTGACGGATCAATGCACAAGCTCGTTTCAAATCTTTTTTAGCTGTCCCGTTGCCAGCCCCTACGAATGTTCCCAGCCATCCTCGTGTGTGGGCTTGCTCGACCGCCGTTCGCGTCCGCACTACGTCACCCCGTTTGCTGCCACGATACCCAGGAGCACAAGCGGCTTCACTTCGTCGCTTCAGTTTTGGGTGTGTTGCCTGCGTTGGGAGTACCCGATGCCGCACTACTTGAGTGGTGCCATCAATATCAAACACAATCCGACGATGCTCCATGCGGTTGATAATCCCAACCCCAGTCTCCAAAGACAGTCCATGTTCGAGCAAATCAGCCTCAAGTAGCTGTCGCAGTGCTTCTACTGCTTCTGAGTCAATATCTGCGAGAAATCGGCTTAACGTCGATGCCGCTGGACACTGTTGTCTGCCCCAGACTGCCATTAATACTGAAGAGATACGGGCTAACTGCTCAAAAAACACTTGCAAGCTATCTAAGCCACTGACCGCATAAGCAAGCAACAGCAATACAAAGTCACAGACCTCATACTTTCCCATCCGCCCACGATGCACCCGAACTTGCTGCTGTAAGCACCTGAGTTGACCACTATCCTGCCAGTATTGTCCCACCAGTAGCGCTTCCGCAAACCATGCAGGTGTGACTAGATTTGGTTCAGCATTGGTGCTGACTTCTAAACCTGCTACAGTAAGACTATCATAATCTGATTCACAGTCTCTTGATGCTTCGCAGGAATC
>CAXTDB010000002.1:28785-51421 GCA_964242045.1 uncultured Leptolyngbya sp. | reverse complement strand
GCGTTCAGCCAATTCTTGCATCTGTCCTGTCCAAAACCGCGAAAGAATCGCTAATTTGGTATTGGTGATAAGCAACGGCATTGCAAGGTAGCGTTCATTGATCGGGGATTAAGGCAAGCATGGCTGAACCGTTGATCGAACTGAAAGGAGTCAGCAAAACATTCGGCGAGAATCAGGTTCTCGATCGAGCAGATTTGGCAATCTATCCGGGAGAAGCCCTCGCGGTGATTGGTCCTTCTGGCACAGGTAAATCAACTGTGTTGCGAATTATTGCAGGGCTGCTTGCCCCAGATGAAGGCGAGGTGTACATCGACGGCAAACGGCGTAAAGGCTTAATCGAAGACGCGCCCGATCCGCTACTGATCAGTATGGTGTTTCAGCAAGCCGCTTTATTTGACTCGCTTACGGTCGAAGAAAATGTCGGCTTTTTGTTATATCAGCATTCCCGTTTATCTCGTCGTCAGATTCGGCAACTGGTCGAAGAGCGTTTAGACATGGTGGGCTTATCAGGTATCGCTCAGCGTTATCCTTCAGAATTATCGGGCGGAATGCGAAAGCGAGTGAGTTTTGCGCGGGCAATCATGGTGAATCCTGAAAATCCTGAAGATACGCCTGCTGTGCTACTTTATGATGAACCCACAGCGGGACTTGATCCGATCGCATCGACGGTGATCGAAGATTTAGTGCGATCGCTGCAATGTCCGCAGCGGGGCTGTCAAAGTTATGTGATGGTGACACACCAAGAGAGTACAATCCGACGAACTGCCGATCGCGTATTGTTTCTTTATCAAGGACGGGTGCAGTGGGAAGGCAAAGTGCATGAATTAGATGCGACAGATGAGCCGCTGATTCGGCAATTCTTCAGCGGCAGTGTGGAAGGACCCATTCAGGTATTGGGGTAGAGGTTATGCGACTCCAAAGGAGGTTTGCTTTGCAATCGCGAACGGTGCGAGAAGGTTCAGTCGGATTAATGATTTTAGCGGGTGTTGGGCTGTTTGGCGGCTTGGTGCTGTGGATCAAAGGGCTGAATCCGGCAAATCGAAGTTTTACGGTGTTTGCGGATTTTGCAGCAATCAATGGCGTTCAAACGGGTTCTCCGGTGCGCTACCGGGGCGTAAATGTCGGCAGAATCGCCAACGTTGTACCCGGACCAAATGGAGTCGAAGTGAAGCTAGAAATTTCACGAGCAGATTTGGTCATTCCGAAAGAGTCAGATTTAAGTGTGAATCAGACGGGTTTACTCGGTGAAACGGTTTTAGATATCACTCCGCGTAAGGAAATTGCAGAATCATCAGTGACAGGTAGACCGCTCGATCGAGATTGCGATCGTAATTTAATTTTGTGCGAAAATTCCCGGATCAAAGGTGTCCTTGGCATCAGCACCGATGAACTGATTCGAGCTACGATTCGCTTCGCTGATGTTTATAGCAGCCCGCAGTTTACCGGGAACATTAATTCACTAACCAAAAACAGCAGTGAAGCCGCCTCGGAAATTGCTCAACTCAGTCGAGAAGTCACGGGACTGGTTAGATCGGCGCGAACTGAAGTGAGAACATTTTCATCAACAGCCCGATCGATTGGAAATACCGCAGATCAAGCTACATTGACGATCGCGCAAGTGAACGATTTGATCACGACGAATCGATCGACGTTGGTTTCAACTTTAGATAACTTAAGTGCAACCAGTGGTGATATTCGCGCGAGTGTATCGCGATTAAGTCCGATCCTAAATCAAGTCGAAGGCAGCAAGCTGATCAGCAACTTAGAAACACTCTCAGCAAATGCGGCTCAAACTTCAGCAAACCTCAGAGATGTATCAGTAACGCTAAACAATCCTACAACGGTAACGATGCTACAACAGACCTTAGATTCTGCTAGAGCAACCTTTGAGAACACCCAGAAGATTACTTCTGATTTGGACGAGCTAACAGGTGATCCAAAACTGCGAGATAACTTGAAGCGATTGATCAATGGATTGAGTGGGTTAGTTTCTTCAACGCAACAGTTACAGCAACAAGCACAGATTGCTCAAATCTTAGCTTCACCGATTCCCCAAACTTCACAATCTCAACCAGCAACCGCGCCGAAAGCGATCGACGATCCTTCAGCTACGCCGCCTAATCTTCGATGAGAACGTAGGCGTACCGTTATCTACGAGAAACATGACAATTTCTAACACTCTAATGTGAATTAGCACTAGCGAGAGTAACATGACGATATAGACTATTCCATTGATGTAGATAACAACCCTAAAAAATAATAGGAGGTTGAAGCAATGGATGAGCGTCATCGGTACTTACGAATCGCCCTTGTTGCTACTGGAACTGGTTTCCTCCTAATTTATCCGTTGATGAAGATTTGGTCATCAGGTTGGTCATGGCAACCCGGTCAATCTGAATACGAACAGATGATTGCTGGCATTTATGCAACGCTCGGTGTCTTTTTGCTATGGGCTTCTCGAAAGCCGGAAGCCCATAGCAGTTTAATTTGGTTCACGGTCTGGTCGAGTGTGGTTCATGGACTAATCATGGCGGTTCACGCAGGAATTGACCCTGCGGAACGTGGACACTTCGTCGGTGATATTCCAGCATTGGTCTTGGTGGCAATTATTCTTGGTTTCTTAGCCCCACGAGAAGCGATACCCGCAGCCTGATTGACGATGGGCATCACTGCTTCACTGCTATTCGATGAAGCTAATGACTCGCACTGTTGCGTTAGGAAGATGAACGTATTGTTTTGATTTCTCTTCGATTTCGTGCAGCTGACCGAGGGCGAGTCCGCACGGTCTACCGTATTTCGCTTCAACGCGATCGCTGGCAATTTTCAAGGCAGTGCGCGATCGCGCGACAAAGTCTTCTAGCTCATACTCGGTATTTGGGCTGAAGTACTCTTTTACAATCAATGACGGTGAATAGCACGAGTCTTGTGTGCCATCAGACCAACGGATTTGAAAACGGAGTTCAGGCATAAAGCAGCGTTTGATAATGGTGGATATGTTGTTTGGCAGAAGTTTCCCAAGTGTATTGGGACAGAATCGATTGACTTTGCTGACAAAGCGAATCGGTATCAAACACGGAACACATGGCTTTGGCGATCGCAGTTACTGAGTTGGGATCGACGAAGATTGCTTGTCGATCGTTCAAAAATTCAGTAAATGGAGCTTGATCGGAGGTAATCACAGGAAGTCCCGACGCGATCGCTTCGAGAATTACCAACCCCCAACCTTCTTTGACCGACGGGAACACAAAAGCATCTGCACTGCGATAAAGCGCGGGAAGCTCTGCATCTGAGAGAACTCCTGGCAAAATCAGCGCATGTTCTAAGTGTAATGCTTTTGCGATCGTAAAAAACTGATCGCGATACGATTGATAATCAAATAATGTCGCACCACCCGCAATGATCAATCGAGCATTCGGAAACTTAGAAAGAACTTGTTTGAAAGCTTGCAGGAGTCGGATTGAATTTTTTCGGGGTTCAATTCCGCCGATCGTTAAATAAATCGGAGAACCGCTGAATTTCAAGGCTGAGCCATGCGGTGAGAATCGCTTTAAATTGACCCCGTTGATCACGCGCGGAGCATCGATTTGATAGTGCTGTTGCAGTTCAGACTGAACTTGAGCGCTAACACACAAACACAGCGAAGCTTCACGAATCGATCGATCTTGGCATTGTTGTAGATAGATGCTGCTGTAGTCTTCGATGTGGTGAACGGTTCGGACAAAATGCGGAATTTTTCCTTGTTTGAGCAATGTGAGTAGCGCATTTGCAGCAATGCAGTCTTGAGCGTGGTAACAATCATACGATCGCTGCAATTGTTCTAGATCACTCACAAATTCTTGAATGCGCTGCTGTATCAGTTGATCGATTTCTGTAGGAGCGGGTTTTGCCTGAATCGATCGAGCTTCACAAGACAGCGGATAATCAAACCCTTTGCCATCTTTATCGAGCGCGAACACACACACAGAATGTCCTAAATGATGCAGCGCTTCTGCGAGTTCTAAGGTGTGAATGACGCTGCCTCGCGGCTTTGTGGAATAAGTTAGGAGTGCGATTCTCATGTCCAGTCTCCCAGTTTTGAGAAGCCTGTTAGTGCCTGTTTGGACAAATCCCAAAACTCGATCGACGCTTCACCCATTTGTAATACAAGCCGTGATCCGGCTTGAACAGTTCCAACAGTCTCACAGATTAAATCTTGCTGGCGAAAGTGAGCCTGAACCACCTTTGCATTATCAGGATGAACGCTGAGTAAAAATCCATAGCTCGGAAAGCTAACTAGCCATCGATCGAGCGTTAATCCATCGGGACAAGGAACGCGATCGAGATTTAACACTGCCCCACAATTCGAGGTTTCTAGCAGCATTAGCAATGTGCCGATAATGCCACCGTTACTAATGTCTTTACCTGCATTGCACAATCCCGCTGCTGCAAGAATTGGTAAGATAGAGAGATTCGATCGCAGTTGCATCGGCTCAGCTTTCGTTGCAGCATTCCAAAATGGATAAGTTGGGTGCGGCTCTCCTCGAAAATCAGTTGCAACGAGCAACACATCTCCAGGCTGAGCATCAAAGCTTGTGATAAGTTGTTTCGATCGTCCTAAAATTGCCACGGAAAGAGCAGTATAGGGACTCTGACCGTTCGTATGTCCACCAACGATCGGAACATTGTATGCAAAGGACGCAGCTTTCATTCCCTCCCAAAGTAGATCAACACTCTGATTCGACTTGCTCCAAAGCGTATCGACAACCGCGATCGGCGTTCCACCCATCGCATGGATATCACTCACATTCACCATGATTGCTGACCATCCTGCGAACCAAGGATCTTCTTCAACAAACCTCGGCAACATTCCTTCTGCCGCAAACAATAGATAGCCCTCTCGATCGGGAATTGCGGCACAGTCATCTCCTAATCGCGCTCCTGCACCAATCCATTTCGATTTCAATGCCTGAGCAGCGGTTTGAATGTCTTGCTTTTGAAGCAGATTCAGCGATCGCTGAAGTTGTGCCGCAAGTTCCGATAACATCAAGATGCCTCTCTGACTTGCAATACCGGGCGCGGTTCTGTTCCAGGCGGATAGAAGTTGAGATCCGCTTTCATTAAATGATGGGGTCGATCGCAGATAATTATTTCTGCTTGCGATTCCCAATGAAGTCGCTGAAAGAAGCGCACGTTTTGAAGCTGCACAGTTGCAAGAAAGCGATCGCAACCCCAAGTATTTGCAGTCGTTACCGCTTTGTAGATCAATCCTTTGCCAATCTGCCAACCTTTACGATAGTCGGAATGCGTACCTAATCGACCGCCGTACCAGATTTTTGGTTCGACCTCGTAAATTCGCACCACACCGACAACTTGAGAGTTGTGTAGTGCAACGATCGGATAAGCAATGTGATCAACGTCGTCTACATCATTCTGAAAGAGTTGTTGTTCTTCGGTAAAGATCGATCGACGTAGCTCAAAATAAGCTTCAATTTCAGCCGGAGACTTTGCAAGTTTGAACTGATACGACATAGATTACGATTCAAAATTCGACAATGCTGAACACGCTCCACATTTTGCACATCCTGCTTTGATTTCAGTCGAAGATAAGCCCGATCGCTTTAACATCGCTCCAACTTGCTCATATAGCGCAAACATAAATTCACTCTTTGGTGCAGGATGTTCTTCTAAAGCAGTCCCCGTGATCGGCACAAACGGCACAACAAACGGATAGACTCCTAACTGAATTAAGCGATCGCACATTTCCACCAGCGTTTCTAAACTGTCCCCTAGTCCTGCCAGCAAATAGGTACTGACTTGACCCCAACCAAATATCTTTACCGCTGCTTCAAACGCCTTGTAGTAATAGTCCAACGGTACAGAAGCTTTACCGGGCATAATCTGCGATCGTACAGTCGGATCAGCCGCTTCTAAGTGCATCCCTAAACTATCGACCCCGGCGGTTTTCATGCGACCGAACCAAGCAAAATCATCGGGCGGCTCACACTGCGCTTGAATCGGTACATCAACACTCGCTTTGATTGCAGTTGCACATTCGGTAAGGTAAGCTGCACCTCGATCGCTGGTGTTTGGTGTTCCTGTAGTCATGACCATGTGTTTCACCGCGTCTAATCGCACCGCAGCTTCAGCGACTTCTGCAAGTTGAGCGGGTGTTTTTCGAGCGATCGTTTTTCCGGCAGAAAGGGATTGTCCGAGCGCGCAAAACTGGCAAGCCGTCTCAGGATCGCTGTAGCGCATACAAGTCTGTAACACGGTGGTTGCAAGCACATCGCGACTATGAAGCAGCGCAATCTTCCAATAAGGCACACCGTCCGCTGTGGTCAAATTGTAGAAATTCGGCTGCTGCGGAAAGCTAATCGGGGTAATCGGCTCTCCGCGTAGTTCTAAAACCTGTGCGGTTTGATCAATCCCATACGGCGAATTTGCTGCGGGCGTATTGAAGATTGGAACCATGATCGTTGTTCCATCAATGACGATAGCTTTGTGATCCGATGGACCTGCGCCTCCTTTCCGTCCAGTCGCGCCAATGTTCGGATCAATCAGTTTTAACCCGTGGGATTGTAGATCCGTAATTAGCTGTTGTTTGTTCATTTTAAGGATCAGAAATGAGCATAGATATTGGTTCAGGCGATCGCTCTAACTCTTCTTTTAAAACCGCTTGAGCCTCGAAGTTCGCTTGCAACTGTAGAAGATCCGGGCGGGAATAATGCCCGACTGAATCCATCATCCGCTTGCGTTTGGTAATCAAAGCGAAGTCAAGATCAGCGATCGCAATTCCTTCACCTTCAGTAATCGGGGTGCAAAGATGACTGCCTTCAGGAGACACGATCGCAGTATTGCAGCCTCCACTTAACACCTTTTGCAGCTTCTCATCGCTGGTAATTTGACTCACTTGTTCGGGAGAAAGCCAGCCCGTTGCATTCACCACAAAACACCCCGCTTCTAAAGCATGATGCCGAATCGTGACTTCGATCTGATCGGTGAAGATTTGCCCCACCATCGAACCTGGAAACTGCGAACAATGAATCTGTTCGTGCTGTGCCATGAGTGCGAACCGAGCAAGCGGATTGTAATGCTCCCAACAAGCCAGCACTCCGAGCTTTCCGACCGCGCTATCGATCGCTTTTAGTCCCGCTCCGTCTCCTTGTCCCCAAACCATGCGCTCATGATAAGTCGGGGTAATCTTGCGCCGTTTCAGCAGTAATGTGCCGTCAGCATCATAAACAAGCTGAGTGTTATAAAGCGATCCATTGTCTCGCTCATTTACACCCACCACCACCACAACACCATAAGAACGAGCAGCGCGGCTAATCGCATCCGTGACCGGACTTGGAACCATTACGGCTTCTTCGTACAGGCGCATATGTTCTTTACCCATCAACACAGGCGGCTGTACAAACGAGAAGTAAGGATAGTAGGGAATGAAGGTTTCTGGAAATACAATCAACTGTGCGCCTTGTTTGGCAGCGGACGCGATCGCAGTGAGAACTTTCTCGGTGGTTCCGTCGCGGCTAAACAACACGGGGCTGATTTGTACCGCTGCTGCTCGAATGATGGCATCTGTCATTACTGTTTAAAGCATTGTTGTTTACAGCATTGTTGTTTAGAGCGTCCAAGTATCAAGGATAAACGCGCCATCTTTGCGGTGCATCAATACTAAATCCAAAACATCCAGCGGGTTAATCGGGCGGATTCCTGGAGTTAAAGAAGGTTCACCATGTCCATACAAAGCTTGCAGCGCAAACCGACAAGCGTAAACCTTGCCGCCCTCAGACATGAATTTGCTGAGTTGATCATTAAAGTTTTGATGACCTGGAAAAGCAGAGTCGCCGAGCTTCGGAAAGCCCCGCTGTACGCCGAGGGTAACACCCGGACCGTAAAGCAAAATCGAGGTTTCAAAGCCTTTCCGCAGCAAACGAGTTGCTTGTAAAAGGTTGACAAACCCGATCGAGCCTTCAAAAGCAACCGTATGAAACGTCACTAAAGCCTTTTCACCCGGATCGGCTTTGACATCCGGAAAAACTTTCTCTTCGTAATCAACAAAAAAGTCGCCTGCTTGGTGGGCGGGAGCAGTAATCTCAGGCATGATGCTCTCCTTTCATGAGTTTGCTGCAAGATTAGTCGGGATTTGGTTCAATATTTTGTAGCGCTTGATACTAAATTTTCAATTCTAACGATAATGCTAGGCAATACGATCGATTCCTCTAATTCGCCTCTCGAATAATAGAAATACCTATCGAAATCGATAGGATCACGATCCAAGCAGAAATTCATTCACAACGCTCCAAGCGCTATCTTGAGAAACTTTCTTTCTAGCTGCGATATAGTCTGCAAGATAATGAGCATCTCTAGCAATTCCTGAGAATCGCCCTGATCCCCAAGTGTAGAGCCAAGGCAAGCCGAGAAAATAAAGTCCCCAAACTTGAGTCACTCCGCGTTCGTGTCCGGGATAACCTTTGCCATCGAACACCGGAACTTCGATCCAGCGAAAATCCGATTGATAACCCGTACACCAAACGATCGCGTTAATGTTTTCACAGGAGAGCGATCGCACTGCTTCCACAGGTTCCCAAACCGGGCGATAAGGTGATTCGATCGGAGCTTTGATCTGCTGTTTTTCGATGAAAGTATCAATCGTTTTTTTAATACTTTCGGCAACTGCATCCGCCTGATCTAAGTTCTGCTTCAGATTATTTTCAAACTCGATCGTCGTTCCAGAAACTGTCTTTAATCTGCCGTAAAGGTGCATTCCTTCTAATGCAAAGTGGCGTAAATCAATTTCTCGTCCGCCATCGCGCCCTGTAACATAGTGATTCGCTTTGTTTCTAACGGTTTCTTTTTGGGGATGATCCTCGATCGATAAGTCGTAATAGCCCATCTGATCCAACCAATCCACTACATCTTTACCGCGATAGAAACGGGGCGATCGCGGCGCACTTCCCACTGATAAATGCACCGTTTTGCCTGCAAGATGCAAATCTTCTGCAATCTGACAGCCCGATTGTCCGGTTCCGACTACTAGCACATTGTCCGGTAACAACTGCGGGTTTTTATAATCCGAAGCGTGTAGCTGCTGAATCGTATCAGGAAATCGCTCGGATAATCTAGGAATTTTAGGTGCATGATAGCTTCCCGCAGCAATCACAACTTGATCCGCTGTATAGTTACCGATCGAGGTTGTCAGTTCAAAGCGATCGTCATTATCTTTGCGAACGTTTAGAACTTCGACTCCTTCGCGAATCGGCGGATCAAATGATGCCGCGTAGCTTTTGATATACTCGACGATCGCATCTTTTTGCATAAATCCACGCGGATCATCACCTCTATACGGATAGCCGGGAAGCTGACACTGCCAGTTTGGAGTCACCAGACAAAAAGTATCCCAGCGTTTGGCGCGCCATGCGTGAGCGATCGTATTTTTCTCGAAAATCAAGTGATCAATTCCTCTTTCTTTGAGGCAGTAGCTCATCGATAAGCCTGACTGACCACCCCCGACAATGATCACCGGATAATGAGATTGCATAAAGAACTCCACGTAGACCATACTAATCGCAGCGTAAAGGTAACAGTCGTTGCCTTTTGTAGCCTCGAATACCCAGTTTCTCGATCGTCCTGCTGACAATACGAACAAGAACTAAATTCTTCGAGAAAAAGTTGGACTTGCTATCTCCATCAGCGGATGATAGCAGAGCGAACGGCTAGGTAGGTTGATTTTCTCAGGGTTGACATCAATTTGATTAGTTTGTCCATAATCAGGTGTGCATTGATTCCAGCAGAATACGCTCCTAGGTATCTTTATGGCTTCGCTCACTTCTCTCTCAAGCTCAAAAATTTTAATTACTGGAGCAAGTGGTTTTATTGGTTATCATTTGTGCCAGCGCCTTCAACACGATCAAGCAGAAATCTACGGAATTTCTCGCCGTCAACGCGAGTCGAGCGATTCGATTCGCTGGTTGCACGCAGATGTTGCCAACCTGGATAATATGCGGCGGATTATCACCGACATCAAACCAGATGTAGTGTTTCATTTAGCAGGCGAGGTGTCTGGATCGCGCAGCCTTGATGCGGTGGGGTCAACTTTGCAAACAATCTTGGTGAGTACGGTGAACTTACTCACGCTAATGGCGGAACTGGGCGATCGTAAAGTTGTCCTTGCTGGGTCATTAGAAGAACCGAATGCAGACGAGAATTTGATTCCGTCTTCTCCGTATGCGGCGGCAAAATGGTCTAGTACTGCCTACGCACGCATGTTTCAGCATCTTTATCAGCTTCCGGTCGTGAGAACGCGATTGTATATGGTCTACGGACCTGCACAAATGAACTTTAAGAAGCTGATTCCTCATGTCACGCTGGCTTTACTCAAAGGAGAAGCACCGCAGTTAAGCAGCGGTCAGCGACAACTTGACTGGATTTATATCGATGATGTCGTTGACGGTTTGATCGCAGCGGCGCAAGTGCCAGGACTACAACGCGATTTATTTGAGTTCGGTTCTGGTACGTTAACACCGATTTCTAGCGTTGTGCATCACTTAAATCAAATGATTAATCCAAATATTCAGCCTTTGTTTGGATCATTACCTGAGCGACCAATGGAGCAGGTTCGCGCCGCAGATATCACAGTTTCATCATCAAAGCTCGGTTGGCAGCCTAAAGTTTCTCTAGAGCAAGGATTAAGGAAAACTGTCGCTTGGTATTCTGCCTATCATGCGGAAAGGCTCAGTTTGTGCAATTGATTTGGCTAAGAATTGTGATAGTCGATCGCTCTCGTAAGTTCGATACAATCTCTCCTGCGTTCAGATCCCGCCCAGAAATTAATCTCCGTAATAGTAGGAAATCCATCCAAAAGAGGACTCACCGAATTTAGATCATCGCTAAATCCATCCCTGAATGATCGCTTGATAAATGGCTTGATACCGCGTTTTTGCCCTAAGTTTACCGATCACATTATTCAAGTGAAACTTAACCGTACTTTCGCTAATGATTAGCTGATCGGCAATATCTCGATCGCGAAATCCCTGCGTTAATAACGTTAAAACCTCCGTTTCGCGCTCGGATAATACCGAAGATGAAGCGGTTTCAAGATAAGGAACTTTGAGCAAAATTTGAACGGCTTTTTGATCAGGACTGAGTTGAACTCGCAGCGCGTTTGGGAAGATACGATCGCAAATTTGCTTTAGTTCTCGCATCGAATCAGAAGCTTGAACGATCGCATCAAACGCAACAAAATCTTCATCGTAAACTAATCGCCCATAAGTACAATTGTGCTGTTCTAAAACTTCAGCAACTTTAAGAAAACCATAAACCGTTGAGGGCGCAAGTTGCTTCTCGGTTCCAACTAAAGTAAATCGCGCCTGACTTAACACGCTCACAAGCTGATCAGACAACATTAATTCGTGCGGTTGTGTCGGTGAGATTGCAGATTGCTGCTGATATTTGAGTGTGGTATCTAAGGAAACAGTAACGATCGTACATAAAGTCTGCAGCACTTCGAGAAACGCAGGCTCTAAAGCATGACAGCTAAACATCGCCAACACACCTAAAACTCGATCGTTGGCAATTAAAGGATAGCCAGCGAATCCACAGATATTATTCTCGATCGCCCATTCTCGATCGCCCACCCACGCTTCAGCGGGTAAATTATTGCTCAAAAACGACACTCGATTTAGTGCTATCTTGCCGACTTTATAAGCACCGAGCGGCACTCGTCCAAACCGACCATCGGTGCGGGTTGATAGCCCAGAAGATGCCACTAATTTTAGCGAGGTCTGATCGGGTTCTAGCAGCCACAATCGCGCCATCGCACCCGAAAACTTCTCAACCAAACCAGAGGTTACCGATCGCGCAATCTCCTCCGGCACAAGACAGCCCGAAAAGCTTTGAGCGATCTCATTAATCTGCTGGAGATCAAACAGAATTCGAGTCGGATCGGCGTTTTGTGACTCAGGCATCAGAACCTCGATCGCAGTTCACCGCGTCTTTAACCGTAGCGTGATTTGGGCAACAAAAATGACGTTTTGAAAACGATTTTGACAAGCATTCATAATTCTCTACTTGACTCATTGAGACGATTTTTAGTTGACGCGCTAGTGTTGAAGAACACGATATCGGAGACTTCGTAAAAATGGCAACGAAACAGCAGTTTAATAGCTTTGAAGAGCTACTTTCTGGCTCGGAAATGCCAATTCTTGTAGACTTTTACGCTACTTGGTGCGGGCCTTGCCAAATGATGTCCGGCTTTCTCGATCTCGCCAGCGAAAGCCTGAAAGAGAAAATGAAGATTGTGAAGATCGATGTCGATAAGTATCCCGAAATTGCCAGTCAATACGGCATCACGGCTTTACCGACGCTGGTTCTGTTTAAAGAAGCTAAGCCCGTTGATAAAATCGAAGGCGTAATTCGACCGCAGCAACTCGTCGAGCGCGTCCAACCGTTTCTTTAGAATCTGAATTCGTACTCTAGTACGCCTTGAGTATCGCCAGACAAGTTGGTTGAACCCCGAAACAAAAGCTGATCGTTAAAGCGATAGCGCACCCCAAACTGAGTGGGTTGATCCGCCGTTAACACTCGCAACACCGATGCAGACAGGTTGCGAGTGATATCGACTCCAACTTCTGCTGCAAGTCCGAGCGTTGATCCGCGCTGCGTACCGCGATCGAGCAGGGTTGGAAACAGTCGAAAATCACTTAGCCCGATCGCGTTGCCGATAAAGCCCTGAATGTTCGTGAGTAACGCCGATCCCGCAAGGTTCGCAATTCCCAAAGCACTATCGCCGCGTCCTAACGTATTCACAAATCCACCCCCAATCAGCGACACAATCTCGGTGCGACTGCGGCTCGGACTGCTGGTTAGTTCTAAGTTTTGAAAGATTTGGCTTGCGGGTCCAGTCGCTTTTGCTTGAACTCGCACAGTTCGCAACGATCCTAAGTTCGCGACCGATGGAGCAGTGATCGAATTATCGGCAACTTCTGAACTTCCAGGGGCAGCGATTCGGCTACCTGTGACTTCTGGTACTGAAGCGATTAATCGCACATCGAGAACCGGATCAAGTCCGCGATCGCGTTCAAAAATTGCAGTCTGCGGATAGCCTCTTTCTAAAACGAACTGAGTTGTAAATAGATTCACCTGTCCACTTCTGAGGCGAATCGTTCCTTCGGGTCGCAGCGCATCTAGTTCACCATTCACCGTCAAATCTCCAGAGGCGATGAAGTTAATCAGCGGCGCGCGAACAATCTGCACTCGGTTGCCTAAAACCAGCTTGAGATTGTTCAGAGTCGGGCTGAACTGGAGTGAGGATTGATTCCGCCCGCCGCGTGCCGGGGCTGGGGTTTCAGTCGCGCTCGTGGCTCCGGTGTCTGGCAGTTGAACTTGTCCATCTGCAAGTTCAACTTGTCCACCGATTTCGGGCGCAAATGCCGTTCCTAATACAGTAATGTTGCCTGTAACTCCGCCTTGGTATAAGCCTTTACGATTGATAGCTAAGCGATCGAGCGCAATTTGTAAAGGATTATTCCGATCGCCATCTGCGGCAATCAGAATCGGTAAGGTTCCTTTAGCGCTCACTTGTCCGCGATTGAACTGTCCTTGAAGACTTTCGATCGACAATCGATCGCGGTTAAACAGAATCGATCCGGTGACTCCCGTCAGTGGGGCTTGTAGGGCAGTGGATTCGATCGTGGCATCGGCAAGCACGATCGAGCCTGTTACTTCTGGACGAAGTAGAGTTCCTGCAACGTTTAGCTTGACTGCTCCTTGTCCACCGCGCCAAGCGAGTTGCGGCACAAGCACATTCAGCACAGATAGTCCTTCGTTTTTCACATCCAGGTTGAGGCTAATTTCGCTGCTGTCTGGACGAACACTATCGGGTAATAATTGGTAGGGAATGCTGCCTTCGATCGTAATGGGTTCATTAGTTGAAAGCGCGATGTTGCTACCAAAACTAAGTCGAGAAGTGTTGTAGGTAAAGTTGCCTGTAGCAGATTTGACTTGTTTTCCGTTCAGAAATCCGTCTGCGACTTGAACTTGTCCAACGGCTGAAGGATTGGTGCGACTGCCGCTAATCGTGACTGTAGAGTTAAGTTTGCCATCAATCCCCAGCGGCAGCGGATAAAAGCGATTGATTTCTGCGATCGGGATGTTCTGTGCTTCTAACTGTCCGAATTGGGTTTCACCACCGAACTGCCCGGTTAAGTCGATTTGAGAGTCACCGGATTGGATTCTCAGCGGTTCTAAGCTAACCACTCCATTGTTTAAGCTACCGAGTGCGATTACTTGTTGAGCCGTTAGAACGCGATCGTTCACAGGTTGAAGTTGACCATTGATCCGTCTGATCTGAGTCTGATACGGACGATATTCAACATTCTGCGCTCGTAAATCAAAGTTTGCTTGAACGCCTTGGACTGTCGAAGCGCTGAGTGTAATTTCACCGCCAAAGTTACCGCGAACATCAGCCGTTTGAGGAATTCGATTGTTTGCGATCGCTTGATTGGTTTGTCGAAGCAGGGCGCTAATTTCGGAATATCGACGCAGTTGATCGATCAAAGGCGCTTGGGGATCACCGACTGCGATCGGGTTGAGATCAGCGGCTCGATTGTAGGTCGGTGGCTTCGCTCCACGGGCGAAATCTCGCAGATCGAAGAACTGTAATCCGCCTAGAATATCTTCGATTCTGCCTTGAGCGATCGCGATTTTGCCGTTGAATTTTGGCTGCGATCGCAGATCCACATTGCCGGAAAGCGTGTACTTACTTTGTCCCTTCGCTAGAACTGTATCGCTAAACTCAAAGACATTATTGCGATTGACAAAGGCGGTTGTCGCTGTATCAGTACGAAATGAACCAACCCGAAGATTTTGAACCGTGGCATTGCCATTGATCACGCGCAATCGATCGAGATCGATGTTCAAATTTCCCGCCAATGTTCCCCCGATTCCGCCGTATTGAGAAACATTAACCCCAGGAAGAACAAAACCATCGATCGGAAACTGTTGAACTGCAACTTGGAAAACGTTGCCTTTGGTTTGTCCAACCAGTGTGGCTTTGTCGCGTTGAACGTTGAGCGATCGAGGTCTGAAGTTCGGAGCAAGGTTCAGCGCAATCCGATCTTGAACGCCTGCAACTTTCAGATCAAAGCCTTGAGGAAGCAAGCTCAAAGTGCCATTCAGAACCGGATCGAACGTAATCCCATTTAGCGATAGATCTCGAACTGCAACATTGCTGACGACTCTTGGACGATCGAGCGTTCCGGTAATCCGTCCGACCAAATCGACTGCACCCGATAGCTGAGTCACGGGCGGGCGTGGAATCGGCAAATTTGCCAGTGCATACCCCGTCGCTTGAATCGCTAAATCCAATCCTGTAATCTGCGGTGTTCCATTCAGATTTGCCAAAATTGCACCATTCGCCCGAAATCCTTGCGCCGTTGCTTGGGGAATATTGAGCCGCTGACCATCCCAGTTAATCTGAGCAACTAACGGCTGATCAATCAGCGAAATACCTTGCGACAATCGCACTTGTCCATCGGCTCGAACTGCATCCGGGCGCAGTGCATTTAACGCGCCTGCAAGTCTGACATTTCCGCTCAGGTCGCCGCGCAGTTGTGGAGAAAATTGATTTAATGCGATTCCTGCGATTTGCGTCACGGCTTGCCAGCGACCCGCGATCGCATTAAAGTCAGCATTCACAAAACTATTGCCGTTCGTGAGTCTCGCTTGTCCTCGCGCTTGAATATCTTCCGGTCGCAGCGAGCTTAGTGATCCGGCTAACTGTGCATTCCCGTTGATTAGTCCTTGAACTTGCGGAGAGAATCGACTCGCTTGCACATTAGAAGCCTGTACCGTTCCTTGCCAGCGTCCATCAAGCGTTTGTCCTTGAGCCGCAACGATTCCGCCTGCGACTTGAAACACAGCGTTTCTCAGCGTGGTATTTCCACCTGCAACGATAACCTCACCTGTTCCCGGATACGTTGCTTCTGGCGCTTGGAACTGCGCGATCGTTTGCACTCGATCCAATCGTCCGATCACTTGACCGCGCGCATTCACCCGCCCGACGGTAATCGGTAAAGTGCCGCCGCTGTAGAGTTTGGCGATCGCATCTCCCGGAAGATTCTGCGCTTGATAGTTAACGGCGATCGACTGTGGCGCGTTTAAGTTTAGATTGCCATTTGCAACCACTGTTCCACCGACTTCAGGAGTCGCGCGAATGTTTGACAGTGCTAAGTTCAGGGTTTTGGTATCTAAGCGAAAATCACTGCTGGCTTGAGTGAGATTAATTCGATCGACGCTTGCAATTGTCGTGTTGCGAACTCTGCCCGATACGATCGGGCTTTGTACAGCCCCTGTCACTTTAACGGTTGCGGTGGCTTCTCCAGTTGTTGCGAACGGAAGAGTCACCTTGAACGTATCAAAGAAATCTTTCACGCTGACCGCTTTCACATTTGCAGCAACATCAAAGCCTTTTTCTGTGTCAATCTTTCCGTTTGCGGTTAGCGGTATCTTTCCGAGTTGCGAAAATACTTGATCTAGTGTGATCAAAGTATCATCAATCTGTAAATTTCCTGCTGACTTTGCAAACGACTGCGGTAGCTGCGGAATTTGTGCCGTGACATCTTTAAAGTTAGCGGTTCCTTTGACGATCGCGCGTTGATTCGGTCTTAATTGAACATCAACGTTACCATTGACACGACCCTGCCTTAGATTGATTGGAAATTTAACTAATCGATCGATTTCCGCAACTAAGAATTCTCGTCCTCGAATGTTGAGCTTAGAATTCAAGCCATTATCAATAATGGTTTCTCCTTTGATATCAACCCCGCCTTCTTTGGTTGATTCGCCGTCGAGATCATAAGCAATGCGCCGACTGTTATCAGAAAAGTTTGCAGCCCCTGTTACTTGTCGCAGTGTCACCGGAATTCGCTGCTGTCCCGGTTTTGGAAACGCATCGAGTTCAACATTTGCATCTTTGAATCGAATTCTTTGAAGTTCCGTTTTAATCAATCCTGCTTGTTCTTGCGCTTTGATCTGCGTCCTGACCCAAGTTCCGTCTTTTTCTTGATCTAGATACACATCGGGCTGGATCAAGGTGACATCGAGATTTAACTTGCGAGTCAGCAACAATTGCAGCAAATTAAATCCGACCTCAACGCTTTTTACTGAGGCGCGATCGCGATCTTTAGGTGTCACAGGAATCGAACTTTTACCGAAACGCAATCCAGTCAGCGAAAAGCTTTCAACTTTTCCCAATTCCACCGGACGATCGAGCAGTTCGCTTAAATTTTGCTGTATCAGAGGCGCAAGATCTTGCTGTACGAATTTTGACCCGTACCAGATGCCAGTCGCAATCCCCAGCGTGCCGAGAACCGCGATCGGGACTCCGACCCGACCGAGCAGCATCAGCCACACACGACGACGAGCAGGAGTTTCAGAGCGATTGTTCGGATCGGGAGATTGAGTCATCGGCTTGAGTGCAGATAGAAAGCCAATCTATAGTTACCACACCGATGAAGCTCTCGTGCAAAGAATTTGACAGAAACTCAGGAATCGCTGCGGTGCGATCGCGGATTGGATCGCACCATTGAGACGGCGATCGCAGCCTCAAATTCGCTCCACCACCTGCTAAATCGCGCAGCTCAAATCGCCCGCTCTCTGGGTAAATCGCAGATTCTCTCGATAGTCCACCGGACAATCGATCACCGCTGGAACGTCTTGTTCTAGCGCCTCTTTTAAAGTCGGAATCAAATCCGCTACGGATTGAACGCGATAGCCTTTCAGCCCCATGCTTTCAGCAAATTTGACAAAATCTGGATTGCCAAACTTGATGAACGATGAATGCCCGAAATGATTTTCTTGCTTCCATTCAATCAAGCCATAGCCACCATCGTTAAAGATAATGGTTACAAAGGCAGTCCCAACTCTTAAAGCCGTTTCAAGTTCCTGACAGTTCATCATAAAACCGCCATCGCCTGTAACCGCGATAATTTTACGATCGGGATGAACCAATTTCGCCGCGATCGCGCCCGGAATCGCAATTCCCATTGCTGCAAATCCATTCGAGATAATGCAGGTATTCGGACGATGACAGTGATAATGTCGCGCCATCCACATTTTGTGTGCGCCGACATCAGAAATCACAATATCATCTGCGCCCATGACCTGCCGCAAATCATAGATTAACTTCTGGGGCTTAATCGGAAAGCCGTCATCATTTGCGTATTGTGCATAATCGCTGCGAATGTCAGGACGCAAACTCAGGGCTTGTGGATCAGGTTTGCCGTCTCGATCGCAGCGATACAAAATCTCTTGCAGCGAGTCGGAAATTTCGCCGACAACTTCTGCGATCGGCATATAGCTACTATCAACTTCAGCAGGCGTACTGCCGATGTGAACTACGGGAATTCTGCCGTCTGGATTCCATTTTTTCGGTGAATATTCGATCAAGTCGTAGCCGATCGCGATCACTAAATCGGCTTGGTCAAATCCACAGCTAATATAATCGCGCTGTTGTAATCCCACTGCCCAAAGCGCCAAAGGATGTGGATAGGCGATGACTCCTTTGCCCATAAAGGTATTTGCTACCGGAAGATTTAATCGAGTCGCAAACTTGGTGAGCATTTCACTCGCATTCCCACGGATCGCACCGTTTCCAACCAGGATCAATGGATTCTTGGCATCATTAATCGCTGCGGCGGCTTTCTCAATGCTGCGGAACGATGCAAAAGATTTCTCAATGTTGTCGCAAAGTAACGGCTTCCCAATCACAGGCATCGCCGCGATATTTTCTGGTAAATCGATATGAACGGCTCCCGGCTTTTCGGTTTGAGCAATCTTAAAGGCTTTGCGAACAATCTCAGCCGTGTTACTCGGTCGTACGATTTGAGTTGTCCATTTAGTAACAGGCGCAAACATCGCCACTAGATCGAGATATTGATGCGATTCGATGTGCATTCGATCAGTTCCAACTTGTCCGGTAATTGCAACTAATGGGGCACGATCGAGGTTCGCATCGGCTACTCCGGTCATCAAATTCGTTGCACCCGGACCTAACGTAGACAAGCAAACTCCCGCCCGTCCGGTGAGCCGTCCATAGACATCTGCCATAAACGCCGCGCCTTGCTCGTGTCGCGTGGTGATGAACTGAATTGATGAGTGTTGCAGTGCTTCCAAAACGTGGAGATTTTCTTCTCCCGGTAAGCCAAAGATGTACTCGACTCCCTCGGCTTCTAAACATCGGACTAATAATTCTGCGGTGTTCATTGCTCATCCTCCTCGATGACGGGCTAGGGATTTGCCCCGTTTAGTGATAGCCCAAATTTGACAACTTAAAAGAACTTTCTATTTCGCCCAAACCGTTTTGATATTGACAAATTCGTGAATGCCTTCGCGCCCTAGTTCCCGCCCGAAGCCCGATCGCTTAATTCCGCCAAACGGTAATTTCACATCGGACTTCACCATGCCGTTGATAAACACAGATCCCGCTTCGATTTCTTGAATCAATCGATCGCGTTCCGCCTCATTTTGTGTCCAAGCACTCGCGCCCAATCCAAACGGAGAATCATTTGCGCGCGCGATCGCACTTTCTAAATCTGGCTCTCGAAATACCAGCGCTACTGGTCCAAAAAACTCGTCATACTCTGCCAAACAGCCTTTCGGAATTTCAGCCAGAATCGTTGGCAAATAGAAATTACCAGGTCGATCGCGCCAAGGTTCACCGCCGATCAGCACTTTTGCACCCTGCTGAATCGAGGTTTGAACTTGCTGATCTAAGTCTTTGAGAATTCCTGGTGTCGCTAAAGGCCCAATGTCAGTATCTGGTAACATTGGATCACCAACTTTCAAGGCTTTGTATTGTTCAACTAACCGATCGACGAATTGATCCGCGATCGCTTCTGCCACAATAAATCGTTTTGCTGCAATACAAGACTGTCCATTGTTGATCATGCGCGCAGTAACTGCCGTTTTGATTGCTTGATCCAAATCTGCACTCGGCAGCACAATAAACGGATCACTGCCGCCAAGCTCTAAAACGACTTTTTTAATTTGCTTACCTGCGATCGCGGCGAGGCTTGCTCCAGCAGGTTCACTTCCGGTTAACGTTGCAGCTTTGACGCGATCATCTTCGACGATCGCAGCGACTTTATCGGCTCCAACTAGTAAAGTTTGAAATGCTCCGGTTGGAAAGCCAGCGCGGGTGAGAATTTCTTCGATCGCGAGTGCCGACTGCGGGACATTCGAGGCGTGTTTTAGCAGTCCCACATTTCCCGCCATCAGTGCTGGAGCCGCAAATCGAAAGACTTGCCAAAACGGAAAGTTCCACGGCATCACCGCTAAAATCACACCGAGCGGTTGATACCGAATGAAACTCATCGAAGCATCGGTTTGAATCGGCACATCCGCTAAAAAATTAGCGGCATTTTCCGCATAAAATCGACAAACCGTGGCGCATTTTTCAACTTCTGCGATCGCAGCTTTCAACGGTTTACCCATTTCCAGCGTCATTAATTTGCCGAAGCGATCGCGCTCTTGCTCTAAGATGTTTGCCGCCTGAGTAAGCCAATCAGCGCGCTGACTCATCGGAATCGATCGAAATTGCAAAAACTGAGCGTGTGCGATTCCGATCTTTTGTTCAATCTCTGCATCAGTGAGCGCTTCAAAGGTTTTTACAACTTCTCCGGTCACAGGGTTAATTGTTGCGATCGCCATCCCCGATGTCTCCTAACTCGATTTGCATCAAAAATTATCCACGCAATTATTCCGATCGCGTGAACTGCCGTTTGAAATAGTAATTCTTTCACAGCTAATATAAATTGCAGCTACTTTAGTTCTAACAAATATAGTTCTAACAGTAGTTCTAACAAATGCTTCTTTTACAATTCTCGCAACGATTGAAGAGAATATTAAATGAACTATGATGAAGTTTATCGTTGCAAGCAATCACAGTTTGATTAAGTTTTTCGCTTGTTTTGCAAAGCAAGATTAATCTCCGTGATGAAGTTGCTGAACATTGCGAAAAGCTTAAGCTTTTAAAGTATGTCTAGATACAAAATCTGCTTACGGTATGATGAAAATTAATCGATAAAGCGACTCCTTAAACTAATTTGTTAGCATTTACAAGAGTTCGCAGGCAGGTCAGAAACGTCTTCAGCTAGATTAAATTCGTTTATACTGGCTGAGTTGCAAACACAAACCAAGTTGAAAGCGCTGATTTGCCGCTTTTAAGGGTGCTTTGTCCAGTCTTACAGCGTGTTGAAAGTTTTAAAAGCCCTGAGTTGGACGTAACCTCAATATGAATCTATCTCGTGCCTTGAGTAAGCCGCTCGTTCTTGCCGTTGATGACAATCTCGATAATCTAGTGTTGTTAGAGTATCAGCTAGAAAGCGTTTCTCATTGTGCAGTTGTGACCGCTGCAACAGGTGAGTCTGCCGTTCACCTGGCACAACACACTCAGCCCGATCTGATTTTGCTTGATATCTTGCTGCCCGACATGAACGGCGTGGAAGTGATCGAACGGCTGCGAAAATTGCCCACAACCGCTGGAATCCCGATCGTAGCGCTGACTGCACTCGCTCGAACCGAAGATCGCGATCGCATCCTCGATTCTGGCTGCAACGACTATTTAAGCAAACCGTATGACCTTGATGACCTGCAAGCGGTCGTTAATCGTCATCTGCCCCAGTGTTCTCTTCTTTGATGCGTCGAGACTGAGATTCTCGCAGTTGGGGCGCTTCTTCTAGAACCGCGATCGCTCCACTGCGCCCCGTATCAAACGTGGCATCGCTAAGGATATCAATCACTTTAACTCCGACAATTTCTTCGATCAGCGCACCCAATTGTGGATGAAGCGCTTTATCTAAATCGTTGTGAACTTTTTCGGCAAGCTCTTCCTGCCCGTTTTCTAACAGCAACTTTTCCGGCTTTGTGATCGAGTCTTCTAGCACAATAATCACTTTGCCATCCGCGATATGGCACTGTACACGGCTCGGCTGGTGTCCGAGTTGAGTTCGATAAAAGGCTTGTACACGCTGCGAAAGCGTCCGCTCCAGTTGTCCACGGGTCGGTAAAGCAGTAGAAGTCATAATAGGGAATTAGTTAAGAATCGAGTCTGTATATAGAAATTCGCATGTTTTAATTATTGCGACTTCGATCGTAGTTCTAATCTCCCTAGAGAAAGGTTTTCCTTTATATATTTCTCTGCGTATCGAAAGTAAGATTTTTGCGTTCAGCGGACTTCGATCAATCCGTTGACGATCGTGAGTACGATCGATAATCCAATTAGCGCCCACAGAACGAAACCCGGCAAAAACGCGAATAATCCCACGCCTCGTAGAATCCAAACGATCGCGGTAAGCGCGAGAACCACTACATAAACGATGGCTCTTGAATTGTTAGGCTGGTTCATACGGAATCACCTTTGCTCAAGTTGTCTTTACCACTATAGGCAGACTTTTTAGAATCTTCATTCGCAAAAAACATTTGTTTGATGCAATGCCTGTTATCTTACGGGTGATCGATGGTGTGATAGGAGTGTCCTAAAATGGTGACTTTAACGCGCGAGTCCGCTTTGATGCAAGGTGAGATTGTACTGAAAACGCGACCGCATTCTGCTTGGGGAGGAGCCGTAACCGCACAGATGTATTTACCGATTGCGCCT
>CAXTDB010000002.1:0-28775 GCA_964242045.1 uncultured Leptolyngbya sp. | reverse complement strand
TGGACACAGTATTTCCCGGATGTGACCCGGAGCGAGATTCGGCAAGTGATTTCGCGGCATTCGGGAGTCAAGCAAATTTATCAAGCTGCAAGCAAAGCGTTTTTGATTTTCACGGCGCAAGTTGAAATCACACTCAAAGTGTTAGAAACTCAACAGCAACGGATTCAGTTTTTTCTAGAGTCCGGCAGCTTCAACGATTTCAGTGCAGATCTGCAATTACAGGCGCACGGAGAAGGAACGATTCTAACTTACTCGGTACAAGCGACTCCGACGATTCCAGTTCCGAGCTTTTTGATCGAGCAAGCGATCCGTCTCGATTTGCCATCGAATCTGCGTCAAATGCGATCGGTGATTTGTGCAGGGCGATAATAGCAGTTAGTTGATCTCGAATGGTTTCATGGCGCGTCCTAGCTACGGTGCTGCAACTCAAACTCGATCGCGAATTCTCTTCACGGTGCTGCTCGATTATGCGAACGAGGAGTTAGACATCGCAGAAAGTTCGATCGATCCGTTGCGTTCTCAAATCCAAGCGCATTGGCAAAGCGATCGACGGTTAATCGTGCGTACCAAAGTTCGATTTCTAGAAGCGCTAACAAAGCTACTCGATTCACCCTTAACCGCTGATCAAATCAAAGAATCTCTCAGACGATTCGAGGATTATTTAGGCATTCTCGAAGACAATCGCCCGAATCGCGGCGGCTCTGAAGTGTGGCATTTTACAATCAATTTTTGGTATTCGAGATTTGATCGATCTGCAAATCTAAGAGAATTTGATCAGGTTTGGGAAAAGGGACGATCGCAAAAATCAAAAACCGAATTGCTCGATCCTTGGGTGCAACTCTGCCGAGAAAGTCTCGAAGCTCAGCACTATCAACGCCTCACCACCAACCCGCTGACAGTTACCGATGGACTCTCATTTGATGTGCATGAGCTGTATGTGCCGTTGGGATTAGTCGAGCGACAAGAAGAGGAAGAAGAACGAATCTTGACGGTTGCCGAATTTCTCGATCGCTTACATTCAGAAACTCCACAGCGAGTTGCGATCGTCGGTGAACCCGGAGCCGGAAAAACCACGCTGCTACAACAGATTGCAACTCGACTGATCGATCAAAACGCTTTGCCGATCTGGATTTCACTCGCCGATCTGCAAGGTGAAACCCTCGAACAGTATTTGCTCAACACTTGGCTAAAACAAGCCACTCGAAAAGTTAGGGTTGCTCCTGAACTGCAAGAATCGTTTGCAGAACAGTTTCGCAGCGGGAAAGCTTGGTTGCTGTTAGATGCGATCGATGAAATGGCAATCGAAGCGAGTGTGGCGTTAACCTCGATCGCGCGTCAGTTGCGGGGCTGGATTTCGGATGCTCATGTTGTGCTAACTTGTCGATCGAACGTTTGGGATAACGGCAAGAATTCCTTAGAATCGTTCACAACTTATCAAAATCTCAGCTTTCGAGAGCAGACGGGAGAATTTATCGATCGTTGGTTTCAAAAAGATGCGGCACTCGGCGATCGACTGCGCCAAGAATTAGACAAACCGGAACGGAAGCGCATTCGAGATGCGGTGCGAAATCCATTGCGACTCGCGTTAATGTGTCGCTCTTGGTCGCTGACTCAAGGCACCTTACCTACGACCAAAGCGACGCTTTATCAGCAGTTTGCAGACACGATCTACACTTGGAAACAAGACTACTTTCCGACAACACCCGCCCAAAGGCAACAACTGAATCACGCATTAGGACAAGTTGCATTACGCGCACTGGCGCAGTCTGAAACGCGATTTCGGCTACCACATTCTTTTATACAACAAGCCTTTAACGCAGAGCGCGGTGCAAACATCGATCTGATGCCTTTAGCGCTCCAACTCGGTTGGCTCAATCAAGTTGCAAGCGCAGGCGGCGAAAAAGTTTACGCTTTTTATCACTCTAGCTTTCAAGAATATTTTGCAGCGCAAGCGATCGGCGATTGGCGTTTTTTCTTCGAGAATTTTGCGATTTTCCAATCCCAATGGCGCGAAGTAATTTTTCTATGGTTAGGTCGAACGGATTTAGCGATCGATCAAAAAGAAGCTTTCATTCAAGCACTGTTGAACTTTAACGATCGTTGTGGCGGATTCTATACGCACCGAGCCTTCTTTTTAGCGGCATCCGGTTTATCGGAGTTTCCGCAGAGTCAGAACGCAGATCAGATTTTAACCGCTTTAATTCAACTCCGATTTAGCAGTGAAACGCTTGCTCCGATTCGGGAAGCTGCGAGAATTGCCCTACTGCAAACTGATCGACAAACTGCGATCGCAAAACTAGAGCAATTCGTTTCTTCAACGCCGGATCTTTTCGCGCGTTGGACAGCCGCATACACATTAGGCAAAACGCTCGATCCTGGCAATATGTACGCTGTGAACGCACTGATCGAAGTACTGAACGCAATCGAAAATACAACGCTAAAATTGAATATTTGCGATCAGCTAGAGAGAGTTAATCCAGGAAATCCTGTTGCGTTTGAAACACTACAGTCAATCTTAAAGACAACAGAATCAGAAACACTTCAGCGTAAAGCAGCGTACATTTTAGGAAAAAATAAACTCGATACAAAACAAGCAATCTCAACGCTTGAACGATTAATTCAAACCACGCAAAATGTAACGCTACGACTACAAGCCGCTGAGAATCTAAGCGCAATTGATTCAACCAATACGATCGCGCGTTCAGTCCTCACTGCTTTACCTACTAGAACCCAACCCACTCGCACAAAACCGCCAAAAGCAATGCAGCTTGAACGCACGATCGCGGCTTTAGAACACCGATTAACCGAAGCGTCTGATCCAATTAATCAGCGTCGAATGGCTTATCGACTCGCAACCCTTTCGCCTGGACATCAAAGCGCGATCGACGTGCTACTTTCTTTGCTGCTCGAACCTGTACCAAGTCTGCACAAGCGAATCGTTGAGAATCTGAGAGATGTATTGCTTGAAGAACAGTTACCGCAAGTGATCGATCGCTTAAAACAAGCTTCCGATCAATCTGAAATCTATAAAATCCTTTGGTACTGCTCGGAACGTATGACTTATCCATCGTTCGATCGAGTTTGGAATCAAAGACCTCCGCTTTAAACTCGGAGGTCTTCAACTCGTCTAGCTTTCGTAGGCATCCATCGGTAAGCACGAACAAATCAAATTACGATCGCCATACGCATTATCAATTCGTCCCACCGCTGGATAGAACTTGTTTGCACGAGTCCAAGCGGTCGGAAAAATTGCTTCAGCGCGGGAATAAGGACGATCCCAATGCTCAGCGGTGAGATCAGCAACCGTATGAGGAGCATTTTTCAAGAGATTATTCGTGCGATCGACCTTTCCGGTTTCAATCGATCGAATCTCTGCTCGAATCGCAATCATCGCATCACAAAAGCGATCGAGTTCCGCTTTTGATTCGCTCTCGGTCGGTTCAACCATCACCGTTCCAGCTACGGGCCAAGATACCGTCGGCGGATGGAAACCATAATCGATCAATCGTTTCGCAATGTCATCGACTTCGATTTCTGCGCTCTTTTTGAACTCTCGCAAATCCAAAATGCACTCGTGCGCGACTAAGCCGTTTTTGCCTTTGTACAACACTGGATAGTGACCTTCCAGCCGTTTTGCAATGTAGTTCGCGTTGAGAATGGCAATCTCGGTTGCTTCAGTTAATCCCTGCCCGCCCATCATCGCAATGTACATCCACGAGATCGGCAGAATGCTGGCACTGCCCCAAGGAGCCGCCGACACCGCCCCAATTCCCGACTCTCCGCTGGTTGCGATAACAGAATGATTCGGCAGGAAGGGGACAAGATGAGCCGCCACCCCGATCGGTCCGACTCCCGGACCACCCCCGCCATGTGGAATACAGAAGGTTTTGTGCAAATTCAAATGGCAGACATCCGCACCAAAATCACCGGGACGACACAAGCCGACCTGTGCATTCATATTTGCGCCATCCATGTAAACCTGTCCGCCGTTATCATGCACGATCGTACAAATGTCCCGAATGCCTTCTTCAAATACGCCATGCGTTGAAGGATACGTCACCATCAATGCTGCAAGGTTTTCGCGATGTTGTTCAGCTTTGGCTCTTAGATCGTTCAGATCGATATTGCCTTCGTGATCACACGCGATCTCCACGACTTTCATACCTGCCATTACTGCACTAGCAGGATTCGTTCCGTGTGCCGATTGCGGAATTAGACAGATATTCCGATGAGTATCACCGCGACTTTGATGATATTGCCGAATCACTAACAGTCCAGCATATTCACCCTGAGATCCGGCGTTCGGCTGCAAAGAGATTCCTGCAAATCCGGTAATTTCAGATAGCCAAGATTCAAGCTGCTTAAACAATTCCTGATAGCCTTGGGCTTGTTCGATCGGAGCAAACGGATGTAGTTGTCCGAATTCTGCCCAAGTGATCGGAACCATTTCCGCCGTTGCATTCAGTTTCATGGTGCAAGAACCGAGCGGAATCATTGCAGAAGTTAGCGACAAATCTTTCGACTGCAAACGGTACATATAGCGAAGCAGTTCGGTTTCCGATCGATAAGCCGAAAAAGTTGGATGCGTGAGATAGTCCGAAGTCCGGGCGAATGTTGCCGGAATCTGAGCTTTGGGAATTTCAGGCAAGCTTGCTCGATCGCTGAAACTCTTGATCAAATCGATCAGATCCGCTTGCGAAGTGGTTTCATCGATCGAAATCCCGATCGTATCCGCATCAATCTTGCGTAAATTAATTCCTCGCTTCAACGCTTGCGTCAAGATTTGATCCGCTTTACCCGGAACTTCGATTCGCAAAGTATCAAAGTATGGTTCAGATCCGAGTTTGAAGCCTGCTTGTTGAAGTGCGATCGCCAATTGTGCCGTCATGCGATGAATGCGATCGGCAATGTTTTTCAACCCAGTCGCACCATGATAAACGCCATACATTCCCGCAATCACCGCTAACAAAACTTGTGCGGTACAAATATTGCTCGTCGCTTTATCGCGTCGGATATGTTGTTCGCGAGTTTGCAGTGCCAATCTCAAAGCAGGCTGACCGCTGCGATCTTTTGAAACGCCGACGAGTCTTCCAGGGAGTTGGCGCTTAAAGGTTTCTTTCGTTGCAAAGTAAGCGGCATGAGGCCCACCGTAACCGAGCGGAACGCCGAATCGTTGAGTATTGCCGATCGCGATATCTGCCCCAAATTCTCCGGGTGGTTTGAGCAGCGTCAAACTCAGCAAATCAGCCGCAACCGTCACGAGTGCGCCCGCTTGATGAGCGCGATCGACAAATTCCGCATAGTCATAAATCGCGCCATCGGTGGCTGGATATTGCAGCAATGCCCCAAAGATTGGTGTATCGAATTCAAAACGACGATGATCGCCCACGATCACTTTAATTCCCAGTGGAATCGCGCGGGTTTGAATCACCTCGATCGTCTGAGGATGACAAGCGCTCGACACCCAAAACGTTTTCGCGCCATTCTTTACTAATCCGTAACTCATTGCCATCGCTTCCGCTGCCGCTGTTCCTTCGTCTAACAGCGATGCGTTTGCGATTTCTAGCCCCGTCAAATCCATCACCATCGTTTGAAAGTTGAGCAAGGCTTCGAGGCGACCTTGAGCAATTTCGGGCTGATACGGTGTGTATTGCGTGTACCATCCTGGATTTTCGAGAATGTTGCGCTGAATCACCGGAGGCGTAATGCAATTCGAGTAGCCCATGCCGATAAATGATCGCACGACTTGATTTTTTGCCGCGATCGCTTTGAGTTCTTTCAACAATTCATACTCGCTGCGACCCGGCGCAATTTGAAGCGGGCGTTCGATTCTAATGCTTTGCGGAACCGATTTATCGATTAAATCCTCGATCGAGTTCAAGCCTAAAACCGAGAGCATTGCTTGAATGTCATCGCCGCGCACGCCAATATGTCGATCGACAAAGCGATCGGTGTAATTCAATTCGGCAGGAGTGCGCTTGGAAGAGTCGTGTTCGGTGAACTCGAAGGTTGTGCGATCGTAGTCAGAGAGAGTCGGCATGGATGTGGGTTCAGACATAGGATGACGGATCTATTGAGGGATAAAAGCTATCGAACAATTCCTAAAGTCAGTCGTTGAACATTCACGATATCAAATCAAGTTAGAAACATTCTGCAACAATTAACCCGCTAGTGAAACCAGCGGGCGTAAATCTCTGATGAAGTTGCGGTTTAGATTTTGGAAAACACGGCAGAAAAATCACGGAATTTTAGCCGCCTTCAACCATGCCGCGATACGTATCGGCTGACAGCGCCTGATCCAATTCCGCAGGATCACTGACCTGCACTTTAATCAACCAGCCTGACGTATAAGGATCATCGATCAACTTCTCTGGTGTATCGACCATTTCCGTATTCGCCTCCAGCACCGTACCGCTCACCGGAGACTTCAAATCTTCAACTGCCTTTACCGATTCCACCGTGCCAAAATTCTCGCCTTTTTGCACCGTTGCACCCGGCTCCGGTAATTCCAGAAATACAATGTCGCCAAGCTGGTCGATCGCGAATGCGGTAATCCCGATCGTGGCAGTGTCGCCTTCAAGTTTGGCGTATTCGTGAGAGTCGGTGTATTTCAGCGTGTCAGGATAATCAAATGCCATGAGCGTCGGGAGTCAAAATTGCACTTTCTATTCTATGAGGTTGCGCGGTAGAACGGACGCTTCACGACGATCGCAGGATAATTTTTCCCGCGAATGCCGATTTCGACTTGTTGCCCAGGTTTTGATAATTCAATCGGCACGTATCCAAGCGCGATCGCTTGTCCAACCGTTGGCGCTAGCGTTCCACTGGTGACGATTCCCACTTCTTTCCCGTTTGCAAAAATCGGGTAATCATGCCGCGCGATGTTGCGTCCCTGCATTTGTAAACCGACGAGCCGCTTTTTCACTCCGTTTTGCTTTTGGTCTTCGAGAATCGATCGACCAATAAAATCGCCCTTTGTATCGAGATGCACGAGCCAGCCTAATCCAGCTTCGAGCGGGGTCGTTGAATCATTGATGTCCTGCCCGTAAAGTGCCATTGCCGCTTCTAATCGCAGGGTGTCCCGTGCGCCTAACCCGCAAGGAGTTACACCCGTTTCGAGCAGCGATCGCCAAAGTTCGATCGCGCCTTCTGGATCAAGCATCACTTCAAATCCGTCTTCTCCGGTATATCCAGTCCGCGCCACGAATGCAGCATGACCGAGAATTTTCGCTTCTAAATGTCCAAACGGTTTAATCCGAGAAAGATCTTGATCGACGATCGCGCTCAAATGTTCTACCGCTTTTTTCCCCTGCACCGCAATCAGCGCTTGAGAATCTGAAAGATCCGTAAATTCGACTCCATCTAAATTTGCTAACATCCAATCGCGATCCTTCTCAGTCGTCGCTGCATTCACGATCACCGTCCAGCGATCGTCACCCTGAAAGTAAAAAATCAAATCATCGATAATCCCGCCCTGTGAATTCAGCAGTACCGTGTATTGCGCTTGTCCCGGTTGCAGACGGCTCAAATCTGACGGAACCAATCGCTGAATTTGAGGCAGCACCGCTTTACCCGTGAGCGTAAATTTGCCCATGTGCGAGATATCGAACATTCCCGCATCCGATCGCACTGCGTGATGCTCTTGGGTAATGCCGCTAAACTGTACGGGCATTTCCCAACCAGAAAATCCGGTCATGCGGGCATTCAGCTCGATCGCTAATTCATACAAAGGCGTGCGGCGCAGAGAATTCAAGGGCTTACTCATAAGGATTTACATCATTAAATTATCATTACTCTCGATTTTCGAGTTGCCAATGTATCCCAGATTGCAAACCCTTGAAAAATTTTCCTCGATCGATCCCCAGTTTCAATTCTCTGCCCCAAACCCCTTGTCAAGTTTGCCATCCAGACAGACACTAAGGATGGGAGTTGGTGAAGTTGCGAGGTTATTTTGTGAAGAAGGTATTAGCAATAATCCTGGGTGGGGGTGCTGGAACCCGGTTATATCCGTTAACTAAAATGCGGGCAAAACCAGCCGTTCCACTTGCCGGAAAATATCGACTCATTGATATTCCAGTGAGTAACTGTATCAATTCCGAAATCTTTAAGATCTACGTTCTAACGCAATTTAATTCGGCTTCGCTCAATCGCCACTTGAGCCGCGCTTACAACTTCTCCGGCTTTAATGAAGGATTTGTCGAAGTTCTAGCCGCTCAACAAACGGCAGAAAATCCTAACTGGTTCCAAGGAACAGCCGATGCAGTCCGCCAGTATATTTGGCTGTTTCAAGAATGGGATATTGATGAATATTTGATTCTATCCGGCGATCATTTGTACCGGATGGATTATCGCGAATTTGTTCAACGCCACCGCGATACCGGAGCAGATATCACGCTGTCTGTTGTGCCGATGGATGAATCGCGCGCCTCGGATTTTGGGTTGATGAAGATCGATCAGTCGGGTCGAGTTGTAGATTTCAGCGAAAAGCCGAAAGGCGATGCGCTCAAAGCAATGCAGGTTGATACAAAGGTGCTTGGCTTGACCGCTGAGGAAGCGATCCAAAGTCCGTACATTGCTTCGATGGGAATTTACGTCTTCAAGCGAGAAACGCTAGAGCGGTTGCTGAAAGAATCGCCGAATCAAACAGATTTCGGCAAAGAAATCATTCCGAATTCTGCCAGTAACTACAACGTTCAAGCCTATCTATTTAACGATTACTGGGAAGATATTGGAACGATCGAAGCTTTTTACGATGCCAATCTCGCTCTAACTCAACAGCCTTATCCGCCGTTTAGCTTTTACGATGAGCGATCGCCAATTTACACTCGTCAACGCTTTCTGCCACCAAGCAAATTTCTCGATTCGCACGTGACGGAATCGATTATCGGTGAAGGCTGCATTCTGAAAAACTGTCGGGTGCATCATTCGGTGTTGGGGGTTCGATCGAGAATCGAAGCGAATTCGGTGATCGAAGATGCGCTAATCATGGGGGCTGACTTGTATGAAGGTCAAGCCGAACGTCAGTCTGGGACAGATTGCAGCAGCCCAAACGTACCGCTCGGCATCGGTTCTGATACGATCATTCGCCGCGCGATCATCGACAAAAACGCTCATATCGGCTGCAATGTGCAAATCGTGAATAAAGATCGAGTGCAAGAAGCCGATCGAGAAAATTCCGGTTTCTACATTCGCAGCGGCATTGTTGTAACGCTGAAAGGTGCGGTGATTCCCGACGGAACAATCATCTAAGTTAGTCTTACTCATCGGCTTACCAGGGAGCGGCAAATCGACTTTCGCCCGCTCTCTCAATTCGCGCATCATTTCAACCGATGCAATTCGTGCTCAACTGTTCGGAGCAGAAGCAATCCAAGGCAGTTGGTTAAAGATCTGGCTGGAAGTGCGATCGCAGTTTCAACACTCTGTTGCCGCGATCGCAGCAGGTGAAATTGAATTCGCGATTTACGATGCCACGAATGCCGTGAGGAAACAACGAAGAGCCGCGATCGCGCTTGCTCGAACCTCTGGTTTTACGCACATTACGGGAATTTGGATCAATCCCTCGATCGAGGTTTGTTTAGAGCGAAATCGAACGCGATCGCGTTCTGTTCCAGAAGCAGTCATTTATCGAATGGCGCGTCGATTATACGGGGCGCCTCCAGCTTTAGATGAAGGACTTGATGAACTAGTGACGCTCGAATGATGATGCGATCGTCTAGCCACTGTCAAAATCCGTTCTGAACTCGACTCTATCCATCTAAAATTCAAGGAATTCTACTGCCGCTTGAATCCCGCTGAGAGCCTCAAACTTTTCCCCAGGTTCAGAGAAGCCGCGATATTCAAAAGGTAAATCCGAGTTGGAAGACGCTTGAGCAGCGACCCCCAACAAATGGATCTTCAACAGATAGATAAAGTCGAGCTAAGAATCCTTGGAAGAATGCTTCGGAAAAGACTTTAGAAGATAAACAAACACCGCCACGTTGATCACAAACACGATCGCTTTGACAATCGAAAACCCGCGCATCAGTTCATAAATTTCTGGCGGAATGCTAATTCCTACAAGAAACAACACAAGAATATGTGCCCATCGTTTCTCGTACCATAGCCCGATCGCTTCGATCGCGGTAACGATCGCGTATGCCATCGCTCCTAATCCGCTAAACTGAAGCGCTCTCGGACTCAGATTCAGCAGCTTCTCTAGAATCCAATCTACCACTCTAGATTTACCTTCAAGGGTGTAGTCATCGGAGAAGTCCGCCAGCGCTTGATAGTTATGCAACGTCAGTAACAGGGCGATCGCAGTGACCGCCAACAATGTTGCGACAAACGCTTTGTAAAGCACGATGGCGATTAATCCAAACGGACGTTTCTTTTTCACGGAATGCTTAGAACCAGGACAATTTCTTCATTTTAGAGAAGGCATTGCGATATGATACTCTCCGCAGTCTTCTATGCCACAACTTTACAAACGCGCCATGACACAGCAGTATCGCATCACGCTTCTTCCCGGTGACGGCATTGGTCCTGAAATCATGGCGATCGCCGTTCGCGTTCTCGACACCGTGGGCGAAAAGTTCGATCTGCAATTCGAGTTTGAAGAAGCGCTGATCGGCGGATCTGCGATCGATGCCACAGGCGAACCGCTACCCGCTGCCACACTCGAAACCTGCAAACAAAGCGATGCCGTCTTACTCGCTGCGATCGGCGGCTACAAGTGGGATTCCCTTCCGCGTCATTTGCGTCCTGAAACCGGACTGTTGGCGCTGCGATCGGGCTTACAACTGTTTGCCAATCTCCGTCCTGCCACGATTCTGCCGCAGTTAATCGATGCTTCAACTCTCAAACGCGAAGTCGTGGAAGGAGTCGATATTATGGTCGTGCGGGAACTAACAGGCGGAATTTATTTCGGACAGCCGCGCGGAGTTTTCACCACAGAAACAGGCGAGAAACGCGGCGTGAATACAATGGCGTACACCGAATCTGAAATCGATCGCATCGGTCGCGTAGCCTTTGAAACTGCACAAAAGCGATCGAAGCGACTTTGCTCGGTGGATAAAGCGAACGTGCTGGAAGTTTCGCAATTTTGGCGCGATCGCATGATTACACTGTCGGCGGAATATCCCGATGTTGAACTGTCGCATCTGTATGTCGATAACGCTGCGATGCAGCTTGTTCGCGCGCCCAAGCAATTTGATACGATCGTCACCAGCAATCTGTTCGGCGATATTCTGTCTGATGCCGCTGCGATGTTGACTGGAAGCATTGGAATGTTGCCTTCTGCGAGTTTAGGCACATCGAATCCCGGCGTTTATGAACCTGTTCATGGTTCTGCCCCAGACATTGCAGGACAAGATAAAGCGAATCCGCTGGCGCAAGTTTTAAGCGCAGCAATGATGCTTCGATACAGTTTCGATCAGGCTGAGGCTGCAACCCATATTGAACAAGCGGTTCTCAAGGTTTTAGATCAGGGATATCGTACTGGAGATATTTTTTCTGAAGGTAAAACGCTGGTCGGATGTCAAGCGATCGGAGATGCGATCGTCGCTGCGCTTTAAGTTCCTGTTGAAGCGTATCATTTTTTACTCTAAACCCAACTCTCGTTTGAGTAAATTAATCGATTTACTCACAATAAAGTTTTCGCAGCAAATCACTTGAGGCGGACGAATAATATCATCGCGTGAAGCCGAAATCGTTGCTTTCACCGCCGTACAACTCACTTGATCACTGAAAATCGTTTGTGCGGTTCTCACCATCGCATTCAGCTTATAGCGATCGTTGACCTGCGCGGTCATCACGAGCAAATCATCGCCGCGCAGACTGTGAATAATTACTTCTGCAACGCCGATCGTTCCCGCGCTCAAGCTAACGATGCCGAGACAAGTTCCTTTCGGCATCGCTTTTACGAGCTTTAACTCCTGCTCAAAATCGTAGATATCTACCGGAAACACTCGTGCTGCTTTTGGCATCGCGATCGCTTCGGCTTGAGCAATAAAGTAGCGACTCGTGACAACGGTACTCGATCGCGTTTGATCCAAAACTTGCGCGAGTTCTTCCATCGGTACAAGCTGCATTGGAATCGCTAACGCCCGCTCTAGTTCTCGCATTAAGACTTCCCCGTTTGCAATATCGTGCAGCGGAGCCGTAACTAACACCGACGCACTACAGCGCAACCGCCAATCAATTTCCGCTAAAAATAATTCGCGCGCTTGTCCGAGCGAACAGCCTTGCTTGACCAACTCATCTAGGCTCGATTGAATCACTTTATGCGCTTGGGGATATTGATCGAGCAGTGGAGATTTGATATGAGCCGCTGTGTCGTGTCCCTGATCGCGCACGTAAATCCCCGAACCCGCTTGAGCATCGACTACGCCTGCATCTTCGAGTTGTCGATATACTTTGCTGATCGTATTGCGATGCAGTCCGGTTTGCATCGCGAGCTGGCGCGTACTCGGTAAGCGGTGTCCGGGTGGAAATTGCCGAGACGCGATCGCAAACAAAATCTGATTGTAGAGTTGAGTTGATGCCGGGATATCGCTGTCGGTCTGAATATGAAATTGCACCATGCCCGTGCCTCAAGCCTTACTCATTTAATTTTACAAAGCAAATCTGTACAGTATTTTTGCTCAAAATTTGCTAATATTGCCGACTATTTTAAGTGACGCAGTTTATAAGAAGTTGGGTATTTATTCGATGTTGTCGTCTAATTTACTTAGACGTTTCCGTAATATCTCTGAATCACTTCGACGGTTCTAAATCTAATCTTCATACCCGTTTCAATCGCTTCGATGACCCTAATAGCCACAGTATAACCCGTAGATTTTCGATTGCCATTTTAGAATGATTGCGTTAGATTGCCTTGTCTTATTCACAGTTTATATTTTTCATCAATAACGCTTGAGATTCAGTGGATTCTTCATTTCAGTTTCGTTCACAATACAAAAGTTGCGTGGTGAAATGAAACGATCGTGAATTCTTCCTGGATCAAACTTTCAAATGGATCTCTCGAAATCGATGCTTTTTTGGCGGAACCGGATGTTTCTGCACGAGGAGCAATTATTGTGATTCAAGAAATCTTCGGGGTCAACTCGCATATTCAAGCGGTGACAAAGCGATTGGCGCAAGAAGGCTACTTGGCGATCGCGCCTGCCATCTTTCAGCGCACTGCACCTGGCTTTGAGGTTGGGTATAGCCAAGAAGAAACGGATCTCGGACGATCGTACAAAGATCAAACCACAGCCGATGAACTGTTGAGCGATCTCAGAGCGACGATCGCGGTTCTGCAAACGCGAGGATTTTCAGAAATTGGCGCGATCGGCTTTTGTTTCGGGGGTCATGTTGCGTATCTGGCAGCAACTTTACCCGAAATTAAGGCAACTGCTTCATTTTATGGGGCAGGAATTGCGACGATGACTCCGGGTGGGGGAGAACCGACGATCGCGAGAACACCAGAAATTCGAGGAACGCTGTACGCCTTTTTCGGCACACAAGATCCGCTCATTCCGATCGAGCAAATCGACCAAGTTGAAGCTGCTCTGGAAAAATATCATATCGATCATCGCGTGTTTCGCTATCCTGCGGGACATGGATTTTTTTGCGATCAGCGATCTGACTACAACCCGATCGCAGCCGCTGATGCTTGGGAACAAGTTAAAACATTGTTTTCGAGAGTGATGCCCTCATAGCACTCTATAGCTATGACATTAGCTATGACATTTGTAACCCCGCATCAGTGACGTTCATTCGATGTGATCAACAGCCATGACATTTGTAACCTCGCATCAGTGACGTTCATTCGATGTGATCAACTCCTCCCGCTGAATAAAGTAAAGCCATCAAACGAGGACATTCCTCAAACAGCAAACTTTATTCACCCGGAGAAACTATCATGGCTCAGCAACTCCTCGCATCGCGCAACATTCTGCTCAGCACGATCGCGCTTTTGACTCTGAGTGTTCCGTTCAGCCAACCGCCGACAATCGCACCTCAGAATGCTCGATCGCTTCATGCTCAATTTACGCCACCGACTCCACCTGATCCAGGTTCGCCGTCTGGACGTGAACAAGGTGGAGGAGCGCGAGAACAAAACTCAACGCAATTCGGCTCACGACTGGTGTGATGTATTAGACTCAATCTTCTCTAAATGTGGCTGAGATAGTTCTACTAACTGTGCAAAGCGAAAGTGGTTAACTAACGTGGTTAAGGTACGAATCAGAAAAGAATGCTCTGGCGGAATTTCATCAATCAGCTTGGCAATAAGTTTGGCATTGACGCGAGTTGCAGCTTGATGAAGTTGACGAATCCATTCCGCTGGCATGATCGTTAAGTCTGCTGAAGTCAGCATCTTACTTTGAATTGAAGGTCGAGTCTCTGAGGTGCAAACTGACTCAGGCTCATACAGATATCGGACTCCTAAATGTGTTGCCATTTTCTCGAAGATAGTCTCAGTGCGGAACGGTTTGCGGACGAAATCATCACACCCGATCGCAATTGCAACTTGACGATCTTCTTCAAAAGCACTTCCGGTTAAAGCAATAATGATCGGAGCAGGTGTGGTTGTCGCTTTGATTTGTTTAGTTGCTTCATAACCATCGATTCCAGGCATTCGCAGATCCATCCAGATCAGATGCGGCATCCAACCCTGAGCGATCAAGATTGCAGCTTTGCCGTTTCTGGCTTCTAGCACTTCAAAGCCGAGTGGTTTGAGCAATGCCATTAAAAGCTGGCGATTTTCAGCGAGATCATCAACGATCAAGATTCGATAAGTCGGTTGTCCAGGTGCGAGTCCAATCACTTGTTGGAGTGCAGAACGCTGTGTGGGTTGGGCATCAATCCATGGAGCTTGAATCGCAAACCGAAAAACAGTTCCGACCCCGATTTGACTTTGCGCCGTTAGCTCACCTCCCATTAACTGAACAAATTGCTGCGCGATCGCAAGTCCAAGCCCGGTTCCTTCTTGCGCGCCGCGTCCGCTCTTAGCTTGCACAAACGGCTGAAATAACTGTGCTAGTTCATCCGATGCGATTCCAACTCCTGTATCTTCGATTTCAAACTTCAAGGTATTTGGCTGAGCGATCGACACTCGCAGAGTCACACTTCCGGTTTGCGTGAATTTGATCGCATTGCCGATCAGATTGACTAAAATCTGCCGCAGCTTGCTTTCATCGGTTTGAATGCGATCGGGAAGTGAATCTCCCCGCTCAATCAGAAATTCGATGCCTTTAGACTGTGCTTTAAACTGAAACATCGGTTGTAGCCAGTCTAAAACACCATTGAGATCAACTTCTGTTTCGTTCAGCGTGACTTTTCCGGCTTCAATCTTGGCAAGATCTAACACATTGTTGATCAAGCCTAATAAATGTTCCCCACTGCGATTAATCGTATGCAGATAGCTTCGCTGAGTCGGATCGAGCGATCGCGTTCTTACCATTAATTGCGAAAAGCCTAAAATTACGTTGAGCGGAGTTCTTAGCTCGTGGCTCATGTTGGCAAGAAATTGGCTTTTTGCTTGATTAGCTTCCTGTGCTTCTTTGGTGCGTTCTGCAAGCTGTGCGGTGCGCTCTTCAACGGCTCGACTTAGCGTTTGTTCTCGTTCCGAGACTTCGCGCGCCATGTGTTGAAAGGTGCGGGCAAGCTGTCCAGGTTCGTCTTGTCGCTGCGCCACTTTGACGATCGTTGGAGTCTCAAATTCTTTCACTTGCTCTGGCGTTAAAGAGCTGTTGCTAAGATACCGCGCGATCGTCGTGAGGTGTCGAATCGGCTGAATTACGGTACGTTTAAGTAACCGATTGATGGCAAGAATCGCGATCGTGAAAATGGCGCTAAAAATTGCCATGATCACCGTCATATTGCGCCACGTATGCGAAATGACATCGTCAGCGGGAACATAAATCGTTTGGGCAGCAATCACATCATTCATCTGCCAGCCAAAGCCTGACTTATCACCGTAAGTTGCTAACTGACTTTTCGGAGCGGCAGCGGGTGTACTGTGGCATTCTAGACAGCTCGATTCGCGCATCACTAAAGGACGAGCTGTGTAATATAAGCGTTTGTTACCTACCGTTCGATAGCCTGATAAGCTAGTTTGCTCCGGCTGCTTGTGAAACTGCGCGAATAAATTGGCTTCAAACTCATCGGCAATATTCTGCGGATTTGTGGGGTTCGGAGTTGCTTCTTTGTAAAAAAAGCTGCTGTACTCTGGTCGATCGCGAAACGCATCAAACACGGTACGAGCAGAAAACGAAGGAACAGTTTCCTTGATAAACTGCGTTGCGGTTTGCTCTTGCTTTGCGAGCAGCGGTTGAATGTGATTGCTGGTATAGTCCCGAACAGAATTCATTGTTTGCATCAGCAATTCTGCCCGACCCGTGATGTCTTCTTCGGCTTCGTGTCGAATCGTTGTCCACAATCCGATGCTACTCAACAGCATCCCGCTTAGAAAGACGATCGACAGCAGTAACATAAACTTGCGTCCGAGTCTCAGATGATTAAATATCACAACTTAACCCCACTTTACTCTGCTAGATCGGATAGTCTGATCATGCCTGAACTTTGCTTGAGTTTGGAAATCTGTTCTTAATTCTTTAGTTTGTCCCATGTCTTTTTCTGGTGACATTTTGCTAGTAGACGATACACTTGATAATTTGCGCTTGCTGTCGGCAATGTTGAGCGCCCAAGGGTATGAGGTTCGGAGTGTAACCAATGGTGCAACAGCGCTGATGGGGATCGACGCGCAACCCCCGGACTTGATTCTGCTCGATATTAACATGCCAGAAATGAGTGGCTACGAAGTCTGTCAACGCTTGAAAGCGAATCCTCAGACGCAACTGATTCCGGTGATTTTTATCAGCGCGCTGAATGAAGCGATCGATAAAGTGAGAGCGTTTGCGATCGGCGGTTGCGACTACATTACAAAACCATTTCAGGTCGAAGAAGTGTTAGCACGAATCGAACATCAACTAACGATTCGCCGATTGAATCAGCGCATCGAACAATTAGCAGCTTTAGAAGAACGCAATCGGATCGCGCGAGATATTCATGATTCGCTCGGTCATGCTCTTGTTGCGCTCAACATTCAGATTCAAACCACGCTTTCGCTTTGGGAAAAGAATCCACAGAAAGCGTATGAGTTCTTGATAGAAGCGAAGCAACTCGGATCAGATGCGCTGAAAGCGGTGCGGGAATCGGTTTCAGAGATCCGATCTGATCCGCTGCAAGGACAATTGTTAGAAAGCGCGATCGCAACCTTGATCAATGAATTCCAGACGACAACAGGCATTTTACCAACCGCTCGAATTCAGCTTGCTCATCCGACTTCGCATTCGCTCAACACAGTGATTTATCGAATTGTGCAGGAAGGACTCACCAACATTTGTAAATATGCTGAAGCCACTGCGGTTGAGATCCAAATTCAATCGAATCATGCGGGTGTATCACTCTTATTGCAAGATAATGGAAAAGGCTTTCGCGTCGAGGAACACCGAACCGGATTTGGACTAAAAGGAATGCAAGAGCGCACCGCTGCTCACCGTGGACACTTGAAAATCGTCAGCACTCCTGGAAACGGTTGTCAGATTACGGCTTATTTTCCTTTATAGACTGGAGCATTGTTATGATTCGGTTATTGCTAGTAGAAGACCAAGAAATTGTGCGGCGAGGATTGCGAACAATCTTGGAGCTAGATCCTGACTTTCAAGTTGTTGCTGAAGCAGGTGATGGACAACAGGCATTTGCTCAACTGAAAGCATTGCAAGAAGTCGATCGCTTTCCAGATGTGGTATTGATGGATATCCGAATGCCGATCATGGATGGAGTGACTGCAACTCAGCAAATTTGTCAGCATTATCCTCAGATTAAGATCTTGATGCTGACTACGTTTGATGATGCCAAATACATTGCTGAAGCACTGCGGTTTGGTGCAAAAGGTTATCTATTAAAAGATACCCCGCCCGAAGAACTGGCTGAAGCGATTCGATCGCTGCATAAAGGCTATACGCAATTCGGTCCTGGTATTCTCGAACGCTTAATCGCTCATGTTCCAACGAATGTGCTAGAAGAAAAAGAACTTCCGCCCGGACTCACAGAACTCACGGCGCGAGAAAAAGAAGTGCTGAGTTTGATTGCCAAAGGCGCGAGTAATCGAGAAATTGCTCAGACTTTATTCTTATCAGAAGGAACGGTGCGAAATCATATCAGTCATATTTTGACCCGGTTAGATTTGCGCGATCGCACTCAAGCTTCGATCGTTGCGAATGCGTTTCTTGACTATCTCACTAATGGCGCAAATTCACAGCCTTAGAGGACGTTTGAGCAGCGATGAACGAAACGCCGATCGCTGCAAAATCACAGTTCAAATCGACACAATCCCAAAGCAAGGTCTAAACCCGTTTTAACGGAGTTTGCCTGAATCAGCCCGGAAATCGATTTCCGGGCGACACAGCAACGCAAGCAAATAGACTTTTTATACTTCTCAGCCTCTTCTTATAGCGCGCCCGGTTTTGCATGGGCAAATCGACGATCGACTTCATCCCAGTTCACCACTTTCCACCAAGCACTGAGATAGTCCGCGCGGCGATTTTGATACGTTAGATAGTAAGCGTGTTCCCACATATCGTTGCCTAACAGCGGAAAGTAGCCTTGCATCAACGGACTATCTTGATTGGGCGTACTGATGATCTGAAGCTTGCCTTGGTTGGTAATAACGAGCCATGCCCATCCACTGCCAAACAGCTTCGATCCGGCTTCATTAAACTGCTGTTTGAACGCATCAAAGCTACCAAAGGTTTGATTAATCGCATCAGCGATTTTACCGCTAGGCACACCGCTTTGATTCGGAGCCATACTTTTCCAGAAGATCGCATGATTGAGATAGCCACCCCCATTGTTACGAACGCTGGTACGAATATCTTCAGGAATGCGGTTTAGATCGCGCAAAAGTTCTTCGATCGATTTATCCTTCAGTTCGGGATGTTTCGCGATCGCAGCATTAAGATTATTCACATACGTTTGATGATGTTTGTCGTGATGCAGGCGCATCGTTTGAGCATCAATATAAGGAGCAAGAGCATCGTAGGCATACGGTAACGGTGGAAGCTGAAACGGAGCAGTCGAAATCTGACTGGGAGCGGTTTGGGCTGAAACTGGGAGCGAATGAGGATTGATCGCAAATGTAAGCCAAAGCGCGATCGCGCTTAGAACAGGCAGCATAAAGCGGAAAATTCGGCGAGTCTTGAAGCGTGGTAGAACTTGCATGGTTCGATTTCTTGTGTAAAGTGTGTGGCTGAATTTGAATCGTTACGCAATCAGATCTGAACTCGACAAAAGTGACTGTCTTCGGTTTCAAAGTCCACCAGAACGGGGGATTTAAAGAGCAGAAGTGGCTTGCAGCTCGATCGCTTCAAGTTGTCTTGTTTGCGATGAGTTGACTGTATTTGAAATGCCAGCAGAGACACATCGCACGATTGTCACGTCCAACCCATGACATTTGTCATGCAAAATCACGAAAACGCTGCATATCGCGTCAAACTCAAACGTGATTAAGAACATCAATCAATTTTTGGATCGAATGGCTTGAGAAAACCGCGCTTTATCGCTAAATTCCAATCAGCCAGACTCCAAATTCCCATTCGGAGGCTTCCATGTCTTTCCTCGATGTCCCAACTCAACCGCTGCTCGAAATCCCAACCGATTTACACCAATCCGCTTGGAACAATCGTTCATCCTCGGCTCCAGCCTGGTGGAATACGTATCTAAATCAAGTGTGTCTGCAAACCGTTTCACCCTGGTTAGAAGCAGAGTTTGAAGCACAAAGTGAGTTCGATCGCTCTGATTTGCAAAATTGCTGGCAGTTGGTGAATGGAACGGCTCTAAACTTTGGGTCGCATCGCGTGATTTTGATTCCTGATAAAACGATCGACACCGATGAATTTCGAGTGCCGCAAGAATGGATCGATTTGCCGAGTTGGGCAGGAGACTATTATCTGGCGGTTCAGGTGAGTCCAGATGATGCTTCGATTTTGATTTGGGGATATGCAACGCACCATCAGTTGAAGACTCAAGGCAGCTATGATGCCGACGATCGCACTTACAGTCTAGATGCCCAAGCGCTGATTCGAGATTTTGCAGTATTGAATGTGACGCGAGAAATCTGCCCGCAAGCAGTAACGCGCGCCGAGATTGCTTTGTTACCCACACTCTCAACAGCGCAGGCAGAACAGCTTGTCCAGCGATTAGCAAATCCAGCCGTGCTTTTACCTCGTTTAGAAATCCCGTTCCAGCTTTGGGGCGCACTGTTGGAAGAACCTCAACGGCGACAACAGCTCGGACAGCTTCGCCTCGGACAGTCTTCGGTCAGAACCACGATCGTCCAACTTTCGCAGTGGGTGCAGAACACGGTTGATCAAGGTTGGCAAACCTTAGAATCGCTACTCGGAAATCAGTCGGGTTTGGCGTATCAGTTTCGACAGACGGCTGAGCTAAGTCCTGCTATTCAGCGAATCAAAGTGCTGGAATTCGCGGAGCAAACGTTTTGGCTATTTGTCGCATTAGAACCCGAAGGAAACGATCGCTTCTCGATTCGAGTGCAACTGCGATCGGCAGAACCCGATGCGATTTTACCGAGCGGTGTCACTTTAGCCATGATTTCAAGTTTTGGTGATGTCGTGCAATCTGTGACAGCGCGCGATCGAGATAATGGCATTCAACTTCGTCGCTTTCGATGTGCGACGGGAACGCAGTTTAGCTTAGAAATTTCCGTCGAATCGAACAGTCTCATCGAGGAGTTTACGGTTTAAGTGATTATGGAACAGCTTGTTGTTCTCAACCTCGGACAAGGCAATTGGCAAGATGGATTCCCGACGGTGCTGGCTCAACTTTGGGAGTCTGGACACTCAACTCCGATGCAGTTTACAGGTAGCCTGCCCGCAATTCCAGATTTAGTCGATCGAGCATCGCACTGGCGATCGATTTATACCGCTCTTTATGCTCATTTAGGACTGCGCCGCCAAGCCGCCCATCATCCTGAATTTGAAATCGATGACGATGAAGTTACGCATATTTCTACTTCAGAATTTCATCAACTCTCGCATGATTTACAAAGCCTACTGAATGCATGGTTAAGTTCGAGTTCTTTTCGGTTGATCGATCGACAACTGCGAACTCGTTTATCGCCTAAAGATAGAATTCGATTGATCATTGTTGCCAAAGACTATCAAGTTTTAAGATTACCCTGGTGTTTGTGGGACTTTTTGACCGACTATCCTCAAGCTGAAATTGCCTTAAGCTTGCCGGAATTTACTCGATCGTTGCAGCTTCCATCGCCGCCTCGTGCGAAAAAAGTCAAAATTCTCAGCATTCTCGGCAACGCGCAGGGCATCAATGTAGAGCGCGATCGACAACTGCTTGAAAGTTTGCCAAATACTGAAATTCAGTGTTTAGTCGAACCGACCAGACAGCAACTACAAGAAAAACTATGGCAATCGAACTGGGATGTTTTATTTTTTGCTGGACATAGTTCAACAGACGATAAAGGATACATTCAAATCAATCAAACTGAAACGCTGACGATCGAACAATTGAAATATGGCTTGCGTCACGCGATCGCCCAAGGGCTAAAACTCGCTATCTTCAATTCCTGCGATGGTTTAGGACTCGCACAAGATCTTGCTGATTTGCAGTTACCGCAAGTCATTGTCATGCGTGAACCTGTACCCGATCACGTGGCTCAAGAGTTTCTCAAATCTTTTTTAAGCGCTTTTTCCGGTGGACAATCTTTGTATGCGGCTGTCCGCCAAGCGCGCGAAAAATTACAGTCGCTAGAGTCAGATTTTCCTTGTGCAACTTGGCTTCCGGTGATTTGCCAAAATCCCGCAGAAATTCCTCCAACTTGGCAAGATTGGTGTGGTCAGAAACCGAAACTCTTACCACCGATGACGCGATCGCAGTTCAAAACGATCGCGCTCAGCACGCTACTAGTTACAGGTTTAATCGCTGGCGTTCGCTGGCTCGGATTGATGCAGCCTTTGGAATTGCAAGCATTTGATGCTTTGATGCAGCATCGCCCGATCGAGCAACCTGATCCGCGATTGCTAATTGTCAGAATCGAAGAAGATGACATTCAAAAACAGCCCCAAAACGCAGGATCTTTGTCAGATGAAACGCTCGATCGCGTGCTTGAGACGTTACAAACACACGGCGCGCGAGTCATTGGACTCGATTTGTATCGAGACTTTCCGGCACAGCGACCGAGTTTGCAAAACCGATTGCAGCAATTAACGCAAAACGATCGCTTAATCACCATCTGCAAACGTCCTGATTCCGAATCGAATGATCCGACGGGCATTGCTCCACCGCCGGGAATTCAACAATCAGAAGTTGGATTCAGTGATTTTCTCCAAGACAAAGATAGTGTAGTGCGCCGACACTTGCTGTTTACCTCGCCTGATACGATCGCTCGCTGCTCGACTCCTTATGGACTGAGTACGCAGCTTGTCTTTCGCTATCTTTTTGCTCAACAGCCTTCGATCTCGCCAACCTTCACACCTGACAAGCACTTAAAGCTAGGCAACACTGTTTTCCCAAGCTTAATCAATCCGACCAGTGGCTATCAGCAGTTTGATTCGCGCGGCAGTCAGGTTTTGTTAAACTATCGATCGACTTCAACCCCCGGCGCGATTGCTCAACAAGTCACAATCCGACAGCTATTAAGCAAAGACATGAATCTGAACGCGATTCGCGATCGCATTGTTTTAATTGGTGTCACAGCTCCGAGTAGTGGAGATTATTTCGCGACACCCTACGGCAAATCCTTTCCGCAAAAGCTTCCGGGCGTTGTCGTTCATGCTCACATGATCAGTCAGATGCTGAGTGCCGTATTAGATAAGCGCCCGTTACTGTGGGTTTGGTCAACCGGAATTGAAATCGCCTGGATCGGAGGATGGACACTGCTTGGCGGACTCATTGTCTGGCGCTTCCGTCGGTTGAATGGCATCGGACTTGTGACGATCGCAAGTCTTGTCGTGCTAAGCGGTGGATGCTGGCTTGTTCTGACCCAAGGCGGATGGATTCCACTCGTTCCTGCCGTTTTTGGGCTAGTCCTGAATGGTAGCCTTGTTGCCTATTGCTCCAGCAGTCCAGCCCGCTCAGACCTTAAAACACTCTCAGGAGAATTGCAATGAACTTCTTATCTTCAGCAAAAATCACTGGTGCTGCATTGGTCGTTTCTTTGATTGGATGCACCTCGATCGCGACACAGGTTCCCGACACGCGAATCGCTCAGGCATCAGATATCTCGTCTAGAATTCAATTTTCGCCTCCGAATCCGCCTGATTCAGGGAGTCCCTCGGATCGCGGACAAGGCGGCGGAAAACGCGGATCTTGTGACGAAAAGTATGAAGGTTTAACAGCATTAGTGCCCGCTCCGCGTCCCAGCTTGCCCGACGATCGCTGGGGCTTAACGGTTAGCGATCGTCCAACGATTTGGTTTAGTGTCCCGACCGGAATCGATGCCGGAACCCTGATCGAATGGAAACTCCGCGATCCGAAAGGTAAAGTAATCTACAAAACTAATTCTCGCTTACCTAAAACCACGCCTGGAGTCATTCGTTTTTCTGTTCCAACATCGCTCTCGATCGCAACTTATCAGTGGGATTTAGCAATCTACTGCAATAGTACAAACAACACAGCGAGTAATGAAAGTGAAACCGACTTCGATCGACCGCTTGTGCGAAAAGGTAGAGTTCAGCGAATTGCTCCGCCTCTAGCACTACAGCAAGAACTAACAGCGGCAAAGACACCGCTCGATCGAGCAAAAATCTATGCAAAGTACAGTATTTGGTACGATGCCTTGACTACGTTAGGAACACAAATGCAGTCTTCGCAAAACAATGATAAAGCAGTGCTTGAAGCATGGGGCGAATTACTCAAGCAACAGAAACTAGAAGGAAAAGCTTCAGCGATCGTGACCTCTTGCTGCACCCTGTAGATTCTGTTGTTCATGCGTTGAAAGGCAACGGCGGAATCTTTGCGATAATTGTATCTCTTAACAGTTGAGGTCGTTCCCGATAAGGAAGAACGCCCTCAGCAGCAATGCAATACTGTTTAGCACAATCTAAAACGGTTGATACAATTCCGTCGATTTGCACATCATCGCTGGGCAAATTGCCAAACAGATACGTGAACTTATGGGGAGCAACCAGGGCGATCGCACAGCTACGATCGCACACTCCCATACATTTCACAGGCTGAATCGAGAGATTCGATGATTCGCTTTGATGCAGTTGAAATTGCTCAAATAGCTTTTCACCTTTAGATTCGTTGCTCTGTTTGTCTCTAGCACAGCTTGTACAGACAAATAGGACATGCTGATCATTCATTCGCTCAAGTTGCCTGCACGCGACGACGCTGTAACCACAATCCCGCAATCAGTCCCAATGCTAATACTGCCGTAAAGTAGATCAAACTAATAAACCGGACAGATAGTGGCGGAGCGATTCCTTCTACTTCAATTTCTCTAGATGCGACGATCGATTGAAATTGTCGCTTATCACTAGATTGAGGTGAGACTCTTACTTCAACTTTGTGAGGCGCACCATCAAAAAACTGTTCTTGCCAAGACAACATTCCCTTTGCATCAGAAATACCTTGATAAGCAAAAGCAATCCAGTTGTTTTCTAGCTGAGTAGACTTCACTTCAACGATCGCACCGTTTACAGGCTGATTCGTTTGACTATCCATCAGTTTTGCTTGAAATGCAGCCGTTTTGCCTACCGCAGTCTGGCTATTTCCGGTCAATTCCAACTGCAATCCCTGAGACTGCACGAGACTCCTCGAATCGGCGGTTTCCGCGCCCATTGTCATACCGTGTGCCTGAGCAAGTTCAGCACTCACCTCAAAGAACAACAGACTTGCGATCGCCAAAACTGTGACTCCGCTCAGCAGCAATCGAACGCGACGCGGCGCAAGTTCTCCAGGCTGAATCGCTTGACGACCACCGATGATCCATCCACCCACAAAACCGATTGCCAGCAACGTCAGTAAAACGAATGGAAAGTAGCGAAACTTAAGCGGATTTTCGGGAACGGTTAAGGTCAGCGTCTCAGCAATCGGCTTAAAGGCATCGGTGACGATCGGATTCACATTGACCTGCAACTGATACGTGCCGCGAATCGGAAAAACCTGCTGAATTCCGAATTCTCCCGTCGGACTATCGCCCTCGATATCCAGTAGCTTTGTGCCTTCAACAATGGGAAAATCGGTCGTAAACCAAGGCGTTGGAGCGGGAGTCAACACTTGCAGATGATATCGAGCATTTTGCAGCGGTGAGCCTGCTTTGTCTCGTGCTTGGAATTTGAGTTGCACCGGGGCTTGATACTGTCCTGACCCTAAGTATTGAGTAGCTTCGGCTTCGAGCGGAGTGACTTGAGCGATCGACGGTTCTGTAGTAAGCTGCACACCCGCTTGGGGCGATTGAGAAAAACCCACGATCGCACAACACCCAATACTAAGCGCAACGATCGCGCCTACAAGCGTAGACTTTTTCACTTTCGACAACATGATAAAAAACTCCTGATACTGCTGAATTCAACCGCTAGTGACAACTCACACCGAGCGTATGATGTCGAAGGGAATGCACAGTATCATGAACAGGAGGATAAGTACTGAAATACACAAGCCAAATCATCAATGACCACAGCGCAATGTAGAGAATTGCCTGAGCGGGCATCGACAAAACGATCTGCTCGGTTCGTCGCCACCGAGAAATTTGCAGAGAAGACTTCATGCTGTACCTCGCAGATGAAACAATGTGAATCGTGCATTGGTGGGCATCCTGGCTTAGAGCGTTCGCTCATTACAGTTGCGGGACAGCGCCGGACTTGCACCGAACTTTCCCCGTTTCCTCTGGCGACTGCTTCTCGCCAGAACCAATGAGTTTTAAGACTATATCAGGATCAAGCGCAGAAAATATTGCAGCATTGAAATCTTAATACAACGCAGTTCGATCATCCGCATTCGTGCAGGACTTTAAGCGCTACGGTCAGAACTGATCGAAGTTTCTAATCTCCAACAGTCTTGCGCGATCGCCCAATCTTCCTGGGTGTGAATCACAAGAATTCTAACCGTTGATGAAGGTGCTGCAATATCTTGGTCTAGATGCGATGATTGATTTTTCTCTGCATCAATTTCGATACCTAACCAGCGAAACGCTTCACACGCACGCGATCGAATCATTGCAGAATTCTCTCCAACTCCTGCGGTAAACACGATCGCATCGAGTCCACCCAGACTCGCCATCATTGCACCAATACCTGATCGCAGTCGATGAACGTAGGTATCGATCGCGAGCTTCGATCGCTCTGTTTGTGAGCTTGTGACTTGACGCAGATCGCTTGAAACTCCTGAAATTCCTAGCAAGCCTGACTTTTTGTTTAGAACCTGCTCGATTTCGTCGATCGACTGATTTCCTTCTCGCATCAGGTAAAGCACGACACCCGGATCAATTGATCCCGATCGACTGCCCATCATTAACCCTTCAAGCGGTGTAAATCCCATTGTTGTATCAATGCTCTGCCCGTTCTGAATCGCTGCTAATGAACAACCATTTCCCAAATGACAAGTGATTAGCTTTAAGTCGCTTAACTCACGCTGTAATAATTGAGCCGCGCGATTTGCACAATACTGATGACTGATTCCATGAAAGCCATAACGCTGCACTCCTTTTTCATACCATTCGTAAGGAATCGGATAAATGCTAGCAGCAGGCGGTAAAGCTGCATGAAAGGCAGTATCAAACACAGCCACTTGTGGAACATCGCCTAAGCTTTGTTCGATCGCGTCGATGCCTTGCAAGTTCGCGGGATTGTGCAGTGGGGCAAATCGTGCCAGATCTGCGATCGTATCTTTCACGGTTTGATCAATTCGCACACTTTGGCGATAGTGTTGTCCGCCGTGAACAATGCGATGTCCAACCACATCGATGTCGCGCTTTTGATCGATTACTTTCGTTTCGCCTTCGGAAAGTGTGTTCAGCATTTGTAAAGTATCTGCGGCACGATCGACAGATTCGATTGTTTGTCCGACCTGAGTTCCGTTGGCTTTGATTTTAAGCACAGCTTTTCCAGGTTCAACTGTCCAATCGATTTGAGCTTCCCAGATCGGATCAGGTGGCTTAATCGGTAGTGAATCACTGAGATCGTAGAGACAGCTTTTTTGACTGCTTGATCCAGCATTGAGAACAAGAATTTTCATACTGAAGCCCCAAATTCCTTTTTCGGGAACTTCAATATCTTAAGCGTGAATGAGATAGTTTAACTCTGTTGTTAACCATTCATGGAACATTCGATCGAGAATTTCTCGATGACGCTCTGGGGTGAGTTCTGCTGGAATCAACTCCTCGATCCAAAACAAATGACCCGCTTGGTCAATCAGAAGCGGACCGATCACTTGTTCTGGAGCGGCACTAAAAATGATCGCAGAAATATCAGGCTTAAGATTCCACCGATAAAGCTTGCCTTCATAGCCGCATTGATACCGCCGAGTGTCATCGACATCATAAAGATGCGCGGCTTCGTAAAAGCTGATTTCTGCTTCTTGAATTTGATAAGCAATTTCTTGAGCAAGCTGCATGTATGGAACGACAATTCGATAAAGTAGAACTTGATCGAAATCGGATCGATTCTCAGCAAAAAACCGCTCTACTTCTTTAGAAAATAGTGCCTGAGCCAGTTTCTCTGAAAGTAAGCGATCGCGAATTCCAGCTTCCCAATCTTCTGCACTTACTAACTGATCCGAGAGCCAAGCCAAAGTATCTCCGGCTCGAAACAAGCGATTTGCGTAGCGCATTCGATCAGCTTCACGTTGAATCTCTTCGGGTGTGACTGTGATTCCTCTTGCTGCGCTCGCTTGATCAACAATCTTCTGATGGGAAATCGATCGACAAACTTCTTTCAGTTGCAAGCTCTTTTTCAATGCAAAGATGATCTCTTCCGACTCTATGATCTCCCCCTTAAAGCTAGTCATTTGCTTACCCTTGATGTTGTTGTGGAGTGAGTTTTATCAAAATAACTGTAGCGGTGTGTTTCCAGACGGGTTGATTACAATGAAAATGGGTGTTACCGAGATGTTAGTCGAGATTGCAGTGTTCACGGTCGAGTTGTTGCCGATGTTTCCAAAGTTAATAGAGGTTGATGGATTAATGTTGAAGGATTGAAGAATGGGTTGAAACAGGGACAGCAAAGCATTTCGATCGATAGAGTTGCGATGTCGATGGTGTCGCCGTCCCCCTTCAATTTCAGAACATTCTTCCATCTCTATGTAATCAATGTCCTCGATGATCATGAGCGCTCTCCATCAATAAAACGATTTTACAGAAAACTTTGTACACAGATCTCCGACTTCTTGATAGAAACCGGAGATCCGCGATCGTGTATCAAATCAGATACAAGCGTTCAACTTAGCTTAGTTGAAAAGTCTAAACTAAGGTCCAATCTTCAATCCACCACTAGAGAGGCTGGGGAAGCTAAGACCAAGACCAGTCAAGCCAGCGGTGCTAATGTTTTGGACACCACCCACCGACATCGAGGTGCTACCACCAGGACCAGAGGTGGAACCTGTTTGCAGCATCGCTACTCTTTGAGTGAAGTTGGTGGTGTTGAACGATACGTCAAATCCACCTTCGAGGTCAGTTGCGTCAGCAGCGATTTCTTGATAGGTCAAATCTGTGATAATCATACTATTCTCCTTTGGAACTCGGTGTTTTTGTTGATTCACAACTCGTTTAAGTTGTT
>CAXTDB010000001.1:21506-62932 GCA_964242045.1 uncultured Leptolyngbya sp. | reverse complement strand
TCTGAATCTGCCTTGCTTGTGAATTACACAAATTAATTTCTCGAATTCAAGCTGAATTCAATTGCGTTACGTAGAAGGAGCTTTGATGGTCTTCGGATCTCAGTTTCTTCACCGTAATCTTCTTGTACGGCTAATTTTAGCCAGAGAAGATCGAATGATAGAGTTCGTGTGACTATTTATGGATACCTGTGCAATCACAGTTACGATTCCGACCTACAATCGCTCTGATCAACTTCTAGAAGCGTTAGAAAAAATCTTAAGTTGTCAACCTCGACCTGATGAAATCATTGTTCATATTGATGGGAATGACACATTGACTGAGCAAGCAATTCTGAATTGCTCGCTTCCGCAGATTAAATTAATCAAAAGCTCAACGCAAGTCGGACCCGGTGGGGGGCGTAATCGAGCGATCGCCGAAGCAAAACACGAAATTGTGGCAAGCTTTGATGATGATTCTTACCCGATTGATTCAGATTATTTTGAGCGGTTGCTGCAATTATTCGATCGCTTTCCTGATGCGGCAGTGATTGGAGCGGCAATCTATCATCAAAACGAACCCATTGAACCAGATGCAGAACTGGCTCAACGGGTTGCAGATTTTGTCGGGTGTGGGTGTGCTTATCGAAAATCTGTCTTTCTGCAAACTCAAGGATATGTTCAACTTCCAATGGCGTATGACATGGAAGAAGTCGATCTATCCTTGCGCTTGCATGATTCAGGATGGTGGATTTTGCGAAGTCCTTGGCTGAGAGTATTTCACAACACAACGCTCGACCATCATCTCAACTCCAAAGTGACGGCTGCAAGCATTACTAACCGAGCTTTGTTGGCTTATCTACGCTATCCGTCAAGATATTGGGGATTTGCGATCGCACAATGTCTTAATCGAATTCTATGGTTGTTACGACATCAACGACGAGCCGGAATTCTTCAGGGCTTGATTGCAATTCCGGGTGCAATTTATCAAAACCAACAGCATCGCCATCTGGTTGCTGAGTCAACACTTACATCTTATCTCCATCTCCGTCGAACTGGAATCTATGAATCATTCCCCCTGGATTTGCTGCCAACTCGGAGCGCGTGAGCAGTATGCGATTCCTCGTGCCCTCTATCAATCTGGACAATTGGCAACGTTAATCACAGATGCTTGGGTTCCACCTCGATCCGTTTGGGAAGGTTTATCGAATGGAGTGTTGCGACCATTACGCGATCGCTTTCATCCCGATTTATCCGATGCTTCAGTTCGAGCGATGACTGCTTCACTGGTGCAATTTGAGCTAAAGCAAAAACTGCGAAAAACAACGCTCTGGGAGGACATGATCGATCGCAATCGTTGGTTTCAGCATCAAGTTATCCGACAGCTTAAACAGCATCCTCCTCGAACTAGCCCGATTTTTTTCACCTATAGCTATGCTGCTTTAGAGCTACTTCGATACGCAAAATCGCAAGGATGGTACACCGTTTTAGGACAAATTGATCCTGGAATTGTTGAAGAACAGCTTGTAAAAGCAGAACAGCAAAGATATCCAGAACTATCGCCCGCATGGAAGCCTGTCCCTGCTGCTTATTGGGAGGCTTGGAAAGAAGAATGCTCGATCGCAGATTGTATTCTGGTAAATTCCGAATGGTCACGGCAAGCCCTTCAAAAAGTCGGAGTCGAAGCAAACAAGCTGAAGATCGTTCCATTAGTTTATAGTCCTGCGATCGAAGCTCAAAACTTTCAGCGCACATATCCAACTACTTTTTCACTAGAGCGTCCGTTGCGCGTGTTATTTCTAGGGCGAATCATTCTCCGCAAAGGTATTGCAGCGGTGTTAGAAGCGGCAGAACAATTGCGCGATCAACCGATCGAATTTTGGATTGTTGGACCTTCAGAGATTGTGCCGCCTGATTCAAATCATCCAAAGATTCGCTGGACAACTCGCTATGTCCCTCGGAGTGCAGCGGCTGAGTACTACAAGAATGCCGATGTTTTCCTATTTCCCACCCTTTCAGATGGATTCGGTATCACTCAGTTAGAAGCACAAGCATGGAAGCTTCCTGTGATTGCGTCGAAGTTTTGTGGTGCAGTTGTGAAAGATGGCATCAATGGCAGAATATTGCCTGAAGTGTCAGGAAATGCGATCGTAGATATGCTGAAAACTTGGGTAGATCATCCTCAACAGCTTGTAGAACTCTCTCAAAATTCTCAACAGCACACGGTCGAAGAAATGCCGCATTTGATTCAACAGCTTCAAGCTTCCGTTTCTTCGCTCGTTCGACTATGAAAGCAGTGCGTCTTTTTCCCTTGAAGGTCGTTGTTTACTCGATCGTGCCTTCTCCGTATCAGCGAGATCTGTTTTTTGCGCTGTCTCGGTGTTCGGAGATTAACTTGCAGGTTTATTATCTAGAATCGGGCTGCGCGGATTCGCCTTGGACTCAGAAGCCATTACAGCCGTTTGAAACTGTGCTACCTGGGTTTCATGTTGCATGGGGCTTGTCTCGGTTTCACCTGAATTGGCATCTTCCAAACTTGCGCGATGTCGATGTCGTGATTCTTAACGGCTATCAAAATTTAACAACACAATTGCTGCTGCGGTTCTATGCCGATCAAGTACCTTGCATTTTCTGGGGCGAAAAGATGGTCGGGACTTCGGGTGGACTCAAAGGGCAATTGCAGAAAGTGTTTTCGAGTGCGTTAAATCAATGTGCCGCGATCGCCGCGATCGGATCTCATGCCCAACAAGATTACAAACAGCGTTTTCCAAAGCATCCCGTTTTTAATGTTCCGTACTACTGCGATCTTTCAGCGTTTAGATCGATCGCGGAACGTCCTCGCGCTCCGATTACGATTTTGTACTGTGGTCAAATGATTGAGCGCAAAGGCGTTGATTTGCTATTACAGGCATTTGAACAATTAATCCAAGCAGGATTCAAAGCGCGATTGTTGCTGGCTGGGCGCGAAGCAGAACTTCCTAAAATGATGAAATCGCTCTCTCCCGAAACTCAACAACACATTGATTATGCAGGCTTTCACGATCCTGAATACTTACCCAAGTTTTTTGAGCAAGCGGATGTGTTTGTGCTACCAAGCCGCTATGACGGGTGGGGCGTTGTCGTCAACCAAGCTTTAGGCGCAGGATTACCGATTATCTGTTCGGATGCAGTTGGAGCAGCAGTGGATTTAGTAGAACCGGGCATTAATGGCACGATCGTGCCTGCAGGAAATGCGATCGCGCTTTATCAAGCACTTGCTAGCTATGTTCAGTCTCCAGCTTTGATTCAAACAGCGCGGGCTGCTTCTCGACGGCAAGCAGCGAAGTGGACACCGGAAGCAGGCGCAAACCGATGGTGCGAGATTCTTTCGCAGATCGCACTGCAATCTTCAGCAAAACGCTCAACAGCTTAAAAATTGCCGATAATATTTTTGGTCTTACTTGTATAATAAGTTATAAGCAAGAAGCGCGAATTGTAAGATTCAACTGCTACATCTAGCTCAGTTACTAGAGCTTCGTAAAAACAGCAGTCTTCCGGCTAGTTAAAACGGTAACTACCAGAAACCGCAATTCGTAATTTCTCGTTCAGACAGCTTTTTTGCCAAGCGCAATCGCGCTACTTGACCGAATCAGGGATCTTCCGAATCAGCCCCTTCTCTTATGGCTTTCCCAGTTCAAAACCATTCCAGCATGACTACGCCCCGTCTGCGCGTTCTCTTTTTTGCCTCTTACTTTCCTAAGCCCAACAATCCCTTTATGGGAACTTGGGCACTTTCTCAGGCAGAGGCACTCTCAAAACAGAACATTGAACTATTAGTCGTTTCTCCGACCTCGTGGATTCCAGCTGCGATCGCGTTCACATCCGGCGCAAAAGCATATGCTCATTGTCCTGAATCCTTCATATGGTCAGAAGCCGTTCGTGTACTCTATCCCCGATGGCTCTACTATCCGATCGAGCCATTGAAATCTTGGGCATATGCCAACCCTGAACCTTATCTACAAGTTGCTTGGAAGTCTGTTCAGCAAGAACTCTGTTGCATTGTTGAAGAGTTTCAGCCAGATGTGATTTTCTGTCATCAAACCCTTCCCAACGGTTGGATCGCGTCCCAGCTTCCCGAAGCGATTCGTCCGCCGATCGTCATTCTCGATCATGACTTCAATGAAATTCGCGATGCTCAGACCTATTCCCACCGTAAAGCTGCAATGCAAACGGTTGCCGATCGCGCTGCGCTACTGCTTGCCGTCTCCACACCGATGCAGCAAGATTTGCAATCTCTTTTTTCTCAAAATCGAATCTTAACCCTTCATAACGGAGTGAATCTACCTTCCGCACAAGTTCTAAGTACCCCTCGCCCCATCGAGCTACAACGCAAGAAAGTCATTCTAACCTCTGCTCTATTTGCAGAACGAAAAGGAATTCCACTTTTAATCGAAGCATTTTGTCAAATCGCTCCAAAGCATCCTGATGCTATTTTACGCATCATTGGAAGTGGACCCGAAGCCGAAAAAGTGCAGCAAACGATCGATCGCTGTGATGTGACGCATCAAGTTCAAGCGGTGGGTCGAAAACTACATTCGGAAGTTCTACAGGAGATGGTTTGGGCAGATTGTTTCGCTCTGGTGGGATGGGATGAACCCTTTGCGACCGTTTATCTAGAAGCAATGGCAGCCGGAAAACCGATCGTCTGTTGCAGCGATGGCGGCATTAATGATGTGTTTCGAGATGGCATTCATGGCTACTCTGTTGCTCCAAAAGATCTAGCAGCAACCTCGATCGCGCTCGATCGACTGTTAAGCGACGATGCAAGCCGAAGCAAAATGGGGCATCAAGCACAACAACTAATCCAGCAACATCTCATCTGGGATGCGAAAGCTGCCGATCTCGTTCAACTTTTAGAACACACAACTGCACGAATTCAGCCTGCGAAAACAGCGCTTTGAGCGGCTCTCCCAACGACTTCGCGATTTCTGCTCGATATCCAATCACTTTAAAACCAAGATGCTTCCTAATCCAGCGCAGCGGCAACAAGACTACTACACAAGCACAGCCGCCTCGTATGACAGCTTCCAACTTCACTCCGAGGATGAACACTATAACGCCCTCATGTTTTTGCGGGGTGCGATCGCTGAAAAACAATATCAGTCCCTATTAGATGTTGGCTGCGGGACAGGACGCGCCCTTTTATATCTGCAAGCCGCTTATCCGACTCTACACACCGTTGGAGTAGAACCCGTGCAAGCGCTCAGACAAGTGGCGCTCAATAAAGGCATTGCTGAAAATCAATTGGTTGCAGGAGACGGTTATCAGCTTCCGTTTGAGGACAAGACGTTTGATTGTGTCAGTGCTTTTGGTGTTTTGCATCATGTAGGGCATCCAGACCGAGTAATTTCAGAACTGTTCAGAGTGGCAAAACGAGCTGTTTTTATCTCAGATCATAATATCTATGGTTGGGGAAGTTTGCTCACTCGCGCGGGAAAGCAGTGGCTTCGCAGATGTTCTGGAGATCAACTCTTCAAGCTGATGATGACACGAGGAAAAGGGTACCACGATACGGACTATGACGGGATTTTTTATCCCTTTTCCTTGTTTGATTATCTGCCTCAAATTCGGCAACTTGCACCCCGTCATTTCATTGTTTCAACTAAGGGAAACCCCATTCATCTGTATTCTGAGGCTTCTCATCTCGCTGTCCTTGCAATCCTCGATTGAGCCGTTGTATCGATTTCACTGTCTTGATTTACCCGTATTACTTCGATGAAAATTCTGCACGTTATTCCTTCTTTGAGTTCTAAGTTAGGCGGTCCACCACAAGTTGCAATGAATTTAGTTTGGGCATTGCGACAATCAGGTGTTGATGCCGAAATTGTAACCACCAATCACGATGGCGCAACAGAACTTGATGTTCCACTTAATCAGAAAGTTGACTATTCGTTTAGAGAGGATGGAGCGACCGTTCCAGTCTGGTTTTTGCCGTTCAAACGTCCAGCGCTAAAAGAGTTTATCTTTTCTCCAGCGCTGACTCAGTGGCTATGGCAGCATATTCCCAACTACGATGTTCTCGATAATCATTACTTGTTTTGCTATGCTCCGACTTGTGCGGCAGCGATCGCACGATGGTATGGAGTTCCCTATACGATACGCACAATGGGACAGCTTGCACCTTGGGCGCTTACCCAGAGCCATCTGAAAAAGCGACTCTACACCGCTGTAATCGAACGATATAATCTCAATCAAGCGGCGGCGATTCATTGTACAACAACTTCCGAAGCGCAAGATGTCAGAAATTACAACATCATGACCCCGACGGTGACCTTACCGCTCGGTGTCAATTCAATGCCACCAATTCGAGATGCACGATCGCGAATCCATCAGAGATACCAAATTCCAAATGAAATCCCGATCGTGTTATTTCTATCCAGACTCCATCCGAAAAAGCGCCCTGAACTTCTACTTCAATCGCTTCATCAACTCGCGAACCAGGGAGCAAAATTTCATCTCATCCTAGCAGGAGATGGTGATCCGCTTTATGTAAAGAAACTCCGCGAACTGGCTGAATCTTTAAAATTAAGCGATCGCATCACGTTTCCAGGTTTAGTATTAGGTGAAGAGAAGTATAGTTTATTACAGGGTGCGGATTTATTTGCGTTGCCGTCCTTCTCTGAAAATTTTGCAATAGCGGTGGCTGAAGCGCTCGGTGCTGGATTGCCTGTGGTGATCACACCTGGAATTCAAATTGCTCCGCAAGTCAAAGAGGCAAATGCTGGACTGATTGTTGAAGGTGCAGCTGAACCTTTAGCAGCGGCGATCGAGCAGTTACTCACTCAACCTGCACTGCGCCAACAACTCGGCAACAACGGTATAGAGTTGGCGCAATCCCAATTTTCTTGGTTGAATATTGCTCAGCAACTGATTCCAACTTATGCTGCGATCGCGGCAGGACAACCGTTGCTCAAAGAACCTTGCCTTACTCGGATTGCTTATCCGTCATAGATGGTTTCGTTAACAGACTCAGATTATGTTGATTCAGGAAAATAACACTCTCACTCACCTCATTGCCAAAGAGCAACAAGTAAGCGCAGCTTGGAAAGACGGAATTTTATCGTTTCCGATTGATCATCTTTCAATGGGTCTGAAAGCCAATGCCTACTATTTCGGACATCCGCAGTGGGCAAAAAGCTATCTAGATGCGGTGCATCGCGACCGCGAGTTTCAAGAGCGCTGGTTGGCGTTCACCGGATCTTGGAAAGGTAAAATCGTCGTCGATATCGGGTGTGGTCCGGGGAATGTCTTTGCAGCACTGCACGATCGTACCGGAACGCCCGCTCAACTCATCGGCATAGACGTGGCGCATGGTGGGCTAAAACTAGCTGCCGAACTTGGTTATACTCCGGTGCTTGCCGATGCCCATCAGATCCCTTTTATCTCTGAATTTGCCGATATTGTCCTGATTAATGGCAGCTTACATCACTGTGACGATATGCAGCGAGTGTTGCAGGAAGCGGCTCGATTAGTGCGTCCGGGTGGATTACTAATCACCGATCACGACCTGCAAACAACCATGTGGTGCAATAACGCGATCGCTCGTTGGCTGTGGAATTTCCGACTGCCGCTGTATCGCTTGATCCGACGCGGTGGACACGCCACGATCGAAGAACAAAACTGGATGGTTGCCACAGAGATTCATCACAGTCCTGGCGATGGAGTGACACCAGAGTTTTTTCGCAAAACTCTACAGCCAATGGGTTTTGATGTCAAGCTCTTTCCTCATAACCGCACCGTTGGCGCAGAAGTGCTACAAGGGAAACGCGGACGTTCAGCGTGGAACATTCGCTTGGCTCAGTGGCTTAGCGGCGTTGATCCAGATTCGATTGAGGGGGCACTGGTGATGATGTGTGTGGCTCATCGCTCTCGGTAAGTGCAACGGATTCTCGGTAAGTGCAACGGATTTTGGAATTCTTTTTTACAATGCACGATAGAATTACCCTGATTAGGCTTTGGAACGTTGTATAGATTTTTAGCGTGTAATTGCTGGAGTTGGGCTTCGATGGTCGTTTGATCTCAGTCTCTCTGCCGTAATCTTCTGTGCCTTAATACCAAGGCGGATAGAAGATCGAATGACAGAGAAAGTGTAACCAAATTGGTCAACCGCAACAGCCCTTTAAGATTGGGAAGGAGTAATCTAGATTGCGAAAGCTTAAAACTGTGTTCAATTCGCCCGCTTATCGTTTGATTGCAGCGATCGCACATCGAAACTGGTTGCTACTTGCGATTAATTTATTCACAACGCTGACGGGTGCTTTGTTAGAAGGAAGTACCCTTGGCGTGATCTATCTCGCGATTTCTCTACTTTCACAGGGATCGCAGCAATCTCACTTTTTGCAGCAGTTTTTATCTATTTTTCCTTTGACTCAAACTCAGCAGTTCCTAATGTTGTTGGGGATTGCCGTCTTGTTACAGACTCTACTGGCACTCAGTAGCTATGTGAATCAGTTAAGTGTTTCTTACCTGTCGGCAAGGGCGCAACCGCAAGTGACAGGTCGGGTATTTCAACAGATTATGTCGTTTAGTTTTGCCTGCGCGAGCCATTATAAAATTGGTGACTTAGTTTTATTCGCGAACGATGCTGCTCGTGCGGTCGATCAGCGAATTCAATGCTTAAATGGCTTAGTCCTGAGTATTGCATTCACAATTATCTATACAGTGATTCTGGTTGGACTATCGCCCTCGCTGGCGCTGGTTGCAGTATTACTTGCGCTCATGGTGATTGTGGTACAGCAACAGATTTTGCCACGATTGCGTGCTTCTGCTCATCGCCTGAATTTTTCGCAGGTGGAGCTATCCAAACGCATGACAGAAAATATTCAGGCACTCCGGCTACTGCATACGTTTGGGACACAACAGCGAGCCACAGATGAAGTAGTGCAGTTACTGTACGATGTGCAGGAGCAGCTTCAGAAACGAGCGCGACTCTACTATCTGCCTAATCCGCTTCTGGAAGTGCTGCCAGTAGTATCTCTGGCGATTCTAGCGGCGCTTGCTCTTCTCATGAGCGCCTCCTTCGAGCGTATTTTACCGTTACTGCTCACGTTTTTGCTTGCCCTGCAGCGATTGTCGATCCGCATCCGAGGAATTGCCGGGGGATGGACTCAACTCGCGGATTCGAGTGCCGATATGCAGCGGCTCAATTGTATCTTAGACACCAGCGATAAACAATTTTCAATCATAGGATCTGAGCCGTTTGAGTCCCTCAATTCTGACATTTGCTTTGAGTCCATCAGTCTTTCTTACACCGATGACCAAGCATTAGTGTTGCAGAATCTCAATTTCACCATTCCTCGAAATCAAGTCACAGCGCTAGTGGGACAATCGGGAGCGGGTAAATCGTCGATCGTGGATTTGCTGATCGGTCTCTACCAGCCTACCTTGGGAAAGATTATGGTGAATGGCAAGAGTTTGCATCACTACAACCAATCCAGTTGGCGACAACACATCGGCGTAGTGAGCCAGGATACCTTTATCTTTAATACCAGCATTTTGGAGAATTTACGTTATGGCATGCCAGATGCCACATTTGAAGAAGTGGTAGAAGTGGCTCAGGCGGCTCAGGCACATCAGTTCATTATGGATTTGCCGGATGGATACGAAACGGTTGTGGGTGAACGGGGATATCGCTTATCTGGAGGACAGCGACAACGGCTAGCCCTTGCAAGAGCGTTGCTGAAACAGCCTGAGATTCTGATTCTCGATGAAGCGACGAGTGCATTGGATAGCGAATCGGAGCGGTTAATTCAGCGAGCGTTAGCTAAGTTTCAGCAGAATCGAACGGTGATTGTCATTGCTCATCGACTGTCTACGATCGTTGAAGCGGATCAAATTCTTGTACTGGAACATGGACAACTGGTAGAGCGAGGCAATCACAAGAATTTGCTTCAGGAGCAAGGAATGTATGCTCGCTACTGGAGTTTGCAAACTCAAGGCGTGTTAATTTAGCATCGCAGAAATCTGCCCGAAAAGCTGTTGAACTGGCAAACAGCATACCATGACGAATTATCCATTGATACCATGACGAATTATCCATTGATCTCTCCGGTTAGTCCTGAAGTCGCTCGTCCGCGATGGTCGGTCATGATTCCAACTTACAACGGAAAAAAGTATCTAGAGCAAACGCTCCGTAGTGTCTTACAGCAAGCCCCCGATAACGACCAGATGCAAATCGAAGTGATTGACGATTGTTCTACAGAAGAGTCAGTAGAAGAACTTGTAGAAACTGTAGGTCAAGGACGCATCTCTTTTTTTCGTCAACCGCGAAATATGGGTCTCATTGGGAATTGGAATACCTGTATTGAGCGATCGCGCGGACACTGGGTTCACATTTTGCACCAAGACGATGTCGTGTTACCAGGTTTTTATCAGCAACTTGAGGCAGCGATGTCATCTCCGGCGGGTGCTGCTTTCAGCCGCTTCTTGTTTATGGATGAAGAGGGTCACTGGCAGAACTTAGAGCGAATTGAGCGATCGACTCCTGGAGTTCTGGAAAACTGGCTCGAAGAAATTGCTGTAGCACAGTGGATTCAATTCCCCGCAATGGTAGTCAAGCGATCAGTTTACGAGAAGCTGGGTGGATTTTGTCTTGAGGCTCACTATGCTGCTGATTGGGAAATGTGGAAGCGCATTGTAGCTCATTATCCAATCTGGTATGAACCCCAAACGCTTGCTTGCTACCGCGTTCATTCTGCCTCCGAAACATCTCGGCTTTTGCGATCGGGCAAGGATATCGCTGATATTCGGAAGTCGATCGACATTTCTGCCGCCTACTTACCTCCGACTCAAGCCAGCAAACTCTGCGCTCAAGCAAAAGAACATTATGCTTTCTATGCTCTTAGCACTGCCCGTAGAATGCTCTTTCACAATGATTGGATTGGTGCGATCGCTCAGATTCGGGAAGCGTGGTACTGTAGTCCCTCATTTAAGTTCTTCTGGGCCGCTCTTCCGTTATTGAAATCAATCAGTAAACGATGGGTATTGCATCACACGAGTCGGACTATCCGGCAAAACAAAGGAAGTCAATCCTTGATTCAACCCTGAGTAAATAACGCCAAACTAGGATGGAGTCACTCTGAAAACTATGTCTTCTAAAATTGCTGTAGTGATTTGTACGAGAAACCCAAACAAGGATTATTTCAATGATGTTCTTGCAGCGCTTGACAGACAGACACTCTGTAGAACCGCTTGGCAATTATACATCGTGGACAACGGTAGCAATCTACCCATCGTAGAGCAGCTTGATCCGTATTACAGCAATCTTGTTTCAGAAATTTTTGTCGAAAAAACTCCAGGGCTAACTCATGCAAGATTAGCTGCAATCAAGCAGACTAAGGAAGATTTAATTGTTTTTGTGGATGATGATAACCTGCTTGACTCCAACTACTTAGAGGAAGCTTTAGAAATTAGTGAAAATTGGTCAATGCTCGGAACTTGGGGCGGTCAGATTTCTGGAATTTTCATAGAAGAGCCACCTGCCTGGAGTCAGGAATATCATAACTGGCTCGCGATTAGGAGTTTTAAGCAAGATATTTGGTCTAACATTCACCTTGATACTACTGCTCACCCTTGTGGAGCGGGAATGTGTGTTCGTCGCATTGTTGCACAGGAGTATCTTCGGGTGGTAACTCAGGATCAAAGACATTTAGAGTTGGGTCGTAAAGGGAATCGTTTAGCGGGAAGTGAAGATGCTGACATTTCTTATATCGCAACTAGTTTAGGATATGGAAACGGTATTTTTACCAGATTACACATGAAGCACTTTATGCCTCCAAATCGCTTAAAGGAGAGCTATTTACTCAAACTCGTTGAAGATATGACTTGCTCTTATCACATCCTCAACTACCTGTGGGGCAAGCTTGTTCCTCAGAGTTCGCGCTCAGAAAGGCTTTTTAGATGGTATCGATCGTTCTTTATCAGTGACTTCGATCGACGATTTGATGCTGCGCGTCAAAGAGGCTTAGAAGAAGCTCGAAGATTAACCACGCAAGGAGAGTTTGCTGCTTAGGTTAGCTGAGCAGTTTCAGGAAGTGTCAAATACTGTAGAAATGATATGATTCAAAATGCTTTTGCCAGAGAGCCAGCAGGTTCTCACAGCCGTCGAGAAGAAGCTAGAAGAATCACAGAATTGCTGGAATCTAACCCTTCCTTTTCATTCTTGAGGCTTGGAGATGGTGAATTGCGGTTTCTGCTGCTCTCTACTCATAATCAATGGTCTGACCAAACACTTGGAGATAAGAGCTTCTCGCCGAGCTGCGAGAACGCGATCGGGATGCTTGGGTTATCTTCCAAAGATTACGATCGCCTAGTCAATAGCTACCGTTATTGCAGCTACTTAGATACTTATGGTTATCAGCCCTACAATTCACAGCATCTTGCGAAGCTTGAGCTAGATCGACCTGAAACTTTATATCAGTCACACTCGATCGCAACTTCAGGCATTATTCCAGATTGGACTTGGTTTGAACTACCTTCCTACTTAAAGCGGCATCGTTGTCTTTTTTATGGTGCTGAAGCTGGTCTTTTAGAACAACTACTGAGAGAACCAGCTTATCGCGAAATTTGGAAAGATTTTTGGTCAAATGAGTCTACCTGCTGGTTTCATGTGCCCCCAAATGACGGCAGGGAGCTTTCCAAGAACCTTGACATTGTTAAAGCTGAGTTAATCGACCTAATCAAAACGCACAAAGTAGACACCCTATTTTTAAGCCTTGGGGGAGCCGCGAAAATCTTAAGTTACGAGCTAGCCGAAGAACTGGAAATTCGAGCGATCGACTGGGGAAGTTTGATGCGAGGTCTGACTTACTCTGGTTCAGACGGTCAATCTTCCTGGAGATCTAGCCATCATGTATTTTTGAAGCGTGTTCCGTTAAGTGTCTTTTTTCCCGCTATGCTCAGAGCATATCCTGATCTTTCCTTAGCTCAAACTCTTGGTAAAGCTCATGCTCAGCTCTGTCTGGAGCTACAGAAAAAAGTCCTGATTGAGTCCGTCCCTTCTGACATTCATGATCTGAGTTCTTACGATCCATCACGGGAGAATCTGGAAGCATTTCTTGAGTCTTATCAGTACTATAAACAGCAGATTTTGCCGCTTGCTCACGATTCTGCCAGTAAAGCAGTTGTGAGTGAGTTTAAGTACTGGATGCTCAAGAAAGGACTTGGTTTTCAAGGTCGGATTTTCAGAGGTTTCGTCAATACGAAGCAGTACATCAGACAGTATTACCCCAACATTTAATTCCGTTCGTTCATGCAACTTATGTCTATTGGTGGTCTATTAGTTAAGTTTCACTTGAAGTATGAGCATGGTCTTTCGACTGCTTATTACCGTGATACAGTTCGGCAACGCATCCTGAATACGAAACCGATCGAGCAAACGCACGATCGCACTTGTGAAATTCACGTTCTAACCTGCGCGAAAGACTGGATTAATCTAGTCTGGACACTTAAAACGTTCTACTATTACTCAAATCGTCACTATGCGTTGTGCATTCATGACGATGGAACGCTAACCAAGAACGATCTCGCGGCGCTAAAATATCATTTTCCCAATGCAAGAATGATCGATCGTCCGAGTGCCGATGCTCGCATTCTTGCAGAACTCGAAACTTATCCCAGCTGTCTAGAGTTTCGTAAATCTAATCATCTTGCTCCCAAAGTGTTTGACTTTAGGAGCTATCTAGAAAGCGATCGGATGTTGCTGCTCGACAGCGATATTCTATTTTACCGATCGCCGATCGAGTTACTTCAATCGATTGAAGATCCAAATTATTTGCTCAATACGGTCAACGGTGATATTGCCAGTGCTTACACGGTTGATCCCAAAATGGTGCAAGAAAAATGCGGGTTTGCGATGATTCAACGGTTTAACTCTGGTTTGGGTCTAATCCACCGAGCATCGCTGAATCTAGACTGGATCGAAGAATTCTTGAGTCTGCCTGGTATCATCGGGCATTTTTGGCAGATTGAACAAACGCTTTATGCTTTGTGCAGCTCTCGATTTGGAGGAGAGCTTTTGCCCGATGCTTACAATGTCCGATTAAATCAAGGCATTGGTTGTTCTCCGAGTCGTCACTATGTCGGCGCAATTCGACACTTGATGTACAGCGAAGGCATTCGACAACTCGTGCGTCAAGGATTTCTCAAGGAGCTAGAAGCATGAGATCACAGGCATTGTCCATGCAGGTTTTGATGCTGCCTGACTACCGGGAAGGAAATCCGTATCAGCAGCTTTTAGCAGACGCGATCGAACAAAACGACTGTCAGGTTCACTTCTATGGGAACTACCGCCGTGTTTTACCAATCTTTCGCGCCCTGCAAGATCAAACACGCCGTCCTGATCTGCTGCATCTTCATTGGCTAGAAAAGTATCTGAGAGGAAATAGTTTTGTTCTTCGATATGTTTATGCGATTAAATTGATTGCTGATTTGTTGTTGGTTCGAGCAGCGGGAACTCGATTAGTTTGGTCAATTCACGACCAGCTTGAGCATGATACAAAGTTTCCCAAGCTCGATCTCTGGGTGAGGCAAATTGTGATTCGTCTTGCCGATCGCTTAATCTTTCACAATCACGTCGCACTCAACCAGTATCAACAGCAGTACGATTTTGATCGAAGCAAAGCAGAGATTATTCCTCACGGGCATTATCGAGAGATCTACGGAAGCGCGATCGACTCAGCACAAGCGAGACAACTCCTCGATCTTCCCCAGCAGGGACGAATTTATCTCAACTTGGGAATGCTGAAGCCGTATAAAGGCATTGAACAATTGCTGCAAGTTTGGCAAGCTCAGCAGTCTCAATTGCAGGGAAGCACGTTACTGATTGCAGGACAATCATTCGATCCAAACTATGAACAAGCATTAGCAAAACTAGCGGCAAATACAAAGAATGTGGTGTTTTATCCCCATTTTGTTGAAAGCGATCGTATTCATCTATATCTCAGTGCCGCTGATGTGGTCGTCTTACCGTATCGAACGATTCTGACCTCTGGCAGTGCGATTTTAGCCCTGTCATTTATGAAACCGATCATCGCTCCCCGATTGGGTGGCATTCCAGAACTCGTCGGGAGTGCAGATGCACTTCTGTACGATGCGAATGAACCTGAAGGACTCGCCTTGGCACTTCAAAAAAGTGTTGAGACCGATTTGGGTGCCTTGCAACAGTCGCTTGAAAAAGTATGCGATCGCTTAGATTGGGGCAGCATTGGTGCGAAAACTGCTGAAGTTTATCGATCGTGTTGGGTGAGCGGCGACATTCCTCAAGTTCAAAAAAGCTAGAGAATCTTTATGTGTGGTATTGCTGGTGTTTTATCTCAATCTCAGATTCGTTCGGACGCAGCTGCGATCGCGCTCAATCAATTACATCATCGAGGACCTGATGCCTCTGGACAATGGGCAGATGAGCACATCTGGATCGGACATACTCGATTAGCAATTTTGGATTTGAGCGAAGCGGGACGGCAACCGATGAGCGATCACAGCGATCGCTATCGGATCACATTTAATGGAGAAATCTACAACTATCTAGAATTACGGGCGGAATTATTAACTGAGGGATACACCTTCACGAGCAATACTGATACCGAAGTTTTACTAGCAGCTTATGCCCAGTGGGGCGTAGATTGCTTAAAGAAGCTGCGGGGAATGTTTGCATTTGCGATTTGGGATCGAGACGCGAAAACACTATTTCTGGTTCGCGATCGCACCGGAGAAAAGCCGCTTTACTACTCGGTAAATCAAGAGCGTTTCTGCTTTAGTTCAGAGTTAAAAGCGCTCCTGATGCTATTACCGCACACACCAGAGCTAGACCCGATCGCGATCGACTTATATCTGCACTATCACTATGTGCCGGAACCCCGTACCCCCTTCAAGGATGTTCTCAAGCTGCCTGCGGGTCATTATCTATTAATTGAGCTAGCACAAACAGCGATCGCACCCGTTCGGTATTGGAGCCTTGATCAAATTGAACCGATCGAGGGCAATCCAGGTGAACTGATTCGAGCAGAACTCGATCGCGCGATCGAGTTAACACTGCGATCTGATGTTCCGGTCGGAATTGCGCTGAGTGGCGGCTTAGATTCTGGTGGCATTGCTGCGCTGGCGGCTCCCAAATATAAAGATGTTTTGCAAGCGTTTAGTGTTGGATATCCGGGGTATCCTGACTGCGATGAACGTCAGCAAGCGAAAGAATTAGCGCATTATCTCGGCTTACCGTTTCATGATGTTGAGCTACGCTCTGATGAATTCGTTGATTTCTTTCCCCAACTCGTTCGGTTAATCGACGACCCGATCGCTGATATTGCCGCTTTTGGGCACTTTGCAGTGACTCAGTTAGCCGCGCAACATGGCATCAAAGTGATGCTGAACGGTCTTGGCGGCGATGAGCTTTTCTGGGGATACGAGTGGGTCGCACAGGCAGTTTCTTACGCTGAACGCAAACATCGAAATTCCGATCGCTATTCTTCCTCGATCACTCTCTGTCAAGTGATGGAGTGGCTAGCAGGTTCTTCCAGTTACCTCAAGCTAGCGAGTAGCCACAAAGTTCCTGGTGCTTTACGTACCTTGCTGCAAAACGGGGTAGAGTTTAGTTATGTAGCACCTGCTTATCCAAATCAGACAGTGTTCTACAATATCGGGCAAGATTTTCGCCGTACTTGGCACTCCCGCCGCTCGTTTTATACGAAGAAATTTCTGGAGCAACTCCCTGCCCGTAATGCCTTTGAACCTTTCGTCGTTGAGCAGGAAAGTTGGGCGGATATTCCGAATCAAGTCCGCCAATTGCTGTTTGAGACTTGGCTAGTTTCTAACTGTTTATCACTTGGAGATCGAGTGAGTATGGCTTCTTCAGTTGAAGTTCGACTCCCCCTGTTAGATTATCGATTGATCGAATTAGTGATCGGATTAAGCAAAACTCAACCTGACCACGAGTTAGGTCGCAAGTATTGGCTCAAAGATGTCTTGAAAGAGCATCTCCCTGCTGAGGTCTTAAACCGACCAAAACGAGGATTTGAACCTCCTTATGGTGAGTGGATCGTAGCATTAACCGATCGCTACAAGGAACAGGTATTAGATGGCTACTTAATCAAGCTTGGGATTTTCAATCGATCGTATTTACAAAAGCTGTTTCAGAACTGTCGCAACAATTACTCATTGACTTACCGAATTTTGTATCTAGAAATTTGGTATCGATCGATCTTAATGGCTGAAGAAACCGTTCTATCTCCAACCGAAAAAGCTTATCAGATTTAGAGAAGGTTATATGCAGCAAGTCATCGCAAATCTTTTAGCCTACTTCGTTAACAAAAGTCTGTTTCTACTCAGGAATAGAAAGACCATTTTGTTATCTAGAGAAGAGATAAGAAGCATCCATTTATCTTTTCCCAATTTGGAGAGGACTTAGTTATTATTAACCATTTTAGAGATTTTCAGCATTCTCAGGGTGTCTATATTGATGTAGGTGCTTATGACCCAATCAGCCTATCTAATACCCTTCTATTAAAGAAACTTGGATGGAGGGGAATTAACGTAGATATGGACGAGAAAAGAATTCAAAAATTCCAACTTCTTCGTGCTGAAGATTACAACGTGGTTGCTGCGACGCAAGAGATAAGATAGTAGTCAAGTTAATGAGATACGCGCAAGGGGTTACAGACCGAATTATTGATGTATCTGAAAATGTCGAAGTATCTGTATGTGGTGAGGAACCCATAGATAAAAGCTATGTGAATACAAAAACACTAACATCGATCATTCAGTCATCGCCTTTCAGGGATTCTGAAGTACATTACCTAAACATTGATTGTGAAGGAATGGATTTTGAGGTTTTAACAGGTCTTGATTTCGATCTATACCGACCCCATTTAATCTCGATCGAATGTCACAATGAACAGACGATAGAAGAAATAAAAGGGTTCTTGTCGCCTTATGAATACAAACTTTCTGATAGAGTTCACCTTACCGTGTTCTTCAAGCAAATAAGCTCTTCTTAGAAAGACATAGAAGCAGCTTTCTTATCTGACTAGAACGATTTGAAAATGAGTTGATTGACCTAAAATGAAAATTGCTATTCTTGCTAATCGAGCCAGAAGCTTTGTTTACCCTCTAGCAGAGGGGCTGAAAAGAATGCTTGATCAACTTGAAATTGAGACAAGAATTTTCTATGAGGGACTACCAGCAATAAGAAGATACTCACCTTCTCATGACAATTCTAAGATGTCAGGAAAGTATTTAATCAAATACTATCGCGATTTTCAGTTTTCTCGTCTTTTACAGCAATTGCAGGGCTTTGATGTTGTAATCGTTGTTGGTCATGCTCCAGCCGCCTTTATGAAGAACTTTTTGAGAGATGAAAGTTTGCGAAGCGCGCTGCCCGACATTCCCATTGTTCTTTATGACTTAGTTTATCTATTAACTCGTGGGGCATGGGCTAAATATTTAAGAGAAGGAAGCGTTGAACATGGCATCATTGAAGGAGGGCATTACGGTTTAGAAAGATATGACCATTACCTTTGCGCCTCAGTTGTGAGCGAATATCCTATGCCACCGGGACCGCAACCTTATTCTCTGATTGGTATCCATCTTGATGATAAAACCCTTTTCGGGGAGGAGAAGAAAGACTTTATTGCACTGCTAGATTTTGAGCGTTCTGACCATGCAGAGGAAAGGCAAATTCAAATTCAAGCACTCAGAGAAACAAATACCAAATATATCGAATTAAAGGGAAGCTATTCACTTAAGGAGATTAGGAGAATATATAGAAGATGTAGCATTTACTTTGTCGCTCATAGAGAAAGCTTCGGGCTGCCAATCTGTGAACTACAAGCTTGTGGAAGTTATATCTTTACACCTTATTCGTCCTGGTGTCCTTCACATTGGCTCAAAGAAGATCTAAGCGTTGCTGGACCAGGAAGATTACCCTCAAATTTTGTCGTTTATGACAATGACAAACAAAAGCTTATTGACGAGATTATTGCGAAAAAAACTTCATTCAATTCAGAAGAAGTAAGAGAAAGCTTTCAATCGCATCATTCTCAATTGATTAACGGAGATCTCAATGAATTAAAAAAATTCATTCATAAGCTGCAAATCGGCGAAATTCGCGGCAACTCTCATCAGCAATATCTAAACTAAGTCTTTTCTAACGATGCTACCTAAAGTTAGTATTCTCATTCCTTGCTACAATGCCGATCGCTGGATTGCTCAAGCGATCGAGAGTGCCCTTAACCAAACTTATCCATATAAAGAAGTGATCGTGGTAGATGACGGATCGAGCGATCGCAGTCTAGAGATGATTCAAAGCTATAGCGATCGTATTCGTTGGGCAACACAAGCAAATCAAGGCGGAAATGCGACTCGCAATCGATTGTTAGAAATGAGTACTGGAACTTGGTTACAGTACCTTGATGCAGATGATTATCTATTGCCAACCAAAATTGAACAGCAAGTTGAATTTCTATCCGATCATTCCCAAGTCGATGTCGTCTATAGTCCCAGTATCTATGAATATTGGGGAGAAACACCTCGACAGGAAGTTTTACCCATTCCTGCTCCTTATGATCCTTGGATTTTGTTAGCCCGTTGGTATCTGCCGCAAACAGGTAGCCCACTCTGGCGCAAGCAAGCGATCGTAGAGGTCGGCGGCTGGAAGCTCAATCAACCCTGTTGTCAAGAACATGAACTTTACTTGCGACTGTTGATGGCAGGCAAACGGTTTGAGTATCTCGCATCTGCGGGGTCGGTTTATCGACAATGGAGCGATGCCACCGTTTGTAAACGTGACCTCTCGCAAACGCAACGGCATCGACTTGCCGTTAAAGACCGCTTAGAACAATATTTGAAGGCAGTGGATCAGTTGAGCGCAGCCCGTCAAACTGCAATTAATCAAGCTCGATTCGAGTGTGCGCGGATAATTTGGCTCACCGATCCAGCTTGGGCACTCCAAATTGTGGGTCAAATCCGAAAGAGCCAACCTAAATTCTTGCCTTCTGGCGCTGCTGCTGCTCCACTGTATCGCGCCTCATATCAGCTCTTAGGTTTCTCTGCTGCTGAGAAAATTGCAAACACGAAGCGGCTTTTACTCCGGCAAAACGCTTAACTTTACTTGATTCCGTGTTCGACTCATAAAAAGCTATAACCTATAAGCTGTGCGATCTCAAGTCAATCCCTTACTGCTGTCATCTAACGAGAGTACCCACGGCTCTCACTCCAGTTATTCGGTGCTGGCAGATTACCTGCCGACCTGTGAACGACTGTTTACGGCGCGTCGATCGACAACTCAACTTCACACTCGCCTCCTCAGTAAACTGATCAGAACGTTTGCTGTTTCTAACTGGTATCAACTGAGTTCCGCTCAGCTTGAGTTTTTAGCTTGGCAGAAAAGCCAGCGTCAGCTTTATGCTCCGATTCATGTCTTGTGGGGAGAACGCGATTTAGGTTATTTAGATTATGCTAGCTCTCATCCGCTTTGTTGTACGTTTCATGCTTGTTGTGATGATTTGCCGAAAATTTTTTCTCGTCCTGAACGACTTAAGCGACTTGCCGCGATCATCATTGTCAGCGAAACACAGCGAGCATTTTTTAAAGCTTGTGGAGTCAAGCCTGATCGAATTCACTGTATTTCTCACGGCATTGATACTAATTTTTTTACACCCAAGCAGGCGAACCAGCTAAATCATCCTTTCACTGTATTAACAGTAGGCAGCTATCGTCGGAATTTTCCACTTCTAAGGCAAGTGTTTCAGCAATTAGAAAAGCATCAGGAAATTTGCATTAAGGTGATTAGTTCGACAGCGAACCGTCACTATTTTGCTGATTTGAAGAATGTGCAGTTTCTAAACAATCTGAGTGATGTTCAACTGCTTGAAGTTTATCAATCGGCTTCTTGTCAGATTGTTGCAGTGGAGAATGCAACCGCTAACAATGCTTTGCTGGAAGGGCTTGCCTGTGGATTACCCACCATTGCTGCAAGTGTGGGTGGAATTGGTGAGTATACGACTCTGTCATGTGCGCTCCTGGTTGAGAATAATGCCGAAGCGTTTGCTGAAGCAGTGCTGTCCTTAGCGAACAATTCTTCTAGATCGACTGAAATGGCTCAAGCGGCTCGACAACGGGCACTGGAGCTAGATTGGTCAAACATTGCGAAGCAGATGGAAGCCCTCTACTCATCTTTGTTATAGCTTAGATATCGTTTAGGTTACGCTATCCCGCGTAAATTACCGCGATTCGTCTGGTTTATAGTCATTGAAGCACTGCGTGAGAATAGAAAATGATTATATTTGTTGTGCCACTTGTCTCACAATATAAAAGTAAGAATTGGGAGTTAACCACGGCATTGCTACAAGGAACATTAGACTCGATCGCAAATCAGAGTGACAGCAATTACAGAGTGGTTGTGAGTTGTCATGAGATTCCGAATATCAAATTTCGCGGAAATCCTGAGAATTTGATTTTTTTACCCATCCATTACTCGCCGCTCGAAAACGACTGGTGTCAGTCTATCGCTCAAATCGATCGCTTCAATAAATGTTGTTTTGCGCTTTTCAAGCTAAAGGATGAAGCGTTTAATTACTGTATGGTGATTGATGCGGACGATCGAGTTCATCGTGATTTGGTCAAGTTTCTCAATGAGCAACCTCAAAGCGATGGCTGGGTTGTCGATCAAGGCTACCAAGTAGACTACCACTCAAATCGATCAATGAAATACCAGCACCTCAGTCAAATCTGTGGTTCAACTATGATTTTCTCAAAGCAAGTCCTGAACATTCCACAAGCACCTACGGGCGAAGAATACGGGAAGAGTGTTTACAGGCAGGGGCACCAGTCGATGAGAGAGGATTTGACCAGTAAAGGGTTTAGCTTACAGTCGTTGCCTTTTTATGGCGTTCAATACGTTTTGAACCACGGGATAAACGACTCTGATCTATTCAGAACAAGAAGTTTGGAACAATGGCTGAAGCACATCGCTAAGTTCTGGATTATGGGGGGTAAAATGTCGATCGAGCAGCGACGCGACTTCGGCTATCTTCTGTAAAGTCTACTGCTGGAAGCTCTTTCTATTGCTCTTGATCGCATACCGACTGCCTGAGCTAACTCAAATGCAAAACATTGTTGAAGGACTAAAAAGCCGCTGGCACAATCTTTACTACCGCGCTCAGGGCGTTCAGTTAAAAGGATATGTGTGGATGCGCGACATTGAGATTCCTCGCAATTTCGCACAGATCGAACTCGAAGCGGGATGTGCCCTCGATCGCGGTGTCGCTTTAATCTGTAGTGGCGATCCTCTGCCGCATCCCAAAATTCGCATCGGGGCAAGCACTTATATCAATCGAAACACGATTATTGATGCTTGCTTATCGATTTCCATTGGTCAAGAGTGTGCGATCGGACCCGGTTGCTACATTACCGATCACGATCACGGCACCGAGGCAGATTTACCGCCATTAGCACAGCCTTTAATTTCTAAACCGACTCGAATTAGCGATCGTGTTTGGATCGGTGCAAACGTCACGATTTTAAAGGGGGTTGAGATCGGTCAATCGGCTGTAATTGGTGCGGGAAGTGTAGTCACAAGGAACATTCCGGATCGAGCGATCGCGGTTGGTGTTCCTGCAAAAATTATTCGTTATCAAGAGCATCCTGGCTCATGATTTAACCTGCTTTCTCAGTCATCCCAGAGTAGACACAATGATCGTATTAATTACAACCCTGCATACTGGCTGCCATTCAATTCGAGCAGAAGAATACAAAACCTGTCTATTGGAGAATCTAAAGAATCCGCATATCGATGAAATTAGAGTTCTGCTTGAAAGTCAAATAGAAGATGATTATGGATTTCTTGAGGGACTACGGCATGAAAAGCTGAAAATCCAAATTATTTCAAAACGCCCTTTCTACAGCGACTTGTTTGCCTGTGCGAATCAGTACGGGGATGGACACATTGCCATCATTTGCAACGGCGACATTTACTTTGATCAACATAGCAATATTCAAGATGCAATTCATGTCGCTTCGGGTCACTTCTGGACGCTCTCTCGCTACAACGAAGCACCTGATGGCGGATGGGTACTTTATCAGAATGCTTACAAAGGGTCGCATGACTGTTGGATTTTTAGAACTCCAATTCGTTCGTTTCAGTCGAACTATCATCTCGGAATCATTGGTTGTGATCCGATAATTGCCCAACGAGCGATCGAGGCAGGCTTAAAAGTTAGTAACCCCTGTCTAAGCATCTATCCTCGACATCTCCATCGCCAAGATATTCGGAATCATTTTCTTGATCAGGACGAGACCTCTTACTGTGATGACAAGGCGTATATGAAGCTTGGCAAAAAGCTCTACTGTGCGCCCCCTTCTACGATCGACTTCTCAATTATTCGATCAAACAAGACTCCTCACTACTTATTCATGTATTTTGCAGGACGGTGGATTCTGCCGTTTCACCGATTACCTTTCATTCAAAAGCTTCTCGCGCTCCGAAATAGCTTGTAGATCATCAAAAGGCTCATCTTGACTTGAGAAGCCAAAGCCGATTTGAAAGATTTTCTTCGCAGTCTCTCGGTAAAACTTTACGGATCTCGTTCCTGCGAGTGGAAGAAAGAACACAGGAAAACTACTGAGAATGAATCGGGGAAGCCACTGATGACCTGGTCAAACGAAGTTGCTGACGGCAACTGGGGTGAAAACTCGCGTCTTTATACACCGCCTTCTCCAACCGCTGCCGGAACCGTTTGCTTGCTATTTGGCATATTTTTGGCATCTACGCTTTATGCAGCAGAACGGACACCGGAAACAATGACACGCTCAGCTGCGATCGTGGTAGGTATTGCCTTCTTGGTCAGCGTCTGGTTTGATAGTCGCAAAGGAGTCCGCAACCTGTTTCGCACCGATCTGCTCTGTCTGATCGGCTTGTATGGTTTAACGTTGATGGAATTCCTCTTTCCGCAGGAGGAGTTTAACGCGCTGTTAACGCTGCCACAAACGGCGAATGCCTTGAATCTGGTCTTAGTGGGATTGGCAGGACTCACGATCGGGCGGCATCTCGTTGCGCCGACTCCAGTGCGATCGCGCTGGTTGAATCTCGCAGAAGTTTCAAACTCTACGCTCTTCTTGGGGTTTGTGACCGCTGGATTCCTCGCCTACCTGAGCATTTTCATAGCGGTTCAGTTTAATCCCGTCACCCTGATTGAAGCAATGATGGGTCCGCGATTCTCAGAACCTTGGGCGAGGAGTCGGATTGGCGGATGGAGTAGCCTGATTACTGAGCTAAAGTTACTTTCTAACGCCCTCCCACCGTTGATGGCAGTGGTGTGGAATCGTCGCCAAACCTATCCCAAGTGGCAATTTGCAGTGATGGGTAGCTTTTATATACTGGTGATGTTTCATGCGTTTGCGGGGGGAACGCGCAACGTTTTCATCACGCACATCGCCACGTTTATGATGAGCTACCTGATTACGCTGCCTCGTAATACGTTTAGAAATACAGTAATTCCAATTCTGCTGGCTGGTTTTATTGCCGTCTATGGCTCTTACCATATGCTGGCATTTAGAAGTATCGGGCTTCGCAGTTATATTACTGATCAAGTCTATGCGAGTCCAGACCGATCTAAAACCTTAGCAGTTGACTATAACTTGTCGTCGATCGCGCCACTCCTCGATGTCTTTCCTAAAAATCATGATTTTCTAGGAGCAGAAATTCTAATTAGTGCGATCACACAACCAGTACCGAGAGCATTTTGGCCAGGTAAACCAGAAAAGCTCAGTATCAGCATGGAAGAAATCGTTGGCGCAGAGGGTTGGACTGTTGCAGCTACCTTTTTGGGCGAAAGCTACATGATGGCAGGTTGGTGGGGTGCGATCGGGATGTCGCTATTTTTTGGAGCCTTAGCTGCTTGGTGGAATCGGATGGCAATGCGCGAACAGTCTGACTATGCCTTGGTGGTTTATGCGCTAGGCTTTTTTGCGGCAGGAATTACGATGCGAAGTATGTTTTGGCTAACCACTGCAATTTTGCCTGTGATTGCTTTAATCGTTTTTCGCAATCTGAGCGCGAATCGTTAGCGACCCCAACAGTGTTGGAGTAGCAATTCTGGCGAAGGCTGGTAGTGTTCTAGATGTGTGGATTTAATAGAATTTATCGGAAATAGCAGTGATTAGGGGTTCAAGATAACGGTTCCAGATCAGCTTTGAGTTAGGCAAACTTTGAGCGGTGGTCCAAGCGAAAATTATGCAATCCACAAGCCGTCTCCATCACCTGATCCACATAATTCTCCTTACGATTGCGAAATGTCTGCATCACATCTGCATCACAATCTGTGAGCGCTTAGTGCCGCCAATGTGATGTTCAATCACAACCCGCTGCTTTGAGATTAATCGATGATAGTGCGTCAAACTATTGTGGGATAGGTAGCAATATCGTGCCAAGTCCAAGACCGCGTGGCTAATCCTGCCCGTTGTGCAGCCGTGGTTTTGCATCGAGAATGCTGCCAAACCCAGTTGAAGTAGCTGACCACTAAGCGAGTCGTGACTTTCGTCTGCTCCCAGACCTTGCCAAACTTGTTCTGTCGTCGATGCCATCGTCCGATTTGTTGTCGAACAATCTCATTCGTGCGCTCTAGTCGCTGTATTTTGTCCTTGCCGACGTAATGCTGAACTTCGGGCGGAAGAACGCGCTCATACCCACCCCAATTATCGCTGTTAAACCGCTTGCAAGCGGTCTTTCCCTCAGTACTGATCACTAATTCTTCAATTAGTTCATCGGTGTGTTTCCCCACTCGTGCCGCCAAAATTACGCCGCTCGAATCGGCAATGCTTAGACCAATGCAACAATCTCCGACCTCTAGTTCTTGGGTTGAGAATTGCTTTTGTTTCTTGAGACAAATGACCAGAGTTCGTCGCCACTTACCTCCTCGGTTTGCACTGCCTGTACCTCCGCATTGTGAACGAGTTGTGCTTTTTGGCTTGCGGCTCGAATAATGCTCACAACGGTGTTGTAAGCAAGCCCAGTTGTCCGACTAATGCCCCGCAAACTGCTGCCTTCGCTGTGCGCTTGCAGCACCTGTCGAATTTGTTCAGCACTGACATGACGACGGTAGTAGAGACTATCAAACGACTCCGAAAACGTTTGATAGCAGGCAGGGCAGAGATAGCGCTGATAACCGTTGGGCATCTTGCCTTGTTTATGGGCTTTAAGATGGCTACACAAAGGGCATTGCATAGACTGGCTCCCCTTGAAAGATTCTTCACTCTACCAATCCCACACCCGCTTGACGCACTACCAGCTTGTTCAGTGGGCATCAGGATTCTCCTTTTTGGCCGAGATCGCGTTCGTATGTCCTTTCGACAGTTGATCCGCTTGGCGAGTCGTTTCAGGTAGACGATACCTCGGCGCACAGCGCAATACGATGTCGATCGCGGAGTCTAAACAGATGCGATGCCCAACCGAAACATAAACAAGCTTCACCTGGGTCTGAGTGCGAACGGCAGCGCCAATGATCTCACCCGCATCATAAATCGGTTGCCATGCGCCGCGATGGTCTGCGACAGGTTCATGGATGCCAACATACGGCGTTTTTGCCACTCCAACGGTCGGCAGTCCACTCACCACTCCAAGATGACAAGCAAATCCACAGCGTCGAGGATGAATATAGCCATTGCCATCACACAACAGCAAAGACGGTGATGTTTTCAGCATTGCAAGTGCTTCCAGCACAATCGGCACTTCCCGAAATCCGAGTAACCCTGGAATGTAGGGAAAGCTCGCCGGACGACGCAGGGCAACTGATTCTTGAAGAGTGAGATCGGGAAAGTTGAGCACTGCGATGGCAGCACAGGCAATGCGATCGTCCTGTTCAAATCCCACATCTACCCCAGCCACAGTTTGGACTGTGCCAAAGTCATCTACTTGACTCACAAGGCTGCGGAGTTCTTGCTGGATTGCAATGGCGGCTTCGGCAGTCGGAGGAGTTGCATTCAGTGAAGAACGATTCATCGCGATACTTTTCTGACCAGCATTCATCAATCTAGCACCGAAGCGTCAATCTCTAGAGTCATTCCAGCCTGTCGTAATCGCTCTGCCAAAATCTGGTTCTGTTGCAAAGCCTTTAAAGTGACAAACGATTCGGTCTCGTTCATATTGCTCTAAGCAGTAACTCCAAAGAGTTCGTTGATGAATCTTGCTTGAGACACACTATCCCCTTGGTTAACTCCTCTCACCTGTCCTTTGCGAATCATCGCCATTGCTTCAATCCCTCGCAACGTTCTCCTTGCTGTATAGAACTCATTTGGGGTCTTATTCATACGCCAAGCGCTTTAGCATCAAGCGGATGAAGCAAAGATGGATTTTTACATTGGCATGATCCAAGGTACGCTCAAAGTTCTTGACGAGACTTTTACATCGCTCCATCCAAGCATTAGAACGCTCAACAATCCATCTCGTTGCGACTGAGACAAAGCCCGTTTTGCCTTTCGCTGCTTTCTCAGCCTTCGTCGGTTTGGGCGCGAGTTGAAAGCGAACCTTGGTCATGATTTGAGGGTAGAACAGTTCCAGCGCCATTTGAATCGGGTCGGGATGGTAGCCGTGGTCAAGCAGAATCGTGATCTTAGGAATATTGACGGGCTTGGCGCGAAAGTAGTCGAGATGATCCACAAGCATCTCAATCAAACCTTGGTCATCGGTCACACTCGCTCTGGTGCAGTGCGTGAAGAACGGCAATCAAGCGCGTATCCACGGCGAGATGACGCTTGATGCCGTTGGTGCTTTTGTAGGAATAGAATTCTTTACTTTCAATGCTCGCCGTGCAAGTGTTTTTCACTGCCTGCGAGTCGATAATCAGCAATCGCGTCCAGCTCGGTTTTTTGGGCGCGTTCTCGCACTTGACTGTGTAACGCCTGCTGAATCTCATCAAACACCCCATCTTTGCGCCACTGCTTGTAGTGCCAGAACACGGTGGAGTAGGGCGGTAAGTCTTTCGGCAAGTCTTCCCAATTGCAGCCATTTTTCAGTTGGTAGAACACGCCATCGAGAATCTGCCGCTTTGTCCACTTGAGTGGGCAAGTCTGTTTCTTCTTCGGCAGCAGTGGGGCGATGATTTCCTACTCTTGGTCAGTCAAACTACTGGTGTAAGGCATTTATTCTTGATTCTAGCCCTTCTCAAAAAGACCCCAAATGGATTCTATTGAACGACTGAAATCCCATCATCGGCTTCACAATGCGCTTCACGTTGCGATGGTCTTGCTCAATCACATTGTTCAAATACTTGCTCTGTCGCAATTCGGTTTCAGCTTTTAACATTTGATCTTGCTTCAATTCGTCGATGGCGACTGGATAAGCGTCATTTTTATCGACGGTGATGACTCGTGGAGCCTGAGTGTGCTTTGCTGCCAAGACTTTACGAAAAAAGCGAGCGGCTGCCTTGCCATTCCGTTTCGCACTCAGCATAAAGTCCAGGGTATTGCCCTCCGAATCCATCGCTCGATAAAGATATTTCCACTCACCTCGGATTTCGATGTACGTTTCATCGACGCGCCAGGAGTCCTTCGTCGGCTTCAAGAAGGATCGTATGCGCTTGTCGAGTTGTGGTGCGTAGTCCTGCACCCATCGATAAATCGTTGTATGATCCACCTCGACTCCACGCTCTAACATCATCTCTTCCAAATCTCGATAGCTCAAGGAATAACGGCGGTACCACCGCACATTTAACAGAATCATCTCTAGCAAAAAATGCCGCCACTTGAGTGGAGTTTTGGAATCAACCACGGAACGTCACTTTTTCTCTCAACAGGCTCTTAACTCTATCACTTTTTGCAACACAGCCCTTAAACAGGGATTGAGATGCCATTTAGGTTGAGGTTAGAGAAAATTGAACTCACCCACCTTATCATTTTTGCGACACAGCCGCTTTATCTACCCACCGATAGTGTTAACACTTTCTAGAGACCGACTAAACTTCACGCAGTTTATAGTGTTTCTCCATAATGATGCAGGTCAAAAGTGTATTTGGACTTACTGTTTACTGGGAGTTAGCCAAATCTATCCGAATCCAAGTCTTCATCTACTCACGCTTTTTAGCATTAGATTGGCTTGTTAAGGCGTAACCTCAGTTTAAAGCTTTAGCTCATCTAGGTCATTTGACTGTCTTTAACCAATGAGCGACAAATGGTGACTGCTCGATGCTGGTAGGGCTATCAGTTACAGTTGAATGCGCCTCAACTTCAACGGTTGCTTGCATACAAGTAGTAATTTCTGTGGCGTAAGACTAGAGCAATAGTGCCCATAAGAACAAGTTGCTTTGTCGCATTCGTTTTGTCACATATCAAGTTCAAACCTTTTTCCACCACAAATAACCATGAGCATCATAAACGCACAATTGTCTACAACCGCTGCTGGCTCTCGAGTTAGCGGTTACGAAAAGATCGAATTTGACTTCCAATTTGTTGACAACGTTTTTGATATTCGGAAGCCTGAGTTAGCGAATCATTACCTCACATTCAAACGCTGTCTTGCCATTGTGGATCATGCCGCTCAGCAATTATATGGGTCTCAATTGCAGCAGTACTTTCAGTTTTACGGTATTCCTCTGACTGTCTTTCCTATTGTTATAGAAGAATCTGACAAAACTCTTGAAACATTGCAAACTATTGTGGATGCTTTCTGCCATTTAACCTACGGCGAAAGGAGCCTGTTTTAGTCATTGGGGGCGGTTTAGTTTCAGATGTAACAGGTTTTGCCTGTGCTACCTATCGTCGTAGTACAAACTATATTCGTATTCCTACGACCTTGATCGGATTGATTGATGCTGGAATCGCAATTAAGGTCGCTGTAAATCATGGCAAGTTGAAAAATCGTTTGGGTGCATATCATGCGCCTAAAGAAACCTTTCTCGATTTCGCATTTCTGCGAACCTTGCCTGTTCAGACATAGTCTCTCTTTTTCTCAAGTCCGAATAATCAGTTACTGCCTCCAAGCAGGGATGCATGGTCACGCACCCCCTACAAAAGTAATTGTTTAAGTGGATTTCACATTAGCTCCTCGTTGTTCTAAAGCCAATGCCAAGTAATACACCACCTAACCAAAATTCACCAGTAGAAGAGTTAACTTCCCAATCTTTTGTAAAGGAAGCTCAAAGCGTCAGGAAATCCATTTTTGCAATCTTGCAAAATTTAGGCACACTTGCTTTATTAGCGATTGCCTTTCCCTTTAACTGTATTGTTGTCCTCTTATCGCTGGTGTGGAGTTGGGTCAGTCAACCATTTCGTGGGTCAGTTGTCCCTGCAGAGCATCCTAAAAATATTTTGATTGCAGGTGCCAGAATGACAAAAGCCCTTCAGCTTGCTCGCTCATTCCACGCGGCTGGGCATCGAGTGATCTTGATCGATACAGAAAAGTTTTGGCATAGTGGCAATCAGTTTTCTAACTCTGTTACCAGATTTTATACTGTGCCCGATCCGAACAAAGATTTAGAGGGCTATATTAAAACACTACAATCGATCGCCCATAAAGAAACGATCGATCTTTTCATTCCGGTTGCCATCTTTGCTGTTCTTTACCACGATGGTATGAGCAAACATCCCCTTTCTGATTACTGTGAGGTCTGTCACTTCGATGCTGAAACCGTACAGGTATTAGATGATAAGTTTGCGTTTGTTGAACGTGCGCGATCGCTGTCTTTGTCTGTTCCTAAATCATTTCTAATCACATCCCCTGAGCAAGTTCTAAACTTTGATTTCTCCAATGAGATGCACAAGTACATTCTCAAAAGTATTCCCTACGATTCAAATCGTCGCTTGAACCTCACTAAACTACCCTGCAATACATTAGAGGAAACGACTGCATTTGTCAGAAGCTTGCCTATTAGCGAAAAGAAACCCTGGATTATGCAAGAGTTCATTCCGGGACAAGAGTACTGCACTCATAGCACGGTGCGAAATGGACAGTCAACGCTGTATTGTTGCTGCCCATCCTCCGCTTTCCAAGTGAACTATGAGCAGGTTGACAAACCTGAAATTAAGAAATGGATCGATCGGTTTTTAGCAGAAATCGAAGGTACTGGACAGGCATCGTTTGATTTCATTCAAGCAAAGGATGGTACCGTTTACGCGATTGAATGCAATCCTCGGACTCACTCTGCCATCACGCTGTTCTATAACCATCCAGGTGTAGCAGACGCATACTTGAACCCACAATCTCCCACCGAACCGATTCAACCACTTACAGATGCTAAACCTACTTACTGGCTTTACCATGAGATTTGGCGGTTAAATGAAGTGAGATCGCTTAAGCAATTGCGTCTCTGGATTAGAAACATTCTGCGTGGTAAAGATGCTGTCTTTATTGCGAATGATCCATTGCCCTTCCTGATGGTGCATCATTGGCAAATTCCAATCCTGTTGCTTGAGAGTTTACGGCAGCTTCGAGGCTGGATAAGGATCGACTTCAATATTGGCGAGTTGATCGATTAAGGCTGCTGTGGTTGAGTTACAGTCACAACTGGTTGCGGGTCCTGTGTGAAAGCTGTTGTGAAATCTTGAACAAACAGGTCAAATTGAACTTTTAATCCAACAGCCTGCGCGTTTTTGGGTTCTGTTGCAAAAAATGATAGAATCAGAGCCTGTCGAGAGAAAAAGTAACGACCCGTGGTTGATCCCAAAGCTCCGTTCAAGTGGCGGCATTTTCAGCCCGAAATCATCCTGCTGAATGTGCGCTGGTATTGTCGCTATTCCTTAAGCTACCGGGATTTATAGGAAATGATGGCGGAGCGCGGCGTGAAAGTAGATCACACGACAATTTATTGATGGGTGCAGGATTGCGTGTTAGGTGATAATTGTGCCGACAGTGTTGACACTATTTGCTCATCGGGAAACACTTCGGCGAATCGAATCATTCTGAAAATGTTGCGGCGGCTAAATCCTTTGCCATACTCACGACTGAGTGCGTCACTCAAACTCTCAACAATTCGTTCACCATATTCTGCCCGCCCTTCACCCAGGATTTCGCTACGGATTCTCCTGCCAATATGCCAGTAGAGCAACACAAGTTCAGCATTGACCGCTTGGGCGACCCGATTTCGACTGCTTGTGATTAAAGTCCGAATATCAGCTAAGAGTTGAGTAGAGGCGATCGCTCCGACTTGAACTAAGGCATCGGGATCTTGGGGAGGTTCTTTCACAAATTTTCTCCGGACGCAGATAGAACAATCGCTTTTCGCAAATTATAGAGTAGGTTGATTGCAGTAAATATGGAAACTTAGGAAACATTTTAGAAACACTGCGAAACTTTTATTGACTAGTTGGAGTTCGGGTGACACACTAAGTCCAAGAATTTCTTTACTGGTATCTGTTGATGAAGGTCACCAAACATCGCCAGAGAATTCTGGATGTGCTGCAAGAATGGTTCCGTACCCATGAGGAAGGACCAACGCTTGAGGAGCTTTGTCTTCTACTTGAAATGCAAACTAAGCAGAAGGCTACTGTTCAACGTTGGTTACAAACGCTACGGGGAATCGATGTGGATTGGGAAGACCATAGTGCCAGATCGCTTCGTCTTTTAAGACCTGAACCACAAAAGCCATCTGTTCAGATTTCAGCAGTAGAAACACTGCGGCATCTAGCGACGGGTGTAGTGGGGTGGGAAGAATTGCCTGTTGAGGAGCGATCGCAAGTTCCGGAGGCACTTCGGATAGGGCTATCGCGAATGTATTTAGCTTCAATGCTTCAAGGAGAGAAACCTCTTGAGCAGTTCGATCATCTTCGTAGCTTTTTCCAGTGGGCAGAACAACCAATCTGTTCATGGGCTGCAAGCCAAGATATTCCTTACTTATCACCAGAGGTCACATTAGTTGAGGACGGGGTAGCATCCGATTTTGCTCGATCCTGGCAAGTTGCTGGCTCTGATGTTCTTAAGCAAGTGCAAGAGTCTTTTCTGAAAGACCTAAAAGAATACTGTGAAACTCACCAGCTTGAAGATGCTTATCGTGCTTATCGATCTCTTGTCATCACTCAGCCTGCATTACGGTTTTGTAGACTATCGGCAGCATTTAGATAGACCAGAACTCCGCCCCTTACGAGAGTTTCTACGTCATCATCAGTCATACATTGACTTAGACAAATTTGCCGAGGAAGACACTTACCATTTCTGTCCTCGATGTAAATATGTACAGCGTCGCCGAGCAGATGGAAGTTGTCACTGCCGGAATCATTTCTGTGAAACGCTATGTGCAAAGACTAATTTTGGCAAAGTCACTACTATTTCTAAAGAAGAAGCCTCTCAATGGATGGTCGTTACTCCTGGCATCTATACATACGGGACGCTACCAGGCATCTGGGAAGTGGATTTGGCGGCGAAACTTTCCGCATTAGGAATTCGCATTACATTGTGGCCCCACATTGATCAATACGATTTGCTGGTTGAGCTAACTCGCAAAGTGCGGTGGGCGATCGATGTAAAAGATTGGACGTATCTGGATGAGGAGCGGCTCAAACGGGTGCAGTATCAGGCAGAAACAACGGAAACTTTTATTGTTTTTCCAGACGAGCGAGAAGATTACCTGCGAATTCGCGTCAGACGTGAGCAGTTAGAACCTGAGTTAAAGGGAGTGCATCTAAGGCTATTCAGCGAAGTCATTGCTGATGCTAAAGTAATTACGGAGCAGAAGAAAAATGCGTGATCTCTTTCAATGGCGTACTGAACTCTGCATGCAGCTTCGCCGTGCAGATAATTTGACAAGTTATGTAGAAGATGTCTGGTCTAGCAGCAACGAAGCCCTTCAAAAGCGTGAGCTTAGGCGTTTGGCTCGACTGATTGCGGATGTGGAGCTTGCATTAACACTGCTGCGGCAGATTGCTCCGACTGAGCCAGCATCTGCGATTGCAGTTTTACTTTCTGGATATCGCTTGCCTCATGAGACGCTCCAAAATGATCTCAACTGGCAAGCAGTGCAACGGGCGCGTTTTTATCTAATTCGTCATCGAGGTCGGCGATGGGAGCGATCGTTAGAGGAGTATACACAGCTTCCCGAATCTGTCAGAATCTACCGCTTATCTGGGTTTGATCAAATTCCCTGCTTAATTCCCTCTAGTACCAGTCCACGCCGACTAGAGAAATATCAGCAGACATTAACCCGAACTTCTCCACACAAGGAATATTCTCCTAAACTTGCAACTGCTGGAATATGGTTCTGCAAAGTAGCTCAAAAGGAACCTTCGTTCGTTGAGATTCCGATCGATATTCCAACAGAGGTTGCAAATCTTGCGCCGTCTCCGATCGTGAGATTTTATCGTACTCGCGAGGCTTGCAATCCTTCCAAGACTGTGAGGTGGCAAGAGCTACAGCTTGCTGCCCAAGAAATGGATCAAAGATTAGTTGAATCAGGGCATGAATCGGAAAATTATGTAGACCGACTGCAAAGAATTGCGCTAGAACAATACGACTCCGAGTTCGATGATTTCCGCGATGGCAGTGTGTTGCAGCTAGAACAGCTAATCCATATTGTGGGACTTCTCAACGTTGGCAAGTCCACGCTACTAGAAATTCTGATTTATCACCTTGCAAAGCAGGGGAAACATCGCTGTGCCTTGATTGTGAACGAAGTGGTTACAGCCGTGAAGCTTGCTTCTTTATTTCGGTGGGGATTGAGGGTTGAAGCAGTTCCAGTGCTGGGAAGCAGTGATCGCGCCAATCAACTAATGAAAGTCTATGAACCCCTCTTTCAGAAGGTAGGGCAGGAAATTAATCAGGGTGGTGTCCATCCTGCTTGGCGTTGGTTCAGTCCGGTTTGTCCTCTACTCGCATTAGTTCAAGCAGAGGAACGGTGGAATTTCGGTCAGGAACCTTGCCATAGTCTTTATCAGAAAGGAGCTTCACCAATCGGTGCAGAAATCAGTGAAGATGCAGAAGAGCAGGAATCAAGTGAAAAATTCACCTGTCCCCTGTATTACAAATGCCCACGACATCAACTAGAGAGAGACTTTGCAACTGCCGTTGTCTGGATTCTGACACCGAGTAGTTTTATTCATAGTCGCGTTCCCAGACAGGTAGCGAGTAGTTTCGTCGATGGCTCCATTCCCGAACAGGTAGTTGGCACGAGACTGACACTTGTAGAAACAGTGTATCGTGAGTGCGATTTCCTATTTGTGGATGAAGCCGATCGCGTGCAGGTGAAATTTGATGAAAAATTTGCGCCCAATCAGGTTCTTGTTGATCAATCTGAAACGTCTTTCCTGAATAAGTTGGGATTGAACCTAGCCGAGATTTATCAGTCCGATCGCGGCAGCATGGTTGGCGATCGCTTTGTTGCCTGGATCAGTGCCCACTATCATATTCAAAATGCCACAAACCGTCTCTATCACTTGCTTTTGACGCAAGGGCATCTGGTTGAATGGCTTGGGCGAAATCCATTTACGGGCTACTCTTTATTTGCACGAATCATTTATGACCTGACTCGTTCCCCTGCTCGTGAAACCGACACCGAAGCACCTAGATTAACTCGCCAAGAACAGATGCAAGAACGGCGACAGCAGATTTTAGCAGCAGCTTTGTCTCCGGATCAGGAACATGACCGTCGAAAAGCTCTGCTTAGAGAACTGCAAGACTTTTTACGATCGCCCCTCAATTGTCGTCAAAGTCGGAGCATCTGGAGTCGTAGCGCGTCTAATCTAGCATTTGCTGTGTTGAGTGCTGAAACAGATCGACAAGCACTGATTGAGGTTGAAAACTGGTGTAAGACGTGGCTAGAACAGCATCAAATTGATGTACAAGATGATATCTTTGAGCAACTTACTCATCACGTTCACTTTGCAGTGCTAACTGCTGTTCTTGACAATCGACTTGGGTTTCTAGTGGATCATCTTACAGAACTCAGCCAAAGTCGCATAGTAGATTTACATGATCTTGATCAGGCAATTGTTCATCGTCCCCCCCGTGATTATTTACCTGTTGTTCCTGAAGCTCCAGTCGGCAATATTCTCGGTTTTTTGTACAAATGCGATCGACGCAATTTTAAGAAGAGTGGCAAACTAGAATACTTCCGATATGTGGGTGTGGGTCGCACGTTACTTTTGCGCTTCCCAACGCTGTTTGCAGTAGATGGCTGGGATGGCGCACATACGGTATTAATTTCGGGCACGAGCTATGCCCCAGGCTCCCCTTCTTACCATATCAGTGTTCAACCTACCGTACTGCTCAAGCCTGCCCAGGAAGATAGCTCAGTTCGCTCAGGCATTCATGCTAGTGAGTTCTTCTTTGCGCCAATGCGAAGACCAACCGATGGGAAATTTATCCAGCTGTCAGGATTGCCTGTTGCTCAACGCAGACTTGCGGCTGATCAGTTGGTCAGAGCAATGTGTGAATCGCCTGGAAAAGTTCCCGACTTTTTAACATTGATCAGGCAATTTGCGATCGGCTGCCAGTTGAGCGAGTTGGGGAAGCTGTGCGAGTCGGTGGATCAGTCAAATTCCTGGGGTTACCTACCGCCGAACCCAAACTAGAGAACGTTGCTCAAACAAGCAACAGCCAGAGTCAGCCAAGCAAACGTAAAAAAGTAGAGAAAACTGACTCCAACACGCTATCAACTCCAATGCTCCGTCCAAGCATTGCTGCCCCTGCTGTCTTCCGCTCCACAAATCCAATCCAAGAAATTTTGATTGTCTGGGAAACCGTTCAATGTCGAGATGGACTGATTGCTGAAATTTGCCAGTTACTCCACTTATCTGCAACTGGAGAAGTCAGTACCCACACCACAGCTTCTAATACCACTGGGGAAGCACAACGCTATGAAGGTGTTTTTGGCTCACTCTGGATTAGAACTCAGCATGTTGAAGATTTGACCCAGAATTTAGATATTAATTCTTGTCGTCTACGCGATCGACCCCAGAACCGAGTTCAACTTTTACAAGAGCGAATCGATCGCATTGCTTCATTTCTTCCTACAGCTAAAGGCTTGAGTGGGGCACTGATTGAAATCAAGCGGAAACCGTTTCCACCGGAAGCTGACCCGAAGTTAGCTTGGCGCAATGCAGGCAGGCTATGTGAACCAGCACATTCATGCCCTGACCTATATAAAAGAAGGTAAGGAAATCAGACGAAAGGATGCTTCAGAACGAGTTAGGCGTGCGGTGTCAGATTTGCTGCGACAATGTGGCGCTCTGCCCGATGCACCTTTAATTCAGCCCTCTGACGGAATTACACCGCACATTTGGTTAACCTGTTTTTATGTGCTGCGGCGAACAAAACGCACAACTGCAAGCAATGTTCCAAATACTGTTGTAATGATGATTCGGGTCAATGCGATCGAACCCACTATCGAAATTACAACTCCTTCTTTGCTAGCGCGAAACAGGACAAATCTTTGGGTATCTTATCCGTCTGCACTTAACTATTTTCTCAATGAGAAATGGGAACCCGACTCACAGTTTGAAGAGTTCAGAACAGAACTCAACGAGGAGCAGAGTTTTTCAGAGAAAGAGAAGGAGGAAGCCTTACTCAATAAATTTGTCTCTGAATGCTTACAGACTTGTTTACACGAGCCAATAGGAGGGGTGAAACCTTATGTTTTGTTCATGGCAGAAGCACAAAACGCTCGGCGCAAAGGCTTACTCTCCTGGCTGCAAAATCCGAATCTGCAAGCAGACCGAATCCTGAGTGCTCTTCATTTAGATGAGGATGAACAGAATCGCCTATGGATCGCACGACTACGCTTACAAGGAAGCAGTTACGAAACTCCTGTAGCGATCGTTAAACCTGGTTCCACAAAACGAGCGGAACTGGGCAGTCGGGCAAGAGGTGCGATCTATCGTTGGCAGGGTGTCTCCGAAGGTGAGCCACCAATGTATTTCAGCATTAGAAAAGCCTCAACGAATGAGAAATTTTCTTTGAAGATCGCAGAATCTAGACTAAACGATGGCAGAAGTTCTGCTATGAATGCAAGGTTACTAGAAGTTGCTATTGTTCATCACCCAGGCATTCAGTCCGATCGACTTGCCCTTCTAATTCACCGACTTAGAAACCGATTTCCTTACTATGCCGATGACAGTTCTTTGCCCTTCCCTTTCCCCTTTGCTGGTAAAGCAAAAGAGTATGCAGTGAGTGTCAGAGATTCGGTAGAACTTGATAACTCAGAGCAGGACGAAGACGTTTAAACTGTTGTCCGAAATCAGAAGTTCAAGCACATTTCTACGGTTTATGCAGGTGCTCGACTGCTATAGTATCGGCGATAACTGGTATCTTTATCCGCAAAAGCATTGGAGGAAATTACTATTCCTTCGGGGAACTGCGAAACAACGGTTGGCTGGAAGCAAACCCTATTTCTTTCTTTACAAGGTACTGGGCGGAAAAGAGTAAATATCAGTATTACAAGTTTCAGGCGATCGACTTCCATTGCCCGTAAGGGAGCAGGACAAAATTTGCAAGCAAGCCATATCAATAACTTCCTTCAAAATACCACTTGGATGTATAAGCAAATTTTATAGATATGCTTTGTACTTTCGGCAGAAGGTCAGCTGAAGTTTGCACTTTCGGTAGGAAGATGCTTGAAATAGCTGAAGAAGCGGTTCGATTGCATAACAAGAAAATGAGCACTTAAGGCTAGACTTTGGCAAAAGGGTGCTTTATTCAGTGGCAAAGGCTTGGCTTAAGTCACACAGCCCTAAGTCGATTCTGGAATCCTGTTAGGTTCGGTTACGACGTAAAGTATCTGCAATGTATGCTGCGTTAATTGTGCTTCCGATTAGAGAAATTCTGCTATTTGCGGCGATCGCGTAGATGTTTGGATCGAGTTCGCTGATTGCGGTAGATTGTCGTCCTTTAAAGTAGATGACGATCGTAGTTTTTTGGCGATCGAGGTTGTCAACAACGTCTTTCAATATCTTTCGGATGTTGTCGTCTGGAAGTGGATTTCCGCTGGGATTGTTGATTAAGTCTAAAACGATAACGTTGGCATTGTGAAAGATAGGATTGTCAAACTGTTTGAGGACAATTCGGGGAAAGCGATCGCGGAGGAATTCGTATTCGATCGGGATATCAACGGCTGCTTTTAGGTTGATGTAGTGAACGGTGACTTCTTCTAGGACTCGTTCTCGATCGAGGATTTGTTCTAGGTAGCTGACTCGTTTTCCCACAGTTGTTTCAATTTCGCGGGTGATGACTCCTCGGACGAGTTGCTTTAGTTCCTGTCTTGCGTCGTTGAGGGTGTTTCTGAAGAGCCAAAAGCCAATGCCGACGACTCCTGCAATGAGGAAGCCAACGACCGTGACAAAAATGGTGAAGCTGGTACTCAGGCGAGTATTGGCATCTTGGAGAAATTGGAGTTGGCGGGTGAGCAGTTCGATCGTGGCAGAGTCGATCGTGGTGGGTTTTGGGGCGGCTTGAGCGAGCGTGAGCCAGAAAGAGTGCCAGTACATGAGCGGGTCAGCCTAGATGGAATAGGGATTGGGCGATCGAGAAATGATCTGCTTCATCGTAGTGACTTTCCTTCAGTTTGTAACTGCTTTTCTGCAACTCTTGGTGTGAAGGTTCAGGAGATTGCTCATTCGTGGCAGCTAATTTAGTATTTCAATTTTGAGATCATGGGCGATCGCAGTTCCTCAAAAAGAAGCGCGATCGCTCGGTTGAGATAACCACTGCGATCTCGCTTTGGGTTGATTAATGTCCGATCGTACCCGACCGGAAACGCCAATCTCAAGTGGGTAATACCACTGCGACCAGTGGGTTTCCAACTAATTCGATCGCACCCGACCGGAAACACTGCTTCTACTAAAGCGGTCACTTTGTAGAAGTAGATCGTTTCCAACTAATCCGATCGCACCCGACCGGAAACCCCGCCTTTGCGGGAGCCTTACACAGAGCGACTTTCCAGCTTCAAAATCGCGGGGGTCATTTCTATCGTCAATAAAGCCGCACCTTATTGAGAAGAACCAGCAATTTTAGAGCGTGAAAGCCAGAGCCAGTAAGCAATACGCGGGGGTCAACGCAAGAATGAGCCTTTCAGCGATCCAGCGACCCTCGCGAAAATCAGAATACTCTATGATTAGACTCAGCAAAACGTCGAGTATCCTAAATGAATTCTGCGCAAAATTATTGATTCATCAGGAATCAATTGCAACACCCGCGTATTAGTAATCGATCGACTTCACTCACGCCCCATGACTGAATCGCCCTTACCTTATACCGCTATTACCTTTGCCCCAATCCAAGGCTTTATCGAAAACTCTCGTAAACTTCGTGACCTCTACGGCAGTTCCTATCTTTTATCGTTTCTATCCTGGTCAGTTTGTCACGCTGCCGAAACTCAAGGCTTTCATATCATCTCTCCTGCGCTCACCAACGTTGCTCAAGGACTGCCCAACGTCATCTTGATTCAAGGGAAATTCGAGGCGGAAACGGCTCAAACTGCCTTTAATCAAGCTTGGAAATGCGCGATCGAAACCTGTCGTCAGTGGATCGAAACTAAAATTGCGATCGCACCTGATGGTAAACAGTGTCACTATCACTGGGAACGCGATTGGAACCTGTGGGCGAACTATGCTTGGGAGTTCTTCTGTGTGCAAGGGCAACCCGGAGAAACACTCACTCAGGTTAAAACTAAACTCACACAGACAAAGCGATCGCGCAACTGGACGGGGATTAATTGGACGGGGGAAAGCTCAACGCTATCTGGGAGTGATGCGATCGCTTATCCCGAACTTGGAAGGATTGCTGATCCACGTCGCTACAACTACCACGAGCAAAAGATCAAAGTTGAGCAATTCTATCAACAACTGAGTCAAAAGCTTGGAGAAGCCTTTATCGATCCGAGAGAAGAACTTAGCATTCCAGAGTTAGTCAAACGCATGATTACGCATGGTGATGTGGCTCAAAAAGTGGGCGATCGAATGCGGCAATTGTTAGGTGAATCACAGCCTAAACAACCTGATGAGTTAGATCAATTGATTCGAGCAATCAAAGAGCAGCTAAGAGGGCGTTTGAAAAGCTGGAGTCGGTCAAATTTTATGCCAATCGCTTCACCATGAGCCGAATCATTGCAAGATAGATGAAGGTTTCCGAAGTTTCAGGCAGTAATTCATAGTCTCGAACTAAGCGACGACAGTGCATCAACCAGCCAAACGTCCGCTCGACCACCCACCGCTTTTTCAGCAAGACGAAGCCTTTGGATTGTTCAGGGCGTAAGACGACTTGGACGATCCAACAACAGAAAGAAATGACCCATTGCATGAAGGGTTCACCCTCAAATCCGCCATCGACCCAGACGGTGTGCAATCGGGACACGGCTTTACCGCGTTGTCGGACTCGGTGCAGCACAGTTTTACCACCTTCGCGTTCTCCGGTGCTGGCGGCGGTGACAAACACGCGCAAAATTAGTCCCAACGTATCGACGGTGATGAATCGCTTGCGTCCTTTGATCTGTTTGCCTGCGTCAAATCCGACCGCT
>CAXTDB010000001.1:0-21496 GCA_964242045.1 uncultured Leptolyngbya sp. | reverse complement strand
GCTTTTCACCGACTGACTATCTAGCACCGCTTCGGATGGACTCGCAAGCCGTTCCTGCTCAATCCGACTGCACCGATACAAACGCTCATGAATCTCCAACCAGGTTCCGTCTTTGCGCCAATTGCGAAAGTAGGTATACACCGTTTGCCAAGCGGGAAAGTCGCCGGGTCATGCCCGCCATCGCACACCTTCAACCAGGATGTAAAAGATGGCATTGAGAATGTCCCACAACTCGACTTCTCGCGGTCGACCGCCGGGTTTCGCGCCTGGCAATAAGTCATTCAATAACTCATATTGAGCAAGGGTGAGGTTGCTAGGATATGCTTTACTCATGCTCTCTCGGTGCTGTAGTTGTTGTATTTACAGCGTATTACCGGAGAGCTTTTTTACAGCCTCGATTGTCTTTTAAAACATCCTCTCATGACTCAAATGAGTGTTTTAGAGCGATCGCTGAGCTACACACATCATCAGTAGCGCGCTCTCAACCGCATCAGGATTAACACCGCTTAAGCGTTGCCCTAATCGAACATTCCAAGGAGCGCGTCCGCGTTTGCCATCTAGCACTTCTGCACCAACCGTGCGGTTATGCGGAAAAAGCTTGGTGCTAAATCCCATCGGTTCTAAAATGCTGCGAAAAAAGTCAGGCGTAACGCCATCCCCAGGATTGTGATGAACTTCGGTTGCAATCATCCACTTTTGCTCTTCGATCGAAGCATGACCCCCCCGCTTAAGCAATCGATATAACGGCAAACGCAAGTTCCACAGCCAATGTGCAATTAAGTTATTCCCCCACATCGTTGTTTGAGGATCGTGATCGGTAATGAGTAGCCCACCAGGACGCACTAACCGAGCCGCTTCCCGCAAAACCTGCGCCATGTCATCACAGTGATGCAAAGTGGCATTCATCACAACAATGTCAGCAAACTCAGAGACAAATGGAAGCTGTTGAGCATCCGCGAGAACTGGTATATAACCAAGCTCGGCTGCTAGCTTTAGTGCCCCATGAGCAACATCAACTCCAATAATCTGCTTAGGAATGCCACAGCGATCGCGTAAAGCTGCGTATGAGTTGCCCGGACCACATCCAATATCAACCACAACTTTGTCGTGCCAAGACCCAAGCATTGCAGACCAGCGCTCTTGTAAGTCGCGATCGCAATGCACCGCAAGATAGTTTTTTGCCCATACGGGCTGTCCGAAATAGTAGGCGTTCGCTTGAATGCCAATCGAAGGCTGCTCGATCGCAAAGGATAAAATTCCGTCTTTCCAAGTTGCACGAGCGTGTTGATCAGCAGCAATAAAGGGGGCTAGAGCAGTCTGATTCTGAGTCAGCATCCGAGTATTCCAATTCGTCAGTAGTTTAGTGAGCTGAGTTTAGTAAGCAACTTGAGTAAAGCAAGGTGCTTCGGGTAGCGGTTGCCTCGCCGCGATCGCAGCATAAGCAGGAATGAGTTGCTGAGCAATAGCAAGCCAAGAATAACCCGCTTGTGCAAGCTGCTGTCCATAATTGCCTAACTACTCGCGCAACGCGGTTGTGTGAGTAGTTGTTCAATTGCGTTCGCTAAAGGTTCGACTGCACCCTCAACCACTAATCCGGCATTAGCGGCTTCGATCTCTGGTGCAATCTGGATGCCTGGAGTAATCATCACGGGTAGACGAGCGCTTAATACTTCAGCAATCGCAATACCAAAGTTTTCAGAAAACGAGGGCAACACAAAGAAATCAGCACCCTGGAGTAAAGCATTTTTCGCTTCACCTAATACTAATCCTGAAAACGTCACTTGATCGCTTAATTCTAAAGATTGCGTAAATTCACGTAGCTTTTTCATATAAGTCGGATCACCACTACCCGCTAAGATTAAGTGAAACTGTGAGCCTTGATTCTTAAGCTGATGCAGCGATCGCAGTAAGAGTTCAGGGCGCTTTTTCGGATGCAGCCGGGATAAAAACAAGATAATCGGTGTCTCAGCAGCAATGCGATATTCTTGCCGGATGCGCGATCGGGCACCTTTGATCGGAATCAGTGAGTTAACGCCGAGTAGTAAGGTTAATGTCTGCGTTTTCACACCAAAATTTCGCACATCTTCCGCTTCAGAAGGAGCAGCACAGTGAATGGCAGCCGCTCGATCGAGGTTATAACGCTCGATTAATGCACTATAGACTTGTTTTTTCAAACAGCTTTGTGAGAGTGCCCAAGGCGTAAACTGTCCCATCGTGCGAACCATGTAGGGAACGCCCTGCTAACGCGCGATCGCAGCCGCACAAGTGGGAGCATAACAAAATAGGTAGTGATTATCTAAAACATCGTAGTCTCGGACATGCTCCCACAGCCATTGTGTAGCTGCTGGAGAAAAGAGAAACTCTTTCAGGGCAGGACGTTTGAACGGTAAAAACCAAACCGGAACCGTCGCTGAGTCTTCTCTGAATTCATAGTCTACGCGCGATTTGGCGACTTCAGGTATTCCCATTTTGGGTGTCGCTGTGAATGACGCTTAATTCACAAGCGCTAAATTGCCTGAATCCATTCTTTGATGTCGTACTCTGTCCAGATCTGATTTTGCCAATAAGGATCAGACTCGATCAAAGCGCGCACGATCGATTCGTTTTCTGCTTCGTAGATGCCAAACACTTTGGTAATGTCTTTTGTGGGACCAAGGGTGATTAAGATTCCATCTGCTTTTTGTTGGGCGAGTCCATCTAAATGAGCTTGGCGATACGGCGCTCTTTTTTCGAGAACATCTTCGCAGTAGCTTCCCCAGACAACGTACTTCGGCACAGTTTTACCTCGATTAATCAGTTTGAAAATTGCGTAGCCTCTCTGCCCTCATCCCCTAACCCCTTCTCCTTGGGGAGAAGAGGAACTGGACTCTTGGCTCCGCGCTCCCAAAATGGGAGAAGGGGGTGAGGGCAAATCTCAGCTTCTCAGTTCGACTCGGAATTTCTCGCTGAGTGCTTCTCGCACCTTCTGATGCACTGGATCAACATCCTCATCTTTTAACGTGCGATCGTCTGCTCGATACACTAACCGGAACGCTAAACTTCGCTGTCCTTCTGGGACACGATTGCCTTTGTATTCATCAAACAGTTCGACTGATTCCAGCAGCTTACCGCCTGCCTTGACGATCGTGCGCTCCAAATCGCTTACGGCAACATCGCGCGCGGCATAAAAGGCAATATCGCGATCGGACGCAGGATACGTTGAGAACGGCTTGAAGATCGGAACCATTGCTTCGTCGGTTTCAAGATGGCGAATCACCACATCGAGATCCAATTGAAAAGCATAAACTTCATCGGGTAGTCCGCGCGCTTGTCTTAATTGCGGATGTAACTGTCCGAACGTGCCTAGACGATCGCCTCTGACCCACAGCGAGGCGGTTCGACCTGGATGCAATCTTGCATCGCGTCGATCGGGCTGATATTCCACGGTTAAACCGATGCGATCGAACACACTATCTAGCATGCCTTTTGCTTCAAACCATGACAGCGGCTGATCTTTGCCGCCCCGAATCCATTTACCTTGAGTGGGATCACCGCCCAAAATTCCCGCGATCGCTTCGGATTCGGTTAGTTCTTCTTCTTGAGCAAAGATGTGACCGATTTCAAAGCCGTTTAAGGCTCCGTTGCCTTGCTCTAAGTTGTACTGAAACGCTTCGATTAGTCCATTAATCAAATCGGTTCGCAGTGCAGAGTATTCGGTGAACAATGGATTTGCCAGAATGATCTGGCGTTCTTCTCCGGGTTTACCGAGTGAATAGTGAATCAGTTCGGTAAGTCCTGCGGCTCGGAAAGCTTCGCGAACTTTGCGGGCGATCGATTGTTCGATCGACAAATATCCCGGCTCTGTTTTTGCAGGTAAAGTATCACTGAAATTGTTGTATCCATAAAGCCGCGCGATTTCTTCGATTAAATCAATTTCGCGCTCTAAGTCCCGATAGCGATACGGCGGAACTGTAACGATCCAAGTCTCTGAACCATTTGATCGCAATTCACAGCCCAAAGCCGTTAGCGTTCGTTCGACATCATTTGCTTGCAGTTCGCCGAGGTCTTCACCTTCGACCATGCCTAAGACTTCTCGAACGCGCGCTAATCGAAGCTCGATCGTTCTAGTTAAAGTTCCTTGGCGATAATCGATCGTGTTTTGAGCCGTAACCGTTCCGCCTGCAACTTCGAGCATCAGTTCGATCGCGCGCCGACAAGCAGTTTCGAGTCCTGCCCAGTTCACGCCGCGTTCATATCGCGCAGAAGCTTCGGTTCTCAACCCTTGCGATCGAGCAGATTTGCGAATCGCAGCAGAATCAAAAATCGCAGCTTCTAACATCACATGCTGAGTGCGATCGCTCACTTCTGTTTCTTCGCCGCCGAACACACCCGCTAACATCGTCGGCTTGTCGTTTACCGTGATTAACAAGGCTTGTTCTTGGAGTTTGCGATCTTGACCATCGAGCGTTTTCACAGATTCACCCGATCGAGCAAATCTCACTCCCATCTCAATTTGATCCGTTCCTGCAACGTTGATCAAACTATCGAGATCAAACGCATGAAGCGGCTGTCCCCACTCCAGCATGATGTAGTTGGTGATATCGACAATGTTGTTAATCGATCGCACCCCCGCTGCTAACAATCGACGCTGTAACCACAACGGTGATGGCGCAATTTTGACATGCTCGACAATGGTTCCAATGTAGGTTGGGCAAGTTTGAGCAGTTTGAATATCGATCGACAATGAGCGACTTTGTTTAACTTGAGGTGCAACAGGTTCCGGTAAGCGCAAAGTTTCGCCCGTTAAAGCTGCCACTTCTCGCGCGATTCCGACCATGCTGAGCGCATCTGCCCGATTTGCGGTCGAAGTCAAATCTAAAATCGCATCATCTAATCCTAATAAGGGGCGCACATCCGTGCCAGGCTGTAATGCACCCGTGATCGACTGATCAAAAATATGAATCCCTTCGGATTCTTTAGTGAGTCCCAATTCTGATAGAGAACAAATCATTCCCTTCGACTCAACGCCTCTGAGCTTGGCAGGCTTGATCTTCAAATCTACATTCGGTAGATAAGTTCCAAGGGTGGCAACTGGAACGAAAATTCCAGCGCGCACGTTCGCCGCACCGCAAACGATCTGAGACGGACTCTCGCCCCCGATCTCGACCGTACACACGCTTAAGCGATCGGCATTCGGATGCTGTTCTCGCGTCAATACCTGTCCGACGACAACTCCATCTGCCCAAGTGCGTCGATCCTCAATGTCTTCCACTTCAAACCCCGCCATTGTCAGCTTTTCCGCCAACGCCTCCGGAGTGATCGAAATGTCTACCAGTTCCCGCAGCCAATTTAGAGAGATACGCATCCGTCGATTTAAACCACGCTAATCAAGCCTCATTCTACAGCGTAAACAATCGAAGATAGTTCGATAACATCGCTTGTCCGTAAAACAAACTCAAGCCCGCTCCCAATGCCAAAAATGGTCCAAACGGCATCGCTTGACGACGCGACAATCGCCCGGATTTCAGTGCGCTAATTCCCACGATCGCACCTGTTAGACACGCTAAAAATCCTGCAAGCAACATCAACTGCCATCCTAACCAAGCGCCAATCATTGCCATTAGCTTTGAGTCTCCGGCTCCCATTGCGGGCTGTCCCAGAATCATCGATCCAGTGATTGCGATCAAATCTAATAGCCAAACGCCAACGATCGCACCGATCGCGCCGCTGATGAATCCTTGAATTGCGCCAACGATTCCACTATTGGAAGCCCCAAGACTGACTTGAAAAACCAACCCCAACACTAAACCTGATTGCGTCAACGGATTCGGTAACGTCATCGTGTCTAGATCGATTATTGCTAACGCGAAAAGCCAGCTCAGAAACGCCCAATATCCCAACGTTTGCAGCGAAATGCCGAACATCCAGAATACGATTAGAAATAAAATGCCTGTTGTCGCTTCGATTAGCGGATAGCGAGGCGCGATCGCGCTTTTACAGTGGGCGCATTTTCCTTTGAGTCGCAGCCATCCGAACACTGGAATATTCTCGCGTTTTTTCAGGCGAGTCAGGCAGTGGGGACAGCGCGACGGCGGATAAATCAGAGAAAGTCCAGCAGGCAATCGGTAGATCACCACATTGAGAAAGCTTCCGATCGACGCACCGATAAAAAAGACCAAAACGAGAGCCGGAACCGCAAGAAAATCCATAACTTCAGCAAGGCATCAGGGCGACTTTCATTTAACTCGATCGAGTCGAAATTCGTGCCCTAATTTTTTGCGATTCTATTCGATCAATTCAAACGGCACAAAGCATTCTTGCGGCAGCAGAATTGGCTTACCTGAAAAAATGATTTTGCCGCGATGCGTAATTCGATTGATCGCGACTCCTAGAGGTCGATCGATTTCAGGATGCACCGCGAAATAAGTTTCGTAGATCAATCGCGCGGATTGAATTAAAGTCGGATCAAGATAAGTCGTAAAGTCATTCTCATCCACGTCAATTCCAGTATCAACTTTCGCTAAAACGTTCATTCTCTAAACTTCGTCCAGATACAGATTGACTGTATTCTCTAACAAAATTTAGAGAATGATCAAAAACCTAGAATAATTTTAGGCATCCCCAGTGCTTTGTTTCAACTTTCTGATCCAAAAGCCTGATCAACTCCTCGATCGAGACTCAGTTCATCTCCTGTTTTTCAGTCTTGAATTTAAGACGTGATATAAATCTACTAATCAAATAGACATGAGAAAATAAGACTCAAAATCTCGATCGCTGATTTGGAAACCTTTCGCGATCGACCTTTCCAACCCAAGAGAGCGTAATCGAATGATTCAAGTGCTGCAAAACTGGCAAGAAATCGAAACTGCAACGCAGGCTTTGCAACAAGCAAATCTGCCGACTCACATCACCATTCAGAAAAATTGGGATCAGTGGCTACTCGCCCAACTCCTACCCCAAGTCGATCGACAATCCAAAATTCTAGATTTAGGCTGCGGGGATTGCTGTACGCTTGAATTTTTAGCAGCGCTGGGTTTCAAACATCTAGATGGAATTGACTTAACGATTAAACCAGAAGTTAATTCTTCTGACTATCAGCTTTATTCAGGAGATTTAACAGCAACTCCTTTTCCAGATGCCTCTTACGATGTCGCTGTCAGCATCTCTGTGATCGAACACGGTGTCGATCTTGATGCTTTTTTCCGAGAAACCGATCGATTACTCAAACCCAATGGATTGCTGTTTGTGACAACTGACTATTGGCAGAACGAAGTTGCGATCAATCACTCGATTCAGCCGTTTGGACTATCCTGGACAATCTTCTCACAAGCGGAAATTGAACAGACGATTGCGCTTGCTAAAAATCACGGTTTTCTTCTGCACCAAAACCATCAGATTCCAGCTTGTACTGAAACAACCGTCTCTTGGTATGAAAAGCACTATACTTTTATTGCATTAGCATTCAAGAAGTCTTCATAGCGAAGAAACAGAAGGCGCAGATTGCAGCAATCTTTTGATTTCAGCCAATAGAACTTCGAGCGTGATCGGCTTTGCAATATGAGCATCAAATCCCGCTGCGATCGCGCTTAGTCGATCTTCTTCTCTGACGTTTGCGGTTAGGGCGATCGCAGGGATACGATGTGACTGCATGGTGCGAATATATCGGATGAATCGGTATCCATCCATTCCCGGCATACTAATATCACTAATGATTAAATCTGGAGTGAGTGATTGAAGCTGAGCGATCGCATCTTGAGCCGAGGCTGTGAGTGAAACGGTCGCCTGCTCATGCTCCAGAATATACCGCAATAACTCTCTAGCATCGGCATCATCCTCAACAATCAAAATTTTTCTGTTCTTTAAAAACCCTGTTGCTTGTGGAGTCGTTGAAACCGCTTCAGGAAGGAAACCTTCAGAGCGAGAATTCACAGCAGGAAGCTGAATGATAAACGTTGCTCCCTGATTCACTCCGTCACTTTTTGCGGCAATTGTACCGTGATGCAGTTCAACCAAGTGATGCACGATCGCAAGTCCTAGCCCCAATCCGCCAAAGTTTCGCGTCGTGCCGCTGTCTTCTTGACGAAACCGTTCAAACACATACGGTAGAAAGTCTGGATGAATGCCCTTACCAGTATCGCTGACGCTGATTTGTACAAAATCTGTCCCAGATGAATGCTCTAATTTAATCTCGACTCGTCCGTTTTCAGGCGTGAACTTAATTGCATTTGTCAACAGATTCACTATTACTTGCTGCAATCGATTCGGATCGCCATGAACTAAAATGCGAGACTCTGAATTAGCACAGATAAAAGTTAACGCGATCGCTTTCGTTTCTGCGGACAATCGCACGGTTTCGATCGCCGATCGGATTACTAACCCGATATCTAGCTCGATCTCACGCAGCACCAGCTTGCCGCGCAAAATTCGAGACACATCGAGCAAGTCCTCGATCAATTGAGATTGCAGTTTTGCATTGCGATCGATAGTTTCGAGTGCCGATTGAGTTGTAGTCGGATCGAGCTTGCCGCCTAACAACAACCTTGCCCAACCTAAAATCGGATTCAATGGCGTTCGTAGTTCATGCGAAACCACTGCCAAAAACTCATCTTTGATTCGATTGGCTGATTCAGCCTGCGATCGAGCCGCTTGCTCTCGCAGCAATAGTTCATCTTTTTCGTAATTTGCTTGCTCTAACCGTGCATTCGTTTGTTCTAAAGCTTGATTGGTTTGTTCTAAGATTTCGTTTAAGCGCGATCGTACTTCGTACTCAGCAAGTTGCACCTGAGAGATTGCTAATTTAACTTGTGTTTGAGTCTGCTGAGTGATCGCCGTTCCCGTCAACAATCCAATCACACATTGAGTGACTAAGCTCAACTTATGAACCGTGAGAACGCCTGCATCAACCGGAAACTCTGACAAGGTTAACGCATGAGGATACTTCAGGACATAGCTCAATAACGCTGCCAGCACACAAAAGCTTGCCGTACTTGCACCGCCAATCGCTCCGAATCGCAACGCCGCCCAGAGAATCGGCACAAAGTTGAGAAAAGCAAGCTGCTGAAACGCAAAGCCACCGTAGCTCGTTTGTGAAACGCTTAAAAGCGCGATCGCAAGACCAAGAGACACGATCGCAATCTTTTCGGCTCTCAGGCGCGCCAAATTTTGCTGCTGAGGCGTAGAAGCACTGATCGGAGTCTCCCGAATCCATTGCCACCGCTGCAAAATCGGAGTCAGCGTTAACAGCGCAATCGGCGTAATCACCATCGTACCGATCGCATTCCCTAGCCACCAGTGCGGAATCGCGTTTCCCACGGCTTGCCAGGACATTTTGCCCGTGATTGCTAATGCTGAACTACCGACAATCGCAGAACTCGCACAAGCAAAAACGGGCGCACTCAAAATAAAAGCACTCACATCTTTCAAGCGATTAAGCAACAGCGATCGCTGCCAGAATCGCCGATAAAGCCACCATGCGACCAAAGGTTCAACTGCATCGGTCAAGCCCACCCACTGCATCCATCCTTGGCTTCCCCAAATCGGGGCAACGAGGGTAGAAACAAGACCTGTAACCATTGCCGCTAACGGCCCAAACCAAATCGCTAACGCGATCGCAACTCCCGACGGTGGAAACCATAGCGAAACCGCTGGATGTATCCGAAATAGTAGCGCTGTAAAATGAGCCAGTACAAGCACAGCCGCGCCCAGCAGCAGTGGACTCCAATTTCGCCCCAAGCCTCGATCGTGCATGTCAAACTTAAGCCAATTTCAGCCAGCATCTATCCTACGACATAGACTTGATTGATTCATGCCCCTTGCGATAGATCTTCTCCGATTAGAAGTATTGTTTAAGTTGTTGAGCCAAGATTTGAACGTGAGGTTGTTTTAGTAAAGAAAGATGATTGCCCGGAACTTGATGCAGTTGAATCTCACTTGTCAAAGCACTCCAGCCGAGTGTGGCATCTTGTTCGATCGCAGTCGATTGTTCAGCGGCTTGAAACAAGGTAATGCGATGCAGATAAGGTTGCGGTACATATCGATATGCCGCTTGAGCATTCGCGTAAACGATTCGCAGCATCGGCGAGATTGCAGATTCATCGAGTAGCCGTAACCGGGTTTCTTCGGGCATCAATCGCAGCAGAGTAGACCATTGCCAGCGCGAAAACCAAGCATTCCCAGATTGCAATCGATCGATCGCGAGAGCGCTATAGTCCAGCAAAAACGGTAGCGTAGACCAAACAGCCGTTCCGATTAAAAACTTCAGGCTCTGATAGAAAGAGGGTTTATTGCAAGGTGCTGGCGTATCAAGAATCGCCAAAAGCTCGACTTCATGCCCAGCCCGCGTGAGTTGTTGCGCCATTTCAAAAGCGACGAATCCACCAAAAGACCAACCGCCTAAAAAGTAAGGTCCCTGCGGTTGCAGGGTTTGAATCGCTTCGATGTAGTAGGCTGCGATCGCTTCGATTCGATTTAGCGGCGGCAGTTTTCCATCTAGCCCTAAAGGTTGAAGTCCATAAAAGCTGCGATCGCTTTCCAAACAGTTCGCAAGTTCTAGATATGGAAACACCACCCCAAACATCGGATGAACACAAAAGAAAGGTTGTTTGCTTGTGCCCAACGTTAACGGAACCAGCGGCGACCAAGCAGCAGGTTGAGGCTCGATCGCAGTCGATCGCGTGTGACGATAAGCAGAACGATCCAAACGAACTAAAGGCGGGATTTTTGGAGTGGAAGTATGGTTTTTCAAGGTATCGAGAATCGGCGCGAGTTGAGCGATTGTTGGCGCTTCAAATACGCTTTTCAAAGGTAACTCTAGCCCTAAAGCATCACGAACCCGCGAAGTCATTTGAGTCGCTAACAAAGAATGACCACCCAACTCAAAAAAGTTATCCTGAATCGTGACTTGCTTTAGTCTCAAAAGGTCTTTCCAGATCTCTAGCAGCGTTGCTTCTGTAGGCGTGATGTTGTCACAACTTTGAGCGATCGATTCATTTCTCGATGGTTCGCTGAACTTTGGAAGTGCGCGGCGATCGACTTTACCATTCGGTGTGAGCGGCAGCGTTTCCAATGGTACAAACGCAAAAGGAATCATGTAGTCCGGTAAGGACTGTGCTAAAAACTGACGCAGTTCAGGAATCAATTGACGTGCAGATTCAGACTGAAGCGGATTGTTTGTATAGTCATCCCAAAGCAAATCAGAGCGGTGACAAACAGGAAAGTGATGGCTTATTTCACTACCTTGCCGAATGAGCAAAACATCATAGTTCCCGGTATGAGATTGAATTGACCAAGTAATCTCTACAGTGTAGGGAGAAAGGGTTTCTAAATTCCACCAGTCTTGCGGATCGATCGCAAATTCAGTCGTTTCCTGTAATACCTCTCGCATTTGTCCAACTGTGTTCGGTGCGGCTTTGTTGCTTAACCAGCTTGCAGTTTTAACCGCAGCATTCACCCGACGATTGGTAATTTCTGTGATCATGAATCTTTCCGGTTCCGTTTCGATCAAATGCTTGTGAACCGCTTCGATACTGATCGGCTTTAGGTTCCAGCGATAAGGCTGTAGCGATCGCAGTTCTACCTCATCCGTCGAACCATCGGCAATGTGCAATAGGACGTTATAACGAAACTGCGTCATCTCATTCTGATGTTGTCCGCGTGAAAGTCGAATTTGCACCTGTTGAATTCGAGGAAATTTAGCTTGCAGTGCGTGAAAGAACATCGGATCGATCGCGAGTTCAGGTTCTTCAAACCGCGATCGGTTCACAAGCTGTTGGAGTGTAACTCGTTCCATTGCTGCATCTGCTTGACAAAACTGCATCCAACTATGAAAAGCAGTCAGCAGCGACAGATTTCGCACATCTCCCACAAACAGCACTCCTCCTGGTGCAACAGCCTGAATCGCTCCTTCTAACACCTGCATCAAATAATCAACGTTAGGAAAATACTGCACGATCGAATTCAAAATCACCACATCAAACGCAGCAGGATCAATCTCTTTGAAGTCAGTTGCAATTCGGTGTAATAGTTCAACTTGAGGCAGTGTGTTTAACTGATCCTGAATCGAGCTTAAAGCCGCGATCGAGAAATCTGTTCCTACATACTTCTCACAATGAGGTGCGAGTTGAAACAATAGCAATCCAGTTCCACAACCAATCTCTAATATTCGTTGCGGTTTCAGTGCCAGAATTTGCTGAACGCGATCGCGAATCCATTCTTGCATTTGCTCTAAAGGAATCGGCTCTCCGGTATAGCTACTATTCCAACCTGTAACGTTGAACTGAGAATTGGAAATTGGAGACTGATAAGTTTGATCGTAGAGCGTTTGCCAATGTTGAATCTGTTGAGCTTGCATCGACTGTAAAACAGGTTGCCGAAGATCAAGGCTAAAGTAAGCAATCAGCCGCATTTCGCTAGATGTCTCTCCGAAAGGAACGATCGCGGCATCTCGAATCGCTGAATGGCGTTGTAGCGTTGCTTCGATTTCGCCCAACTCTACCCGAAACCCTCGGATTTTAACTTGATCATCAACTCGACCGAGAAACTCAAGTGAACCATCAGCACGATAAAAAGCACGATCGCCTGTTTTATAGAGCGTTGAATATCGAGTGTGAATAAATCGCGCTGCCGTCAACTCTGGGCGATTGAGATAACCACGGGCAAGCCCTTCACCGCCAATATACAACTCGCCTGGAATCCCGACAGGAACAGGATTCAAGTTAGCATCGAGCAAATAGACTTGAGTATTGAGAATTGGTCGCCCGATCGACAATGGATTATCACCTGGATCAAGTTCCGCAACCGTTGACCAGATTGTGGTTTCGGTTGGCCCGTAAGCATTGAAAAAGTGACGATTTGCAGCCCAGCGATCAACGACTTGACGGGAGCAGACTTCACCGCCTGTGATCAACACTTGCAGGTCAGGAAGCTCGATCGATGGCAACACAGCCAGCACTGCCGGAGTTAACAAAGCATGAGTAATTGCATTGGTCTGTAAAAATTGCAGCAGTGCCATTCCAGGTAACTGAGCAGACCGAGGCGGAATATACAATGTTCCTCCAGAGCCAAACGCCAGCGCAATCTCGAAAATAGAAGCATCAAAGCTCAAAGAACTAAATTGTAGAATTCGACTCGTGCAAGATAGATGAAAAACTTGCTGTGCTTCAATCACATTGCACAAACCACGATGAGACAATAACACGCCTTTGGGTGTACCTGTAGAACCAGACGTATAAATCACATAAGCAAGCTGATCAGGCGTTGAAGTCGCAATCTCGCAGTGTTCCGAACCTTGTGGCAATTGATCCAAACAAACAATCTTTGCTTGTGATTTCGGTAGCGCATTGATCAGCCAAGATTGCGTTAGCAAAATCGCAACTTGTGTATCGCTCAACATAAAATCAAGTCGATCGCTCGGATAGTTCGGATCAAGCGGCACATAAGCTCCTCCCGCTTTGAGAATTGCGAGAATGCCAATCACCATATCAACGGAGCGATCGACACACAATCCAACCAAACGATTCGCCCGAACTCCCATCTGTCTCAAGATTTGCGCTAAATCATCCGATCGCTGATTTAATGCAGCGTAAGTCAGTGTTTTTTGTTCTGAAACAACTGCGATCGCATCTGGCGCGCGTTGTACCTGTGTTTCAAAAATTTGATGAAAACAGCGAACATTCTGATTTTTCGTCTCCGTCTGATTCCAGGCTAAAATTTGCTGATGTTCTGCGGGTGTAAGCAAAGGCAGATCAGATAATCGATCGTCAGGATTCGCCACAATACCTTCGAGCAAAGTTTCAAAATGTCCGACTAAGCGAACAATGCGATCGCGATCGAACAAATCAGTACTATAAGAAATAAATCCGCTCAATCCTTCCTGAGACTGCCAAAGACTCCGTAAACCATGAGTCGGCTCCCACAAATGCACCTCTAAATCAAACCGAGTACTTCCAAATTCCAGCGGTGCAGGCTCTAGCATCAATCCGGGTAGTTCTAACGGCTGCATCGGCGCATTTTGTAGCGCAAAAGCAACCTGAAACAAAGGATTGCGGCTAATATCTCGCTCTGGCTCTAATTCCTCGACTAGCTTCTCAAACGGTAAATCCTGATGTTCATAAGCTTCTAAAGTCACATTGCGAACCTGCTCTAGCAACTCTCGAAAACTTAAATTACTCGAAAGCTGCGATCGCATGATCAAGATGTTCACAAAAAAGCCAATCAGTCCTTCGATGTCGCTGCGATGTCGGTTCGCAATCGGAACCCCGATCGCAATATCCTCTTGCTCAGTATATCGATGCAGCAACGTCTGAAAAGCCGCGAGTAGGGTCATAAACAGCGATGTGCCGGATTGCTGACCCAGTGCTTCTAACTTCTGCGTAAGCGTCGGAGAAAATCGTAAGGGATAAGTTGCACCCCGATAAGTTTGAGCAGCAGGACGAGGACGATCAGTTGGCAAATTCAAAACGGGCAAATCTTGTAGCTGCTTACGCCAGTATGAGAGTTGTTGTTCTAAGATTTCTCCTTGTAGCCAATTGCGCTGCCAGCAGGCAAACTCTGGATATTGAATCGGTAACGGCGGCAATTGCGGCGATCGTTCCTCAACAAACGCTCGGTAGAAATAGGCGAGTTCTCGAATGAATACGCCCAGTGACCAACCATCCGCCACAATGTGATGCAGTGTTAACAATAAAACTGCGTGTGTTGAATCAAACTGTAGTAATGTTATGCGCAGCAGTGAATCAGTAGTTAGATTGAATGGACGCTGTGCTTCAGTTGCTATCAATTGCTGGCTAATCTGTTCGCGCTTCGTAGAGTTCTCAGCAAACTCACCTGCTGGCAAATTCACTACAGATAACTCAACATTTATATCAGGTTTAACAACTTGAACAGGCTGTCCATCGACAGTCGTGAATCCTGTACGAAATGCCGCATGACGCTGCACGATTTGATCAAACGATCGCGATAAAGCGCTCTGATCGACTGTCCCAGTTAACCGAATCGCAGCAGGCACATTATAAAACGGATTGTCAGGTGCAAGCTGATACAAAAACCACAATCGCTGTTGAGCAAACGACAAAGGAAACACAGTTCTTTGAGATGCTGATTGAACATACGATCGTAGATACGAAATCAATTCGGTTTTGCGCTCAATTAATTCCTGCCTCAGTTCAGTCGTCAAAACTCCTTCTGGAGCATTACAGCGCAGCCGCATTTCATCAGGTTCACCCTCGATCGAGAGTTGCACATCTAGGCTCTTTAGATCAGTCACAAATTCAGCGATCGTCTTGTTTGTCATAGTTCGATTTCCTCACGTCGTCGCGAATCCGACTGTTTTAGAGCTTCAATTGTTTGGGCTAACTGGGCGATCGTCGGTGTTTCAAACACACAGCGTAGGGAGAGTGCAACCCCAAAGCGATCGCGAATGCGCGAAACCAACTGAGTTGCTAATAAAGAATGTCCACCCAGTTCAAAGAAGTTATCCTGAATGCCGACTTGTTCTCGTCCGAGAAGTTGTCTCCAAAGTTCAATCAGCGATGCTTCTAAAGAAGTGGTTGGAGCAAGTGGACGACTTTCTCGCTCAAGGCTCAAACTTGGTAAAGGTAACGCCTTTTGATTGACCTTACCATTTACAGTGAGTGGTAGCGTGTCTAAAACCACAAACGCAGCAGGCAGCATATAAGCGGGTAATTTCGGCTTAAGAAACGATCGTAATTCTCGTTCAGTTGGTCGCTCAGAAGTTTGAGGCACAATGTAAGCAATCAATTGTCGATCGGTTTCTACCTCTCGCACTGTAACTACCGCAGATTGCACCATTGGATGCTGAATCAAAACCGCCTCAATCTCACCTAACTCAACCCGAAAGCCACGAAGCTTGATTTGATCATCGATCCGTCCCAAAAACTCAAGATTGCCATCTGTTCGGTAAATTGCGCGATCGCCCGTCTGATACAGCACCAAATTTCCAACTTGAATAAACTTTTCTGCGGTCAACTCCGAGCGATTCAAATATCCGCGCGCTAATCCATCTCCACCCAAATAAATTTCCCCGCTCACTCCTGCGGGCACTGGATGCAAATTTGCATCAAACAGATAAACCTGAGTATTCGCGATCGCTCGACCGATCGGAATCACGGTCGCAACTTCTGAATGCTGCATCTCATACCAAGTCGAGAATGTTGTATTCTCAGTTGGCCCATACACATGAATCAAATGTTGAGGCTTACCGTGTTGAATCAGCGATCGCACACAATCCACATTCGCCATCTCACCGCCAAACAATAGATATTTCAGCGATCGAAAAGCTGTCGAACTGTGGCGAATCGTTTGATTAAACAATGCAGTCGTTAGAAACAGAATGCTAATCTGCTGCAATTCAACAATAAAATCAGACGGTGAAAGCGTTGTATCTCGATCGATGCCAATCAATTGAGCGCCATTTAGCAATGCACCCCAAACCTCAAACGTCGCCGCATCAAACGCGAGATTTGCGACTTGTGCAACTCGATCGCTTGGTTCTATCTCGATATAGTTTGTCGCGCACACCAATCGAATCACGCCGCGATGCGTCACCATCACTCCTTTAGGAATTCCAGTAGAGCCAGACGTATAAATCACATAAGCAAGCTGATCGGCGGTGCAAACATTTGATAAGTTCTCATCTGACTCATGAGCGATCGCGCTCCATTCCTGTTCCAAACAAATCACTCTAGTCTTGTCTGTTTGTACCAAATCTGCCCAGTCCGCCTGAGTCAGCACAATTGAAATTTCAGCATCCGCTACCATCAACCGTAATCGCTCTGGTGGATAGCTTGGATCAAGCGGCACATAAGCCCCTCCCGCTTTTAGTACGGCTAACATTGCCGCGATCGCTTCAACGCTCGGTTCCAAACAAATTCCCACGGTCATCTCAGTTCCGATTCCGCAGCGCTGCAAATACCGCGCCAGTTGATTACTGCCTTGATTCAAAGCGGCGTAAGTGAACGATCGACTTCCGTATCGAACTGCGATCGCATCGGGTCTTTGCTGCACCTGCGCTTCAAACAATCGGTGAATACAATCATTTGCAGGATAATTCGATTGAGTACGACTCCACTGCTGTAACAATGCCTGTTGCGCTTGGACTGTTAACAACGAGAGTTGAGACAAGCGCGCCTCTGGATTCGCTACAATGCTCTCTAGCAAAGTTTGGAAATGCTGTCGTAGTGCTGCGATCGTTGTTGCATCAAATAGATCTGTATTATAAACAATCACACCCCGTAGCCCATCAGACTGCTGCCAATTCTTACCCCACAAGTTCCGAAAGTTATCAGCACATTTCCACACATAAAGTTCTAAGTTAAATCGCGATGTCCTAGTTTCTAAATCTACTGGACTGAGAACTAAGCCCGGTAACACCAATTGTTCCATCGGCGTATTTTGCAGCGCAAAGACTACCTGAAACAGTGGATTTTGACCGAGGCTCCGAATCGGTTGCAGTTCCTCGACAAGCTTTTCAAACGGTAAATCTTGATGATCATACGCCGCAAGCGTCACATCCCGTACTCGCTTTAGCAACGATCGGAACGTTGGATCGCCTGACAAATCGGTTCGGAGTACCAAGCTATTCACAAAAAAGCCAATTAATCCCTCTAATTCACTCTGATGCCGATTTGCTACCGGAGATCCGATCGCAATATCAGTCTGTCCAGTGTAGCGATGCAACAAGGTCTGAAACGCTGCCAGCAGAGTCATAAACAGCGTCACACCTGTCTGCTGGCTCAAATCTTCCAAGGCACCTAACAATTCCTGTGGCAATTCCAACAGTTGACTTGCACCCCGATGGCTTTGCTGATTCGATCGAACAGTAGAACTCGGTAGATTCAGAACAGGTAAATCCTTTAATTGCTGTTTCCAATAGTGCAACTGAGTCTTCAGCACTTCACCCTGCAAATACTCTCGCTGCCAATGAGCAAAATCCGCATATTGAATCGGTAATTCCGGTAGCTCAGCGGGTTTACTTTCTGCAAATGCTGCATATAGCTCACCTAACTCACGAATTAGAACCCCGCTCGACCACTCATCAAAAATAATATGATGCAGTGCAATCAGCAACAAATGTTCCGTATCGTGCAATTGCCAAAGATGCGATCGTAAAAGCGCCCCAGTCTCCAAACAAAACGGTCGCTCAATCTCCTGCCAAATTTGCCTCAATGCAACATCCTCAGCGGGTGTCTTCCGCAAATCAGCCACCTTGAGCGGAATCTGCAATTGCTGAGCAATCACCTGAAACAACTGCCCATCGATCACATCAAAGGTCGTTCTCAGAATTTCGTGACGACGAACGATCGCGTTGAGGCTGGCTTGAAGCTGCGATCGCGCTAAAACACCTGTCAGCCGAAACACTAAAGGAATCGTGTATAACGAAGCCCCAGGAAGCAGTTGTTCAATAAACCACAAGCGCTGTTGAGCAAATGAGGCTGGAAAAATAAAAATGTCTTCTTCAATCTGCCTGTGGTTCGACTGCTCTGAAATCATTCACACCTGCGCTTGTTTAACTCCACTCAGTTGTAAAGCGATCGATGTTCTGAAAATTATACTTAAAGGTAGATTTCAGCCTGTAAACATATATCGTTTTATTGCGATTTGATGCACAACTTTGTACTCCAAAAAATTCCATTACCCAACTAAACGGATAGCAAGCGCACTGCTTCACCAAATGGAAATCGCTCTAACGCTAATCCTCCAGGTGTGACCACCCACAATGTAGGAAGTTCTGGAGCCTCAGCGGGAAAGCTTCCATATCCATCGGTGAGATAAACACAAAGTGCTTGAGTTTGCCGATTCCAACGTTGCTCAACTTTCTCAAAAAACGGAACGAAATCAGTTCCTCCTCCCCCTTGTGGTTTTGGAATTGCACAATCAAGACTCAATTCATACGGACCGTAAGCTTCAGCATCGACATAATAAAGTTCGCAAGTCAAATGCGGATAAGAATTCAGAATTCCATATACTTCAGCGAGAAACAGTCGCAGTTGTGTTTCATCGATCGAGCCACTCGTATCCACTGCTACATAAACCTGAACCGATTCTCCTTGCAGCGTTTCTAGATACAATCCTCGCCCAATAAACCGCCGATCGAATCCCGAAAAATCAGTCGGTGTTTGAACTAAATATCGCCAGAGATACGATCGCCAATCTAACTGCGGCGAAGTTAACAATCCAAGTTCTCGATCGACTCCCGCTGGCAGTTTTCCTTGATTCATCGATCGAGCAATCACGGTTGCCTGCTGTAAAGCATTGCGCCAATGTGATTCGAGTGCAGCTTTCTGATTTTGTGACAAACTATCACTGTCCCCAGCCGCAAGCAAGTCTGGCATCGAACAGTTTCGAGGTTTCGCTTCTTTGAGCAGCAATTCATAAATTTCTTCCACGCTCAAATGCTCTAACTTCGGATCGCGCAGTCCTCCCAGCGGTAGTTCAAACATACCTTGCGCCTCGATCATTCCATTCACCACAAGATCGGCCGCCACATTCCACAATTCGGGATCGCGCACTCCTCGACGTAAAACGTGCATCAGTGCTGCGTGTAGAACTTCGTGGAGGAGTAGACCATCTTGTTGAGAAGTAGACAGCGATCGTAGATACGTTTCATTAAAAAACACATCTTTGCCATCTGTTGCCGCCGTTGGGCAGGACTCGCTCGGCACAAATCGGGCGAACAGTGCCAACGTCGCAAAGAACGGCGACTTCATTCGCAGCCGCAACAAAGAAGCGCTAATCAAATTCTGGATGTCCACAAGCTTGATCAATTGCTGTGCATTTGTCAGAATCATACAGTCTGGGTGAGCATTTGAACGATGTTGTTACTCAATCAGAAAAGATGTCTGAGCTACAGAATTCCGAATTTAAAGCCCGTTTGAGCATGGCACAAGATGACACGACTTCTGTGGATGTTTTAGCGAAGTTAGCGATCGACATCAGTTCCCAAATCCGCAGAGCCGTCGCCCTGAATCCGAGTACGCCAACTGATACGCTGTTGAAGCTGGGCGAAGAATTTCCAAATGAAATTACCGAGAATCCAATTTTCTTTCTGCTCCTTCTCGAAGACCCAGATAGCTACTTTGTTCGGCTATCTTTAGCGCGGAGTACTACAACCGATGAAGCTACGCTGATACAACTATTTGAGGTGAAGAACCGAAGAATTCGCTGCGCGATCGCACAAAATCCCAAGACCCCGATTTTTATCTTAGAAAAATTCGTCCAGAAGTGCTACGAACAATCAGATAATGAGTATGACTATAGCTACGACGCTAAGATCGATCGCATTCTGATCGCATTCGTCCAAAATCCCAGCACGCCCGAATTCCTGCTGCACCAAATTGCTCAGTATGGAAGTGCAGCGGTGAAAAAATCAATGATTCAAAATCCCAATACTTCTGCATCAATTCTAGAAGAGCTTGCAAGTGCAGAACGTTTCGAGGTCGATCCTCAAGACATTTTGAATCATCCCAATGTTTCTCAAACCGCGATCATAATCATCAATGCGATTCAAGGAAAGCGTGGGATTCCAATCGCCGTATTAGAAAAGCTTGTGAATCATCAGAATCCGCGTGTACGACGTGGAATCGCTGGTCATCCTGAGTTGACCCTAGAACTATTGTTAAAGCTCTCAGAGGATTCAAGGACTCACTGGGATCTGCTTGATAGACGAGCGAATTTACCAACATTAATCATCGATCGGATTGCTGAAAGCACCTTTAGCACAATGCTTTCACCCGATTATTCTCCAACTGAGATCGAAGATAAAGTCATCTTCTGGATGGCTAGACATCAGAATACGTCGATCGCAATTCTCGAAACCCTAGCATCAAATCAGCCAGCCGAACTTTATCAGCAACTTGGAGCGCATAAATTTGAGATGTTCCGCGCCGCAGTTGCCAGAAATCCAAGCACTCCAACCCAGCTTCTAAAGCAATTAAGCCGCGACCCAAAAATAGAAGTTCGGGCTGCTGCTCAAGAGGCACTAAAGGCTAGAAAAATTCAGTGAGTCGCGATCGAACTGGGCATCTTAACGGCGTTGTGAGTCAACTTTCAAAGATTATGTCTGAGCTACAAAGCGCGGGATTTCAACAACGACCAACGATCGCAGAAACCACTCCTACAAGCGTTTTAGCTGAGTTGGCGACGGATACAGAAGCGCAAATCCGGCAAGCGATCGCGCGAAATTCAAATACAGCCGTTGAAGTCCTCGCTGAATTGGGCGAAGAGTTTCCCAATGAAATCACTGAGAATCCAATCTTCAAAGTTCTGCTGTTAAAAAATCCGAATTTCCTTTGAATCTCAAGTTTTTTGTTTGTATCAATTCACTGCGTAGTATTAAGAATCGTTCTAGCTACGATCGTGCTAAATTCCCCGATTCCCTTCAAACTAAGCCTTGTAGCTTCTTAAACTTTTGTGCGATCGCGTAACACATCACGAAGCAAGTGCCAACGCGATCGGTAACTTTGCGACAATGCTAAAGCAGTCTCAAACCCTTTACTGCACG